>NZ_JCALCY010000015.1:0-79509 GCF_059812585.1 Mycobacterium sp. NGS48
GTTAGCCGGCGCCGAGCGTAACGCCACTGACAATTCAACCGCCCAAAAGCGTCGTGGCGTTACGCTCGCGGGCAACATGAGCAAGAATCTGTCAGCCAAGGCCGACCGGCACCTATGGGGACACTTCGCCCGGCATGGCCCCGGCATCACACCGCCGATCATCACCCGCGGCGAAGGCGTCACGATCTGGGACGACCGCGGCAAAAGCTACCTCGACGGGCTCTCCGGGCTGTTCACCGTGCAGGTCGGACACGGCCGCGCCGAACTCGCCGAGGCGGCCGCCGCGCAGGCCCGCACGCTGGCGTACTTTCCGCTGTGGTCCTACGCCACGCCGCCGGCTATCGAGCTGGCCGAACGGCTGGCGCACTACGCGCCCGGCGACCTGAACCGGGTGTTCTTCACCACCGGTGGCGGCGAGGCGGTGGAAACCGCGTGGAAACTGGCCAAGCAGTACTTCAAGCTCACCGGCAAACCCGGTAAGTACAAAGCGATTTCGCGTGCCGTCGCCTACCACGGCACCCCGCAGGGCGCGCTGGCCATCACCGGGGTGCCGGAGTTCAAGGCCCCGTTCGAGCCACTGGTGCCAGGAGCGGTGAAGGTGCCCAACACGAACTTCTACCGCGCAGCTGAACCGTTCGACGCCGACGCCAAAGCTTTCGGACGGTGGGCCGCCGACCGGATCGGCGAGGCGATCGAGTTCGAGGGCCCCGACACCGTCGCCGCGGTGTTCCTCGAACCGGTACAAAACGCGGGCGGCAGCATCCCGCCTCCGCCTGGCTATTTCGAGCGGGTCCGGGAGATCTGCGACGACTACGACGTGCTGCTGGTCTCCGACGAAGTGATCTGTGCCTTCGGCCGCATCGGATCGATGTTCGCCTGCGAAGATTTCGGCTACGTACCCGACCTGATCACCTGCGCCAAGGGGATGACGTCGGGATACTCGCCAATCGGCGCGATGATCGCCAGCGACCGGCTGTTCGAGCCTTTCGACGACGCAACGACGATGTTCCCGCACGGCTATACGTTCGGCGGGCATCCGGTGTCGGCCGCGGTCGCATTGGCCAACCTCGACATCTTTGAGCGCGAGGGCCTGACCGATCGCGTCAAACACCACGCAGCGGGCTTCCGCACCGCTCTGGAGAGGCTCTACGACCTGCCGCTGGTCGGCGATGTCCGCGGCGAGGGCTACTTCTACTCGATCGAATTGGTCAAGGACCAGGCGACCAGACAGACCTTCAGCCCCGAGGAACGCCAGCGGCTGCTGCCCATGCTGTCCGCGGCGATCTACGAGGCCGGGCTGTATTGCCGCATCGACAACCGCGGCGACCCGGCGATTCAGCTGGCGCCGCCACTGATCAGCGGCCCAACCGAATTCGACACCATCGAATCGATTCTGCGCAGTGCGCTCACAGAAAGTCATCTCTAGTCTCGCGAAAGTGCAACTACCGACGTATTTCTCGAGGAACAGCGTCGGTAGTTGCACTTTCGCGGCAAGATGCGCCTGTGAGCAAACCACGTATCGACCCGGTCCGCTGGCAGCCACCACCGGTCGACCCGCTTCCCGACATGCCGACGGCGAGCATCACAGTCGTCCCGCTGCCCGGCAATGGACCCGAGGACGTCGTCGCCGACGCCGCCGGCCGGCTATGGACCGGCCTGGAAGACGGTCGCGTTGTCCAAATCTCGACGGATGGACACGAGGTCACCGTCGTCGCTGACACCGGCGGCCGGCCGCTGGGCCTGCACGTGGCCCGCGACGGGCGGGTGCTGATCTGCGACAGCCACCGGGGACTGCTTGCGCTGGACCCGAACAGCCACGCGCTGGAAACACTGGTCGAATCGGTGGCCGGCCGACCACTGATGTTCTGTTCCAATGTCACCGAAACATTCGACGGCACAATCTATTTCACCGAATCGACGTGTGATTTTCGTTTCGAGGACTACACCGCGGCGGTCATCGAGGCACGCGGACGCGGCGGCCTGTTCCGGCTCGGTACCGACGGCACCGTCACTTCGCTGGTCGACGGACTCTACTTCGCCAACGGGGTAACGGCGACGACTGACGAATCGGCGCTGGTCTTCGCCGAAACCCAGGCGCGCCGGCTGTCGAAGTATTGGCTGACCGGCCCGCATGCCGGTTCGGTGACACCGCTGGCGGTGAATCTGCCCGGCATGCCCGACAACCTGTCCACGGGTGCCGACGGGCGGATCTGGACGGCGATGGTCGCCCCGGCCAATACCGCGCTGGAATGGCTGCTGCCGCGCCCGCCGATCCTGCGCAAGATCGCGTGGCGACTGCCCGAGCGCCTGCAACCACGGATCAAACCCGAGGTGTGGGCCGTCGCGTTCGACCCGGACGGCGGTGCGCCCGTCGCCGGCCTACGCACCAGTCATCCCGACTTCGGCGTCGTCACCGGGCTTGTCGAAAGCGCCGGCAAGCTATGGATGGGCACGATTGATTTCCCGGCCGTCGCGCACGTCGAGCTTGCGGCGGCCGGCGCCCGTTGAACCTCAGCTTTTTAACTTCTGCAACATCAGTCACAGCGCGGCGCCGTTGAATCGGGCCGCCGATCGCCTACCCTGCACACACGATGGTCTTCTTACGTTCCGCATCGTGCCTGGCAGCAGCGGTTTTCTTAGCTGCGGTGCCCAGCCTGCCCGCCGCCGTGGCCGAGCCCGACACCGCGCCGGACGCGTGCCGCTACAAGGTGTCCACCCCGCCGGCGGTGGATTCGTCGGAGGTGCCCCAGGCCGGTGATCCGCCGCTTCCGCTGCCGGTGCCGCCGTCGCCAGTCGGCGGCAACGCGCTGGCCGGCTGCGGCGTCATCGCCGCGCCGGACACGCCACCAGTGCCCGACGACATCTCCGCCGAGGCGTGGGTGGTGGCCGACCTCGACAGCGGCGCCATCCTCGCCGCCCGCGACCCCCACGGTCGGCACCGGCCGGCCAGCGTCATCAAGGTGCTGGTCGCGATGGCATCGCTCAACGAACTCAACCTCAACAAGACCGTCGACGGCACCCCGGAGGACGCCGCCGCAGAGGGCACCAAAGTGGGCGTCGCGCCCGGCGGCACCTACACCGTCAACCAGCTCTTGCACGGGCTGCTCATGCATTCCGGCAACGACGCCGCCCACGCGCTGGCCGTGCAGCTGGGCGGCATGCAGGTCGCCCTGGAGAAGATCAACACGCTGGCCGCCAAGCTCGGCGGGCGCGACACCCGCGTCGCGACACCGTCCGGATTGGACGGGCCCGGCATGAGCACATCCGCCTACGACATCGGCCTGTTCTACCGGTATGCCTGGGAGAACCCGACATTCGCCGGCATCGTCGCGACACCGACCTTCGACTTCCCCGGCCACGGCGATGCCCCGGGTTATCAGCTGGAGAACGACAACCAGTTGCTCGCACACTATCCAGGCGCGCTGGGCGGCAAAACCGGCTACACCGACGACGCCGGTCAGACGTTCGTAGGTGCAGCCAACCGGGACGGTCGCCGGCTGATGGCCGTACTGCTGCACGGCACCCGTCAGCCGATCGCGCCGTGGCAACAGGCCGCACATCTACTGGACTACGGATTCGCCACTTCCCCGGGCACTCGGGTGGGAACGCTGATCGAGCCGGACCCGGCGCTGGTGGCCGCCAAACCCGTCGCCGATGCCGATGGCGACGGCCTCGCCGCCCGCGCCGCCGCCGCCATCGTGCCGCCCGCCGACGCGCTGCCGGTGCGAGTCGGCGTGGCGGTCATCGGCACCATCATCGTGTTCGGCTTGATCATGGTCGCCCGCTCGCTGAACCGCAGGCCGCAGCGCGAATTCTGATCACCCGGCGCATACCACACGGCGTGGCGCCGGGCCGGTGCCTGCCCGGCCACCCCGCAACCGCGCGCGCCGCCTAACGTAGGAGGGCGTATGCCCATGCCACGAATCAATCAGGCGCAGCTGTCGCGACGAGTGCTGCTAATCGGGATCACCGCGGCAAGTGTCGGCCTGATCTGCGGCTACGACCTGTCCAACATCGCCGGCGCGCTGCTGTATATCACCGACGGCTTTCACCTCAGCACACACCAGCAGGAGCTGGTCACCACAGCGGTGGTCATCGGCCAGATCGTCGGGGCAATGGGTGGTGGGCCACTGGCCAATGCGGTCGGACGAAAGAAGTCGCTTACGCTGGCCACCGCCGCCTACGCGGTGCTGGCGGTGCTGGGAGCAATGGCGCCCTCGATGCCGATGCTGCTGGTAGCGCGGCTGCTTTTGGGGCTGGCCATCGGGCTGTCCATGGTGGTGGCGCCGGTATTCGTCGCCGAATCCTCCCCCGCGGCGGTCCGCGGCTCGATGCTGGTCGCCTACCAGGTGGCCACCGTTATCGGCATCATCCTCGGCTACGTAGCGGCTTACCTGCTGTCCGGGTCGCAGAGTTGGCGATTGATGCTGGGGCTGGCCGCCCTGCCCGCCGTGCTGGCGTTGCTGCTGTTGCACCGGCTGCCCGACACCGCGCGCTGGTACATGCTCAAGGGCCGCACTGCTGACGCACGCCGGGCGCTGCAGCGGATCGAACCGGCACGCGACGTCGAGCAGGAGATCGCCGAGATCGGCCGCGCGCTTCGCGAAGAAAACGAAGAAAGCGGCGGTGTAGTCGCCGAGATGGTGCGCCGGCCGTATCTGCGAGCCACCGTCTTTTTGGTCGGCCTCGGGTTTTTCATCCAGATCACCGGCGTCAACGCCATCATCTGCTACGGCCCGCGGCTGTTCGAGGCGATGGGCTTTCGGGGCAGCTCCGCGTTGCTGCTGTTGCCGGCGGTGGTCCAAGTCGCCGCCCTTGCCGCGGTAGTCGTCTCGCTGCTGCTTGTCGACCGGCTGGGCCGCCGGCCGATTCTGTTGATCGGCATCGCCACGATGATCGCCGCTGACGTCCTGCTGATCCTGGTATTCGCGGTGGGCTCGGACTCCTACGATGCGCTCACCCTTTTCGGGTTCATCGGTGTGCTGATCTTCATGATCGGCTTCACGTTCGGCTTCGGCGCACTGGTATCGGTGTACGCCGGCGAGAGCATGCCGTCGCGGCTACGGTCGCTCGGATCCGGCGCCATGCTCACTGCGGATTTGGTGGCCAACGCAATCGTCGCCGGCGCGTTCCTGTCGATGCTGAGTTCCTTGGGCGGCGCGGGAACCTTCGCGGTGTTCGGTGTTTTCGCGCTCGCAAGCTTCGTCTTCGTCTATCGGTTTGCTCCCGAGACCAAAGGCAAGCAATTGGAAGACATCCGGCACTTCTGGGAGAACGGCGGCAGTTGGCCCGAGGAGTTGCCTACCACCGCGCCACATGCACCGTCGTGGCTCTAATCACTGCCGGCACAATCGTTCTCGAGCAGCGGGTCTGCCGACCGGGGTGGCTGGAAACGTCGGGTGATCGGATCCTGGGCTGCGGCAGCGGCCCTTCGCCCCGGCCGGCCGATGTCAACCTGCCGAGCGCGATCGTGGTGCCGGGATTCGTCGACATGCATGTACATGGCGGCGGCGGCGCGAGTTACACCGATGCCGACAGCGCAGATATTGTGCGGGCGGCGGCGTTTCATCGCCGACACGGCACCACCACCACATTGGCGAGTGTGGTCACCGCCTCCCCCGCCCATCTGCGCAACGCGGTGTCGGCACTGACCGAAGCCACACAGGCCGGCGTCGTGGCCGGCATCCACTTGGAGGGGCCGTGGCTGAGTCCAGGGCGGTGCGGCGCGCACGATCCTCAGCAGATGCGCGACCCGGAGCCCGCTGAGATCGACACTCTGCTGGCGGCCGGTGACGGAGCGGTCCGAATGGTCACCTTGGCACCGGAACGACGCGGAAGCGACAACGCGATTACCCGCTTCGTCGATGCGGGAGTCGTTGTGGCTGTTGGACATACCGATGCGACCTACGAGCAGACCCGCCATGCCATCGCGCTTGGCGCGACGGCCGGCACCCATCTGTTCAACGGCATGCGGCCACTGCACCACCGCGACCCCGGACCATCGCTTGCGCTGCTGCAGGATCCGCGGGTGACGGTCGAGTTGATCGCCGACGGGGTTCACGTCCACCCCGCTGTGCTGTCCGCGGTGATCGCGACCGCAGGACCTGATCGGGTCGCGGCCGTCACCGACGCTATTTCGGCAGCCGGGGTGGGTGACGGCGAATTCCGGCTCGGGACAATGGAAATTGAGGTCGTCTCGGGGGTGCCACGGGTGCGAGGCACCCCGACCATCGCGGGCAGCACCGCGACCATGGATCAACTCTTCCGGGCGGCGGCCGCCGATGCGGGCCTGTCCGCCGCGGTGCAGATGACCTCGGCGACCCCGGCGCGCACGCTCGGGCTGGACGACGTCGGGGCGCTCTGCACCGGCCGCAAAGCCGACGTTGTAGTACTGGACGGCGATCTAGCGGTGACCGCCGTGATGACCAACGGCGAATGGCTCGCACCCACGGTGTCGCGCTAGCCCACCGCTGTCCTGACATCCGCTGTCACATCCGACGACGGCACCACGTCTTAATGGTGAACCTACGTCGATTGGAGGTCAGGAATGAATGTCCTGCTGTGGACCCTGCAAGTGTTGCTCGCTGCCGTCTTTACGGCGTCGGGACTGGCGAAAATCAGCTGGCCCAAGGACCGGCTCATCGCCAGCGGCCAAACCGGTGTTGCACCGTTTCCGCTGCCGGTGGTCCGCGTGACCGCGTTCTGCGAATTGCTTGGCGCCATAGGAATACTGATGCCCACGATCACCGGAGTCGCGCCGTACCTGACACCGCTCGCCGCGCTCGGTTTCGTGGTCGTCATGATAGGCGCAATGAGCTCGCACGCGTACCTTCGCGAACCGCGCAGTGTCGCGGTGAACATCTTGATTCTGATCGCCGCGGTCACCGTAGCCGTGGGCCGCGCGCCGGTGATGTGAGCATGCATGCATTCCGCGCTGCCGTCGAGGCCGGCGATATCGACACGATAGGCACACTGTTCACCGACGACGTAATCTTGCACAGCCCGGTCGCGCACCGGCCCTACACCGGCCGCAACACCGTGGCAGCCATCATCTCCGCGGTAGCGACCGTATTGCAAGAGTTTCGCTTCGAAAGGGAAATCGACGCCGGCGCCGCCGACCACGCACTACTGTTCAACGCCACCGTCGACGGTTTGCAGATCCAGGGCTGCGACTTCCTGCACAGTCGCGGCGACGGTTTGATCGACGAATTGACCGTGATGGTCCGTCCACTCAAAGCCGCCACGGTATTCGCGCAGCAGATGACCGCAGAGCTCGGAAGATCCGGGCTCCCTTAGACTTTGCTATCCTCGAGCCGGTCAGCAACTGACAACCCGACGAGGTGCACCGTACCGGGCCAGACAAGACGGCGCTGCGGAGGTGCACGATGGCCTGGGTGGTGTTGGTGATATCCGGAGTGCTGGAGGCGGTATGGGCGACGGCCCTGAACCGATCCGACGGCTTCTCTCGACTGGGTGCCTCACTGGCTTTCGTTGTCGCGCTGACGTTGTCGATGGCGGGATTGGCGTTCGCGATGCGCAGCCTGCCGACCGGAACCAGTTATGCGGTGTGGGTGGGCATCGGCGCGGTGCTCACCGTCGCCTACGCCATGTTGACCGGAGACGAAGCTGCGTCACTGATCAAGGTGCTGCTCATCGCCGGCGTCGTCGGTTGCATAGTCGGCCTCAAGGTGGTGAGCTAACGGCGACACGAGACCACACCGGTCGCCAGGCACAGATACGCCCCCGGGCGTTGATCCACAGTGCCGAGACTGCGCTGACAGCGCCGAAACTGCGTTCAGTGCGGGACTTTCGCCTTGAAGTCGCCGTAGCCGCAGTTTCGATGGAGAGAGGGTGGTGAGTTAACGCCGACGAAGCAGCCGGGAAAGCCCCAGCGCGCCAATGGCTCCGGCCGCTGCAGCGACCAGCGCCTGCCGAGCGCTCAAACCGTCGTCGGGTTGCATCCGGGTGGTGATCATCGCGGGTTCGGGCGGCTCTACTGGCGCCGCAAGCAGATTGTCCGGTGATGTCGCTGCCCAGGCGGTGGCGAACAACAGCAGTCGCGCGGTGATGTAGACGAACACCATCAACCCCAGCACCGGGCCGAACGTCGCGCCGGCCGGGGTGTGCAGCACCGACCGCAGATAGATCGACCCGACCAACTTGAACACCTCGAACCCAATCGCGGCAAGCAGCCCGGCTCGCACCGAGCTGGCGAAGCTGATCGACTCCCGGGGCAGCCGGGCGATCATCCAGGTGAACACCAGCCACGACACCACCACCGACATCAACACCGATACGCCGCGGAAGATCACGTCCAGCATCGGCACGTGGTGAATGCCCAGCCAGCCAAGCACTTTGGCCATCGGTGCGGCACTGGCCAGCGCGCTCAGCGCCAACGTCGCCATGATCGCGACGAACGTGGACACCATCGCCACCAGATCCGACACCTTGGTGCGGACGAATCCGGGTCGCTCGCCGCGCTGCATCCACATCTCGCTGAGCGCTTCGCGCAGATGGGCCATCCAGCTCAGACCCGCCCACGCCGCGGTGGCCAAGCCGATCAGGCCGACCGACGCGCGCGAGTCGATCGCGGTATTCATCAAATCGACTACCTGTTGACCCAGGTTACCGGGCACACTGGCCCGCACCTTGTGGTCGATCTCGGTCAATAGCGCCGGCCGGCGCGATAAGACGAACCCGCCAACGGCGAAACCGACCATCAGCAAGGGAAACAGCGCAAAGATTGTGTAGTAGGTGAGGCCGGCCGCGAAATAGTTGCCCCTGGCGTCATTGAAACGCTCGTTGGCCTGCATCACACGGTCGAACCACCGGTACCGCGCACGCAGCCGATCCAGAAGTCCGGGTTGGGCCGATTCGCTCATGACCTCCGCATCGTCGCGGACTAGAAACGTCGTGGAAGAAACCCTAGCCGGTCGTAGACACGATCGACCGTTTTTGCGGCCACATCCTGCGCTCGTGCCGCTCCGGTGGCGAGCACGGATTCCAATTCGGCCGGATCTGCGAGCAACTCGTCGACCCGGGTCTTGATCGGTGTCACGAATTCGACGACGGCTTGGGCCGTGTCCTTCTTCAGGTCGCCATAACCGCGCCCGGCGTAATGCTCTACCACGGTGTCGAGGTCGACGCCACTGACCGCGGACTGGATCCCGAGCAGATTAGACACCCCCGGTTTAGCCTCCGGGTCATAGCGGATGTCGCGTTCGCTGTCGGTCACCGCCGAGCGAATCTTCTTGGCCGACAACCGCGGATCGTCGAGCAGATTGATCAGGCCGGCGTCGGTGGCCGCCGATTTACTCATCTTGGCCGACGGGTCCTGCAAATCGTAGATCTTGGCGGTGACCTTGGGGATGAGCAGGTCGGGAACGACGAAAGTGTCCGGGAACCGGCTGTTGAAGCGCTGCGCCACGTCGCGGGCCAACTCGAGATGCTGGCGCTGGTCCTCGCCGACCGGCACCAGTTCGGCGTCGTAGGCCAGCACGTCGGCAGCCTGCAATACCGGGTAGGTGAACAGCCCGACCGTCGTCGACTCGGCGCCCTGGCGCGTCGACTTGTCTTTGAACTGTGTCATCCGCGAGGCCTGGCCGAAACCGGTGAAACAGCCCAGCACCCAAGCCAGCTGAGTGTGGGCCGGCACGTGACTTTGCACAAAGATCGTGCTGCGGGCCGGGTCGACGCCCAGCGCCAGATATTGCGCCGCGGTGACCAGCGTGCGCCGCCGCAACACGTCGGGATCCTGCGGGATGGTGATGGCATGCAGGTCGACGACGCAGAAGAACGTGTCGTGGTCGTCCTGCAACTCGGCCCAATGAGTCACCGCACCCAGGGCGTTGCCGAGGTGAAGCGAGTCAGAGGTGGGCTGCACACCGGAGAAGACCCGGCGGGTTGCGGTAGCGGTGTTCATGATGGCTCGATCTTTTCACGCGGGCCCCGGCCGGCAGCCCACGGTCGCTCAGTCGAGCTCGTGCTCCCAGGTGCTCGGCATCATCGGCGCCGTCGACCCGCCGCCGTAGGAGCCGCCGACCACTGTGGTCAATCCCGCCGGCTGTGCCCCGGCCACCGTGCGTTCGGTCCCGGCAAATCCCATTGGTCCCGCGCCCTGATCCGAGGGCAATACCGGCGGCTCTGGCTCCAGGTCCATGTATTCGTACCCGCGGCCCAGTTGCGTGACCTCCGGCCGCCGGTGCCGCCCACCCCGAGCCTGTTGCTCCATAGCTGCCGCAGCCGCCGCGGGCTGGGCTACCAGGGCATGCCGCGCCTTCTTTCGGCGGGCGCTGGCGCCGGCCGCCCGCCGCGCATCGGCGGTCAGTCCACCGAGCATGTAGGCCAATCCGTCCATGGTCAGACCCACCGGTGGCGCCGCCGGCGCCGGCGGCGGAGCCACCGGTGCCGGCGGCGCAGGGGCGGTCGCCGGCGCCGCAGCCGGGGCCGGCGCGGGTGCCGGAGCCGGGACGGGAGGCGGGGTCGGCGCCAGTGCCAATGCCAGGGGCGGCGGGGCCGGGATGACGGGCATCACCGGGATGCCGTGCAGGTGCAAACCCGCCAAGCCCACGGCGCCGCCCAGCAACATGGGGGCAGCCACCAGCGGAATCAGCGGGAGGGTCAGCAGCGGCAGAAAAACCGGGAGCAGGGTCGTCTCCAGCAAAGTCTTGAGCAGCGCGATGGTGTCGGTGATGATCGTGCCGATCGCTTCGACGGTGGTGAACAGAATGGTGAAAGCGATCGTCGCGGGGTTACCGGTCGCGAAGGCAGCGGCGAGATCCGCCCCGATGAATCCGAAGGTTTGCGACAGCAGGGCAACGTAGGTACCGATGTCCATCGGATAGCCGAGAGCGAACGCGATATTGGCCGGGTTGAGGTAGGTAAGCGGATTTCCGAGTATCGGCAGCCAGGGATCAAACCCGGCGAACATGTTCTGGAAGAACGGATCGCTCATCAGACCGTCGATGAGCGGTTGGAAGACCCTGTTGTAGAAGTCGGTGAACCCGCTGTTGTTCAGCCAATCCAGGACGTCGTCCTGACGGTCGGGGGGCAACGGTGACGGCTGATCGGCAGTGGCCGCCGAGGTGTCGGCCTTCATGATCTGCGGTGCCGGCGTGGTTTGTGGTGATGCCGTCACTGCCGCGGTGGCGACGGTTTGATAGGTGCTCATCACGGTGGCGGCCTGAATCCACATCCGCACATAGTCGGCCTCGTTCAGCGCGATCGGAATCGCGTTGACACCGAAGAAATTCGTCGCCACCAACGCCGCGTGGGCGGCGTGGTTGGCGGCCAGTTCGGCCAGCGTCGGCATGGCCCCCAGCGCGCTGATGTAGGCGGTGGCCGCGGTTTCATGCCGGGCCGCTCTGACGGCGCTGTCGGTGGCGGCTTGCGTCAGCCACGCCAGATACGGCGCGTGTGCGGCCACGTAGCTTGCGGCCGTCGGGCCGTCCCAGGTCCCGGCTTGCACCGCTCCCAACAACGCGGTGAGTTCGTCGGCCGCGTCGAGGTATTCGGTGCCCAGCGAATTCCATGCCGTCGCGGCGGCCAGCAGCGAGCCGGGACCGGGACCGCTGGAGAGCAGCGTCGAATGCACTTCCGGCGGTGCGGCCATCCAAATCGGCGCGGTCAACGCCAGCTGCCTGGAATCGCAGTGGATTTAGCGAAATGGGCAGCCGCGACGGCCGGCCCTGACATGCATGGCATGGAGGTTCGTCAGCTCTCTCGGGGTACACCGCCCCGGGTAGCAGGATGCGACGACGCGAGTGTCCTGGCTCTCGGATCGTTGCTCGCCTCGCCTTCCAGCTCGCAGCCGTGGCGGATGAGGGTCGCTCCCCGATGACAGTGGCGGGACCGCGCCGGACTCACACCGGCTTCCTGCAACGTCGTCGCCTTACCGGCGGATTATGGCACGCCAATCCCGCCATTCGCGAATCGGTCGCATGACGGCGGCGATAGACCATTCCAATGACCCCAATTGCAGTACCGGCGGTATCGCCATAGTGTCGGCGTATGCGCGCGCCAATTCATCTGGGCACCGGAGAACCGGTCCTGCTGTTACATCCCTTTCTGATCTCGCAGTTGGTGTGGCAGACCGTCGCGCAGCAATTGGCCGACACCGGCCGCTACGAGGTGTTCGCCCCGACGATGGCCGGCCACAACGGCGGGCCCTACTCGGGTACCTGGTTTCTGAGCTCGGAGGTACTGGCCGATCACGTGGAGCGGCAACTCGACGAGCTGGGCTGGAACACCGCCCACATCGTCGGCAACTCGCTGGGCGGCTGGGTGGCGTTCGAACTGGAGAGCCGGGGCCGGGCCCGCACGGTCACCGGCATCGCCCCGGCGGGCGGATGGACGCGGTGGAGCCCGACCAAGTTCGAGGTGATCGCCAAGTTCGTGATGGGCATGCCGGTATGGGCGCTGGCGCGCTGGCTCGGGCCGCGCGCATTGCAGCTGCCGTTCAGCCGCCGGCTGGCCACCCTGCCGGTCAGTGGATCACCGGACGGCGTCAGCGAAAGCGAACTGCGGGCGATCATCGACGACGTTGCGCACTGCCCGGCCTACTTCCAGCTGCTGATCAAAGCGCTGTTGATGCCCGGACTGGCGGACTTGGCGCAAACCGCCGTTCCCGCCCATTTGGTCATCTGCGAAAAGGACCGGGTCTTTCCGGGGCCGAGATCCCACCGGTACTTCAGGGCCCAACTTCCCAAGCGCACGCAGGTGACTGAGCTCGACGGTGTGGGTCACATCCCGATGTTCGAGGCGCCCGGCCGTGTCACCGAAGTCATCACCGACTTCCTCGACCAATACAGCCCGCCGATCCGCGAGATCAGGTCGAGCTGAGCAATCAGCTGAGGGCCTTGTCCAGGTTCTCGGCGATCGTGTTGAGGAACTCCTCGCTGGTCTGCCAGTCTTGATCCTTGCCGATCAGCAGTGCGAGGTCCTTGGTCATCTGGCCGCCCTCAACGGTGGTGACGACGACGTCTTCCAGCTTTTGGGCGAAGTCGCTGACCTCGGGGGTGTTGTCCAGCTTGCCGCGGTGCTGCAGCCCCCGGGTCCACGCGAAGATCGAGGCGATCGGATTGGTGGAGGTCGGCTTGCCTTCCTGGTACTGACGAAAATGCCGCGTGACGGTGCCATGCGCGGCTTCGGCCTCGACCGTCTTACCGTCGGCGGTCATCAGCACCGACGTCATCAGCCCGAGTGAGCCGTAGCCCTGCGCCACCGCGTCGGATTGCACGTCGCCGTCGTAGTTCTTGCAGGCCCACACATAGCCGCCCTCCCACTTCAGGCAGGCCGCCACCATGTCGTCGATCAACCGGTGCTCGTAGGTCAGTCCGGCTTCTTCGAACTTGTCCTTGAACTCCTCGTCGTAGATGCGCTGGAACTCGTCTTTGAACATGCCGTCATAAGACTTGAGAATGGTGTTCTTGGTCGACAGGTACACCGGGTAGTTCTCTTGCAGGCCATAGGCAAACGATGTGCGGGCGAAGTCCTGGATCGATTCCTTGAAGTTGTACATCCCCATCACGACACCGCCGTCTTCGGGAATGCTCACCATTTCCTGCACAACCGGCTCGCTGTCGTCGTTGGGCGTGAAGGTCAGCGTGACGGTGCCGGGGCGGTCCACTTTGAAGTTCGTCGCACGATACTGGTCGCCAAAAGCGTGCCGGCCGATGATAATCGGCTTCTTCCAACCCGGGACCAGCCGCGGGATGTTCGAAATCATGATCGGCTCGCGAAATATCGTGCCGCCCAGAATGTTCCGGATCGTTCCGTTCGGCGACGACCACATGGTCTTGAGGTCGAACTCCTTGACGCGGGCCTCGTCGGGGGTGATGGTGGCGCACTTGACGCCGACGCCGTGCTTCTTGATGGCATAGGCGGAGTCGATCGTCACCTGGTCGTAGGTGTCGTCGCGGTGCTCGACGCCCAGGTCGTAATAATCCAGGTCGATGTCGAGGTGCGGAAAGATCAGCAAATCCTTGATCCACTGCCAGATGACGCGTGTCATCTCGTCACCGTCGAGCTCTACTACCGTGCCTTTGACTTTGATCTTTCCGCCGCTGGGCATCTGAGTCCGATCCTCCTAGCCGACGATTAACGCCGCCTTGTGGGCAACCTGGTGAGCCTGCGGGTGAGCAACCACTCTCGACCCAACACTACAAGGGGTGCCCCGGACCGGACTGTTCTGAACAATCTGGATTCAGGCGGTCGTGACCTGGGCGTCGAGTGCGGCGTTGAGTGTTTTACTCGGGCGCATCACCGCGGTCGTCTTGTCGCGATCCGGCGCGTAGTAGCCGCCGATGTCGACCGCCTCGCCCTGCGCCTCGGCCAGTTCGGCAATGATGACGTCTTCGTTTTCCTTCAGGGCATCGGCCAGTGCGGTGAAGTGCTTCCGCAGATCCTCGTCATCGTTCTGGGCCGCCAACTCTTGCGCCCAGTACATGGCCAGGTAGAACTGGCTGCCGCGGTTGTCGAGCTCACCGGTCTTGCGCGACGGGCTCTTGTTGTTGTCCAGCAGCTTTCCGATCGCGGCATCCAGCGCCTTGCCCAGAATCTCGGCGCGCTCGTTACCGATCTTGGCGCCCATATCCTCCAGGCTGGCGCCCAGTGCCAGGAACTCGCCCAGCGAATCCCAGCGCAGGTGATTCTCCTCCACCAGTTGCTTGACGTGCTTGGGCGCCGACCCGCCCGCTCCGGTTTCGTACATTCCGCCGCCGGCCATCAGCGGGACGATGGACAGCATCTTGGCGCTGGTACCCAACTCCAGGATCGGAAACAGGTCGGTCAGGTAGTCGCGCAGGATGTTGCCGGTCGCGGCGATGGTGTCCAGCCCGCGAATCAGCCGTTCCAGGGTGTACCGCATGGAACGAACCTGCGACATGATCTGAATGTCGAGGCCCTCGGTGTCGTGATCCTTCAGATACGTCCTGACCTTTTTGATCAGTTCGTTTTCGTGTGGCCGGTAGGGGTCCAGCCAAAACAGCACCGGCATGCCGGAGTTACGGGCACGGGTGACGGCCAGTTTCACCCAGTCGCGGATCGGCGCGTCCCGCACGATCGGCATCCGCCAGATGTCGCCGGCTTCCACGTTCTGCGACAGCAGTACTTCGCCGGTGGCGAGGTCCACGATATTGGCGACGCCGCCTTGGGATAGCTCGAATGTCTTGTCGTGCGACCCGTATTCCTCGGCCTGCTGCGCCATCAGACCGACATTGGGAACGGTGCCCATCGTCGCCGGATCGAAAGCGCCGTTGGTCTTACAGAAGTTGATGATCTCCTGGTAGATACGGGCGAACGTGGACTCGGGGTTGACCGCCTTGGTGTCCTTTTGCCGTCCGTCGGCGCCGTACATCTTGCCGCCGGCGCGAATCATCGCCGGCATCGAGGCGTCCACGATCACGTCGCTGGGTGAGTGGAAGTTCGAGATTCCCTTGGCCGAGTCGACCATGGCCAACTCCGGCCGGTGCTCGTGGCAGGCGTGCAGGTCGCGAATGATTTCGTCGTGCTGCGACGCGGGCAGCGACTCGATCTTGTTGTAGAGGTCAACCAGGCCGTTGTTGACGTTGACACCCAGCTCGTCGAACAGCTTCTGATGCTTGGCGAACGCGTCGGAGTAGAAGACCTTGACCGCATGGCCGAACACGATGGGGTGGCTGACCTTCATCATCGTCGCCTTGACATGCAGGGAGAACATCACGCCGGTCTTGCGCGCATCCTCCATCTGTTCCTCGTAGAACTCGCGCAGAGCTCTGACGCTCATGAACATGCTGTCGATGATGTCGCCCTCGGCCAGTGACACCTTCGGCTTGAGCACGATCGTCTCGCCGCTGTTGGTCACCAGCTCCATCTTCACGTCGCGCGCACGGTCCAGCGTCATCGACTTCTCGCCGTGATAGAAGTCGCCGTGGCGCATGGTCGCCACGTGAGTGCGCGATGCCATCGACCACTCGCCCATGCTGTGCGGGTGCTTACGCGCGAATTCCTTGACCGCCTTGGGCGCACGGCGATCCGAGTTACCTTCCCGCAGCACCGGATTCACCGCACTGCCCAAGACCTTGGCGTAACGCTTTTTCAGCTCCCTTTCCCGATCGATTTTCGGATTCTCCGGGTAATCCGGAACCTTGAATCCCTTACCCTGCAGCTCTTTGATCGCGGCCACCAGTTGCGGCACCGAGGCGCTGATGTTCGGCAGCTTGATGATGGTGGTGTCGGGTAGCTGC
The DNA here is from genome assembly GCF_059812585.1 of Mycobacterium sp. NGS48. NCBI lineage: Bacteria > Bacillati > Actinomycetota > Actinomycetes > Mycobacteriales > Mycobacteriaceae > Mycobacterium > Mycobacterium sp. NGS48. The sequence continues at coordinate 16,224 of NZ_JCALCY010000015.1, forward strand.
GTCAGCCGGCCGAGTTCGGCGAGGTTGTCGGACACGCGCTGCTCTTCGGTGAGGTAATCGGGGAACTCGGCCAAGATGCGTGCCGCCACCGAGATGTCACTGGCTTCGATCTTGATGCCCGCCGGTTCGGCAAACGCGCGCACGATCGGCAAAAAGGCATACGTCGCCAACAACGGCGCCTCGTCGGTCAGCGTGTAGATGATGGTCGGCTGTTCGGCGCACACGGTCTGTCTCCCGGCGTCTCAGGTCAGATTGTCAACGGATCGGCGTTGTCACGGTGGCTGCCAGTATCGCGTACCCGCTAATCGACAGCCCTAAAGGGGCGGTCTGCATCGTCGGCGAGTCAGGTGGCGGCCTCTCGCCGACGTGCGATAAGCTTCAGGTCGGTCATGAGTGCCAGCGTTCAAGCCCCGGCTTGCTGGCCGGCAACCCTCCAACCGCGGTGGGGTGCCCCGGGTGATGACCAGGTTGAGTAGCCACAACCGGCTACGCGGCAAGCGCGGGTCCGCCGTGACGGGCCCCCCGAGTAGACAGGGAAACCTGATGCACGCCTATTGGGGCTGGCCCATCGTGACTCACAGTTGCTGACCGAATGGCTGCCGGTTGACGTCTTCTCCGGATGGCGTCTCGGGCGCCGACGAGCAACCGCCCCCAAGCAAGCAAGCCGTTGACAGAAAGCATGCAGATGAGCGCTGACGAGAACGACGACAACGATCCGACCGCGCATTGGTCGTTCGAGACCAAACAAGTCCATGTCGGGCAGCGGCCGGACCCCACCACCCATGCACGCGCCCTGCCGATCTACCAGACCACCTCCTTCACCTTCGACGACACCGCACACGCGGCGGCGCTGTTCGGGCTGGAGGTCCCGGGAAACATCTACACCCGGATCATGAACCCGACCGCCGACGTCGTCGAGCAGCGCATCGCCGCGCTCGAAGGCGGGGTGGCCGCACTGTTCCTGGCCTCCGGTCAAGCGGCGTCGACGTTCGCGCTGCTGAACCTGGCCGGCGCCGGTGACCACATCGTCTCCAGTCCGCGGCTCTACGGCGGCACCTACAACCTGTTCCACTATTCGCTCGCCAAGATCGGCGTCGAGGTCACCTTCATCGACGAACCCGACAACCTGGAGTCCTGGCGTTCGGCGATCCGGCCCAACACCAAGGCGTTCTTCGCCGAGACGATCTCCAACCCGCAGATCGACGTGCTGGATACCCCGGGCGTGGCCGCTATTGCCCACCAGAACGGGCTGCCGCTGATCGTCGACAACACCGTCGCCACCCCTTACCTGATCCAGCCGATCGCCCAGGGCGCCGACATCGTGGTGCATTCGGCCACCAAGTACCTGGGTGGGCATGGCGCCGCGATCGCCGGGGTCATCGTCGACGGTGGCACCTTCGATTGGACGGGCGGCCGTTTTCCCGACTTCACCACGCCCGATCCCAGCTACCACGGCGTGGTGTACGCGGAATTGGGACCGCCCGCGTTCGCGCTCAAAGCTCGGGTACAACTGCTGCGCGACTACGGTTCTGCGGCCTCGCCGTTCAACGCTTTCCTGGTCGCGCAGGGACTGGAAACCTTGAGTCTGCGCATGGAGCGTCACGTCGCCAACGCCAAGCGGGTCGCAGAGTTTTTGGCCGGTCATGACGACGTGGTGTCGGTCAACTACGCCGGGCTGCCGAGCTCGCCGTGGTACGAGCTGGGACAGAAGCTGGCGCCCAGAGGAACCGGCGCAGTGCTGGCCTTCGAGTTGGCCGGCGGCGTCGAGGCAGGCAAGGCGTTTGTCAATGCGCTGCAACTGCACAGCCACGTCGCCAATATCGGGGATGTGCGTTCGCTGGTGATCCATCCGGCATCGACGACCCACTCCCAACTCAGTCCCGACGAGCAGCTGTCGAGCGGCGTCAGCCCGGGGCTGGTGCGGTTGGCCGTCGGGATCGAGGGTATCGACGACATCCTGGCCGACTTGCAACTCGGCTTCGCTGCGGCTCGCAAATTCGGTGCCGCCGACGCGGGCGACCCGCACGCGGTGGCGGCATTCTGAGGAGGTTTGGGTGACAATCTTCGACGTGCCAACTCAAGCGCTTCCCGCCGAAGGGGAGCTCGGCGTCGTTGACATCGGTTCGCTGACGCTGGAAAGCGGCGTGGTGCTCGACGACGTTCAGATCGCCGTGCAGCGGTGGGGAGAGCTGTCGCCGACACGCGACAACGTCGTGGTGGTGTTGCACGCACTCACCGGCGATTCGCACATCACCGGCCCCGCCGGGCCCGGGCAGCCTACGCCGGGCTGGTGGGACGGTGTCGCCGGGCCGGGTGCGCCGATCGACACCAATCGTTGGTGCGCACTGTCCACCAACGTGCTGGGCGGCTGCCGCGGCTCAACCGGGCCCAGCTCACTGGCTCGCGACGGAAAACCCTGGGGCTCACGGTTTCCGCGTGTCACGATTCGCGATCAGGTGGAGGCAGACATCGCGGCGTTGGCCGCATTGGGCATCACCAAAGTTGCCGCCGTCGTCGGCGGATCGATGGGCGGCGCACGGGCGCTGGAATGGATTATCGGCCACCCCGACGAGGTTGCGTCCGCGTTGCTATTGGCGGTGGGTGCGCGTAGCACTGCCGACGAGATAGGCACCCAGGTCAGCCAACTCGCAGCGATCGAGGCCGACCCGAACTGGCAGGGCGGTGACTATTACGGCACCGGCCGCACACCCGACGTCGGACTGGCGATCGCCCGCCAATTTGCGCACCTGGCTTTCCGGGGCGAGCTCGAGTTGGACACCCGCTTCGCCAATGACGCTCAGAGCGGCGAAGATCCGGCGACGGGCGGTCGTTACTCCGTGCAAGGCTATTTGGAGTATCAGAGCAGCAAGTTGGTCGCCCGATTCGACGCCGGGAGCTACGTGGCCTTGACCCACGCGATGATTGGACACGACGTCGGCCGCAACCGCGGTGGGGTCGCCGAGGCACTGCGCGGCTGTCCGGTGCCGGTAGTGATCGGGGGAATTACTTCCGACCGGCTCTTCCCACTACGGCTCCAGGAAGAACTGGCCGCCCTGATGCCGGGATGCAATGGGCTAGAGGTCATCGACTCGATCTACGGACACGACGGCTTTTTGGTGGAATCCGAAGCCGTCGGCGAATTGGTGCGACGGACGCTGGATATCGCTGCCGGCGAAGGTGTGCGCCGGCGGTGACCCGCTCCGGGCAAGCCCGTTCGCTGTCGTTCGGCGCCGAAGCGGCCGCCTACGAGCGGGGCCGTCCGTCCTATCCGCCGGAGGCCATCGACTGGCTGCTGCCGGCTGAGGCCCGTGATGTGCTCGACCTTGGCGCGGGGACCGGCAAACTGACCACTCGGCTGGTTGAGCGCGGCTTGGCCGTGGTGGCGGTGGATCCGATCGCTGAAATGTTGGAGGTGCTGCGCAACTCGTTGCCGGACACCCCGGCATTGCTGGGTACGGCCGAAGAGATTCCGCTGGCGGACAACAGCGTTGACGCGGTGCTAGTCGCCCAGGCGTGGCATTGGTTCGACCCGGCACGAGCGATTCCGGAAGTGGCCCGGGTGCTGCGACCCGGCGGGCGACTGGCCCTGGTGTGGAACACCCGCGACGAGCGGCTCGGCTGGGTGCGCGAGCTGGGTCGCATCATCGGACGCGACGGCGACCCGGTCCGCGACAAGGTGACGTTGCCCGGGCCCTTCACGGACTTGCAGCGTCATCAGGTCGAGTGGACGAGTTACCTGACGCCGCAAGCTCTTATCGACCTGGTGGCGTCTCGCAGCTACTGCATCACCTCGCCGACCGAGGTGCGCAGCAAGACGCTCGATGAGGTACGCGAATTGCTGGCCACGCATCCCGCGCTGGCGAGCGCAAGTGGCCTCGCGCTGCCGTACGTGACGGTCTGCGTACGCGCCACGCTGTCCTGAACGTGCGCCGAGCGTCGAGTTGTTGGGCGAATTCGCGGTTTGCGGCACAACGAGTCGACGTTCGAGGGTTCAGAAATTCAAGCCCGAGAACATAATTCGGTTGGGATCGTATTTTTGCCGTACGGCGCTTAGCTGGGGCAGGTTCGGGCCGAAATAGCGCGACGGCGGTTGGCCCACCTCGATGTAGTTCACGTAGCCGCCGACCGAATACGATTGCACCGCTTGGTGTGCCGTGGCCAGCCAGCTGGTGGCAGCCGACGGGGAACCGGATGTTTCGACGTACCACTGCACCAGCGCGGACTGCCGGCGCCACGGGAAGGCGGTAGCTCCCGGCGCCACGGTGGCGAGCGCCCCGTCGAGCGCGTGCATGATCGCCAAGATGCGGCCCGCCCCACGCGGAAAGGCGTCCACCGCCGCGGCGATCCCCTGAGCGGCCCCGGCGTTGATGGTCGGGAAGACGTCGGATCCGCCGACATATCCGAGCGGCGACGGGTTGAGGTTCCCGACGGCCAGATACCGCACCAGGTCCAGATAGTTGAACGTGTGGTTCTCGGTACCGGTCGGTTGTACTCCGACAGCTGACGTGATCGCGGCGGCGACACTGCTGCCCGACCCGGCCGGGCAGGTCGCGAGGATGCGACAGTGCGTACCCATCGCGTCGGTGGTGCTGTCGGCCAGTGCCCAACTGCTGCGATCGGCCGTACTCAGCCATTTCTGCCAACCGAGCAGAACCTGTGCGAATGCCTGCGGCGGAAAAGTGAGGTTCACCGCGTCGACGTCGCCCGTGGGGAACGTGGCGAAGGTCAGCGAGGTTGTCACCCCGAAGTTGCCGCCACCGCCGCCCCGCAACGCCCAGAACAGATCGGGGTGGTTGGCGGCAGACGCGGTGACCGCCTCACCGCTGGGCAGCACCACCGACGCCGAGGTCAACGCGTCACACATCAATCCCGCGTGGCGCGATTGAGCGCCCAGCCCGCCGCCCAGGGCATGCCCGGCGGTGCCGACCGACGGGCAGGTGCCCGTCGCGATCCCGCGGCCCGCTGCGGCCAGCGCCTCATGCAGCGCGTACAGACTGGTCGCCGGCGCGACGGTGACCTGCCCGGTGGCGGCGTCGTAATTGATTCCCCCGGGCAGTTGACGCAGGTCCAGCACCATGGTCCCGTTGGCCGTGGAGGCGCCCACATACGAGTGCCCGCCACTGCGCGGAGCGACCTTGAGGTTGTGGGCGGTGGCGAATGCCATCGCCTTTTGCACATCTGCCGCCGTCGTCGGTGTGACGATGGCCGCCGGCGTCGAGCCGTTGTAGTTGGTATTGAATACCTGCTTGGCCGTTGCGAATTGGCCACCGTCACCGGGTGTGAGCACGTGTCCGCCGAGTGCGCTGGCAAGGCCCTCCCAGCCCGAGGCGGCCGGCTCTGCACCGGCCCGGACCGAGCCGACTCGACCCGATCCGAAGACTGCGCCGGCGGCTAACGCTCCGACCGCACCTCGCAGAAACGTCTGCCGCGAGATCTCACGCGGCACGGCACGGCCTGGAAGGTGTCATCTCCGAATTGTCGGCGACGAAAGAGCGATATTCGTCGACCTGAACGACGTGTCGGGCTAACTAGCCAAATTGGCTATAATGGCTGTATTGGCTAGACTCGGGCCTACGAACGAAAGGGAGGCGCCATGACCACCCTGACCTTCCGTAATCGTGACGGCAAACTGGTCGATTTGCCGACGGTCGCGGCCACCCGGTTCAAGAATCAGTTCGGAGCTGTCTTCGAGGAAGCCGCGCTCTCCGGTGCCGTTGCGATCACTAAGCACAACACGCCCAAGGCGGTGCTGTTGTCGGTGGCTGAATTCGAAGCACTGACCCGCTCGCACGAGCCCGCCCTCGATGAGTTGAGCGACCGTTTCGACGACTTGCTCGACCGTATGCAGCGGCCGCAGAGCAAGGCGGCGATCGCGGCCGCATTCGACGCCTCGCCTGCGCAGCTGGGCCGCGCCGCGGTGCGGGCCGCCCGCGAAAAGCCGCGGCACTAATCACCGAGTGGCCAGCAACGACGGTGCGCCGCCGGCTCGGTTGTACGTGCTCGCGGGTGTCAACGGCGCGGGTAAGAGCAGTATCGGCGGTGCGGCAATACGCGCCGCCGGAGCGGACTACTTCAATCCCGACGAGGCGGCGCGCGCAGTGCGGGCGGCGGACTCGAGCCTGGACCAAGCCAGCGCCAACTCGCTTGCGTGGCAGCAGGGAAAACGCTTGCTGGAGAGGGTGATTCGGGAACACCTCGATTTCGCGATCGAGACCACACTGGGCGGGAACACGATGGCCCGGCTGATCGCCGACGCCGCGTCGCAGGGAATCGAGGTACGTGTCTTCTACGTCGGGCTGTCCAGCGCCGACGCGCACGTCGAGCGGGTCCGGCAGCGAGTTCGTGGCGGCGGCCACGACATTCCCGACGCCGACATCCGGCGGCGCTACCGGCACAGCCGACTCAACCTGGTGCGTCTGCTGCCCACGCTCACTGAGTTGCGCGTCTACGACAACTCGACGCAAGCCGACCCGGCCGCCGGGCAAGCACCGCAGCCGCGGCTTGTGCTGCATGTCAAGCAGGGACGTATCATCGGTCCCGACGACCTGGCGTCAACGCCCGACTGGGCGAAGCCGATCGTCGCGGCCGCGCTCGAACTCGAGCCCCCAACAGACGCATAGTGTTCAAACCTTGACCTCATCGCGTCGTGAATGTGACTGTCGTAGCCCACTGTTCCTGGGAGCGACTTGAGTGAGGAGCGGAACATGCCGGCATTGAACAGCTGTCGCAACAGAATCGCGCTAGCGATATCCACCGGGCTGATCGCCGCTGCGGCGTTGGCGGCGCCGGCACAGGCCGACTCGATCGATGACAGCTTCCTTTCCGCGCTCAACGGCGCGGGCGTCAATTACGGAGATCCCGGCAGCACAGCTGAGCTCGGTCAGTCCATCTGCCCCATGCTGGCTCAGCCGGGCGGAACGTTCGCCTCTGCGGCGTCGAACGTGGTCGGCAACAACGGCATGTCGCCGGGCATGGCGCAGTTGTTCACCAGCATCGCGATATCGATGTACTGCCCGTCGATGATGGCGTCGCTGGCTGACGGCAACATGCCGAACTTGCCGCAGCTGCCGGGGATGCCGGCTCTCTAACCTGTCCCCAGCGGGTCGATCGTCGACGCGATGTAGACCATCGCGGTCGCCACCACCGCCGTGGTGGCAAAGTCAGTTCCCTTGCTGCGCACCACCAAAAGCCCGGCGCGGTCCTCGGACAGCACTAGTCGCAGCACCGCCGCCGCTCCCACACCGATGCCGATCAGCAGTGCGCCGCGACGCCAGAAGTTGGCGGCGGCCAGCGCGAACGCGACGACGAAGATCAGCACGACCAGCACGATCGGCCACTGGGCGGCGAAGATCATGCGGGTCCGGTCCGACACGCTCACGACGCAGCCTCGGCCAATTCGACGACGTTGGTCAGCAGGAAAGCCCTGGTCAGCGGGCCGACGCCACCGGGATTCGGCGACACGTGACCGGCGACCTCCCACACATCCGGTGCCACGTCGCCGACCAGCCCGTCGTCGGTGCGGCTGACCCCGACGTCGATGACGGCGGCGCCCGGTCGCACCATGTCGGCGGTCAGCAGATGCGGCACGCCGACGCCGGCCACGATGATGTCCGCCTGTCGGGTCAGCCCGGCCAGGTCACGAGTCGCGGTGTGGCACAACGTTACTGTGGCATTTTCCGAGCGCCGGGTCAGCAGCAGGCCCAACGGCCGGCCGACGGTCACACCGCGGCCGATCACGACCACGTGCGCGCCGGCGATCGGCACGTCGTAGCGCCGGAGCAGATGCACGATGCCACGCGGCGTACATGGCAGCGGCCCTGGTGTGTTGAGCACGAGGCGGCCCAGGTTGGTGGGGTGCAGCCCGTCGGCGTCCTTATCGGGGCCGACCCGCTCCAATGCGGCGTTCTCGTCCAAGTGCTTGGGCAGCGGCAATTGCACGATGTAGCCGGTGCATTCGGGGTTGGCGTTGAGCTCATCGATCGTCTCGTCGAGCTTGGCCTGGCTGACATCAGCGGGCAGGTCACGGCGGATCGAGGTGATGCCGACCTTGGCACAGTCGGAATGCTTGCCCCGCACGTAAGCCTGCGAGCCGGGATCGTCGCCGACCAGGATGGTGCCCAAGCCGGGGGTGCGTCCCGCGGCCGTCAGTGCGGCCACCCGCTGCTTGAGGTCGACGAAGATTTCGTCGCGTGTTGCTTTGCCGTCCAGTATGTTCGCAGCCACGCCTGACAGTGTTTCATGCTCGGCGGAGCCCGCGTTAAGCTGCCGGTATGCCCGCCCCGGACGTGTTCGCCCCCGCCAAACTCGGTCCGCTGACACTGCGTAACCGCATCATCAAAGCGGCGACGTTCGAGTCCCGCACACCCGACGCGCTGGTGACCGACGATCTGATCGAATACCACCGGTTGCCGGCGGCCGGCGGGGTCGGCATGACGACGGTGGCCTACTGCGCGGTCTCCCCCGGCGGTCGCACCGGCGGCAACCAGATCTGGATGCGCCCGGAGGCCCTCGCCGGGTTGCGCCGGCTCACCGAGACCGTGCACGCCGAGGGTGCCGCGGTGAGCGCACAGATCGGGCACGCCGGCCCGGTGGCCGACGCTCGCTCCAACAAGGCCCGTGCGCTGGCGCCGGTACGGTTCTTCAACCCGATCGGGATGCGCTTCGCCAAGAAGGCCACCCGCGACGACATCGACGGCGTCATCGCTGCGCACGCCAACGCTGCCCGGCTCGCCGTCGACGCGGGATTCGACGCCGTCGAAATCCATTTGGGCCACAACTATTTGGCCAGTTCATTTCTCAGCCCACTGATCAACCGCCGCGCCGACGAGTTCGGGGGATCGCTGGAGAACCGGGCCAAGGTCGCGCGCGGGTTGGTGCTGGCCGTTCGCCGCGCCGTCGATCAGCAGATCGCGGTGACCGCCAAACTCAACATGGCCGACGGGGTGCGTGGCGGCATCACGCTCGAAGAGGCGCTGACCACGGCCACGTGGTTGCAGGACGACGGCGGGCTGGATGCGCTCGAGCTCACTGCCGGCAGCTCACTGGTCAACCCGATGTATCTATTCCGGGGCGACGCCCCGATCAAGGAATTCGCCGGTGCCTTCAAGCCGCCGCTGCGCTGGGGGATGCGGATGACCGGTCACAAGTTCCTCCGCGAATATCCCTATCGCGACGCGTATCTGCTGCGAGACGCCCGGCTGTTCCGCGCCGAGCTGTCCATGCCGCTGATCTTGCTCGGGGGCATCACCAATCGGGAAACGATGGAGTTGGCGATGTCCGAAGGATTCGACTTCGTCGCGATGGCCCGCGCGCTGCTGGCCGAGCCGGACTTGGTCAACCGGATCCGCGACGAGCACGCTGTGCATTCGGCATGCACGCACTGCAACCAATGCATGCCGACGATCTACAGCCGCACCCGTTGCGTAGTGACCGGCGCACCGGACCGATTGCCGGTCGGGTAGGGCCAGCGCACCGCGTCTTGCACCGCCCGGCGCCACAACGCATACAGTCGGTTCGGTGAATCAACCGGCTACAGTTGTCTCGATGAATCAATCAGCACCGCCCGCGCTGACGGTTCGATACGACGGATCCGAACGTACTTTCGCGGCGGGCCATGACGTGGTCGTCGGTCGCGACCTTCGCGCCGACATGCGCATCACGCATCCGCTGATTTCGCGCGCGCATCTGTTGCTGCGGTTCGACCAGGGCCGGTGGCTGGCGATCGACAACGGTTCGTTGAACGGAACATTCGTCAACGGACGCCGAGTCCCGGTGGTCGACATCCACGACGGCCAGACGGTCAACATCGGCAATCCGGACGGGCCGCGGCTGATCTTCGAAGTCGGACGACACGCCGGGATGGCCGGCCGCCCGCCACAGACGGCGTCGATGCGAGTCGTTCAGCCGCCACCGCGGCCGTCGCAGCCGCAGCCGGCGCGGGGAGGCAGCGCACCACACATTGCGCAGTCTCCCGGGATGCGGCCACACCCGCCCGGCCCGTCTCATCCCGGTCCCCCGCCGCAGCCGATGTACCAGAACAGCGCCGGTCAGCGGGCGGGTTATCCGAGTGCCCCGCCGCCGCCGCGGCAGCAGCCACCGCTGCCGCCACCACAACCACGCACCCAGATGGCGCCGGCGGCCAGCAAGCCTCCCGAGGTGGCGAACCTGGCGACCAAGATGTTCCAGGCTTTCCTGCCGGGAGCCGCGGCGCTGGAGAAGCCGGCCGGTTCGGCCACCATCGGACGCGCCAACGACAACGACATCGTCATCCAGGACGTGCTGGCGTCGCGCCACCATGCGTTCCTGGTGCAGTCGCCGCTGGGCACCGAGATCCGCGACGCCCGCAGCATCAACGGCACGTTCGTCAACGGCGTCCGGGTCGGCTCGGCGGTGCTGACTGAGGGCGACGTGGTCACGATCGGCAACATCGACCTGGTCTTCACCGACGGCCAGCTGGTCCGGCGTACCGAGGCCGCAACAAAGACTGGCGGCCTGGAGGTGAACGGGGTTCACTTCAGGATCGACGGCAAGGAACTGATCGACAACGTCTCGTTCACCGCGCGGCCCGGCACGCTGACCGCGATCATCGGTGGATCCGGCGCGGGCAAGACCACCCTGTCTCGGCTCATTGCCGGATATACCAATCCCAGCCAGGGCACGATCACCTTCGAGGGACACGATATCCACCGCGAGTACGCGACGATGCGTAGCCGGATCGGGATGGTTCCGCAGGACGACGTCGTGCACCGCCAACTCACCGTCAACCAGGCACTGGGCTATGCCGCCGAGCTGCGACTCCCCCCGGACACCAGCAAAGAGGAGCGCGCCCAGGTCGTCGCCGGGGTGCTCGAGGAACTCGACCTGTCCAAGCACGGCGACACCCGGGTGGACAAGCTGTCCGGTGGCCAACGCAAACGCGCCTCGGTGGCGCTGGAACTGCTCACCCAGCCCTCACTGCTGATCCTCGACGAGCCGACCTCCGGGCTGGACCCGGCGCTGGACCGTCAGGTCATGCTCATGCTGCAGTCGCTGGCCGAGGCCGGCCGCACGGTGCTGGTGGTCACCCACTCGGTGTCCTACCTTGACGTCTGCGACCAGATCCTGCTGGTGGCGCCGGGCGGCAAGACGGCGTTCTGCGGCCCGCCCAGCCAAGTCGAGTCGGCGTTGGGAACCACGAACTGGGCCGACATCTTCGCCAAGGTGGGCGCCGACCCCGACGAAGCCAACCGCCGCTTCATCGAGAGGAAAGGTGACAAGCTGCCGTCCCAAGCGGGCGGGCGTCAGGAGGCGCCAGGTGACTTGGGTGAGCCGGTCCACACCGACCTATGGCGGCAGCTGTCCACGATTGCCCGACGTCAGGTACGGCTCGTCATCTCCGACCGTGGCTACACGGTGTTCCTGGCGGTGTTGCCGTTCCTGATGGGAGCGCTGACGCTGACCGTCAAAGGGCACAAACCGGGACTCGGTGTTGCTGACCCGCAAGGCCTCGCGCCCACTCAGCCGCAGTACATTCTGGTGCTGCTCTGTATCGGGGCGGTGTTCATGGGCACCGCGTTGACGATCCGCGACCTGATCGGCGAACGCCCGATCTTCCGCCGAGAACAGGCGGTCGGCCTGTCCACCACGGCCTACCTGCTGGCAAAGGTCGTCGTTTTCTCCGTGTTCGCGACCCTCCAGGCGGGGATCGCGGTGATCATCGTCCGGCTCGGCAAGGGCGCGCCCACCGCGGATCCGCCGTTCTTCGGCAGCTCCACGTTGTCGCTGTTCCTCACCGTTGCCGCCACTTGTGTCGCCTCGGCGATGCTCGGCCTGCTGCTGTCGGCAGTTGCGCAATCAAACGAGCAGATCATGCCGCTGCTGGTGGTGTCGATCATGTCCCAACTGGTGCTCTGCGGCGGGATGGGGATCCCGGTGACCGGCCGGCTCGGTCTGAACCAGCTGTCCTTTGTGACGCCGGCCCGCTGGGGATTCGCTGCCGGGGCGTCGTCGGTCGACTTTCCGCACCTGGTGAAAGTCCCGCAAATTCCGACGGAAGACCGGTGGTGGCAACCCTCGAAGCACATCTTTGTGATCGACATGTTCATGCTGGCCGCACTGTCGGTCGCCTATGGCGCCTTCATCAGGTGGCACATCCGGCTCAAACGTTGAGGATCGCCTGCGCGGTCAGCTGCCGGTCGGCGACAGGCTCGCCAGGGCATATTCGCTGATCGCGATCAGCGCGTCGGTGGCTGACCTGCGATCACGGGCATCGATGCTGATGATCGGGATGTGTGCGGCCAGTGCCAGTGCTTTGCGTACTTCGGCGACCGGATACTGTGGCGCACCGGCGAATTCGTTGACGGCAACAAGGAACGGCAGATTGCGGTGTTCGAAGAAGTCGACGGCGGCGAAGCTGTCCTGCAGGCGCCGGCAGTCGACCAGGATGATCGCTCCGATGGCGCCGCGCACCAGGTCGTCCCACATGAACCAGAACCGGCGCTGGCCGGGTGTACCGAACAGGTAGAGCACCAGATCCGCGTCCAGGGTGATCCGGCCGAAGTCCATGGCCACCGTGGTGGTCCGCTTGTCCGGGGTGGCCTCCACCATGTCGACTCCGGCGGAAGCGTCGGTGACCATCGCCTCGGTGCGCAGCGGCATGATCTCCGACACCGCACCGACGAACGTCGTCTTGCCGGCGCCGAATCCGCCCGCGACAACGATCTTCGTCGAGACTGTTTCCCGTCGCGGGTCGCGCCGCTCAGAGTGCTCGGAGGCCACGCAGCGTCCTTCCTATGAGTTCGCGGCGTTCATCGCGTGTCGAACGCTCGGTCAAGGTCGGGCTCACTCGAAGGTAGCCCGCCGTCACCAAATCGCCGACCAGGACGCGCGTCACGCCCAGCGGCAGATTCAGCCGAGCCGAGATTTCGGCGACCGAGGGGCTTTTGGTGCACAGTTGGACGATTCTTCCTCTCATGTCGTCGGTCGGCCATCTGTGGAAGAGCGCCGACTCCAACGTCTGCACCGGCGCTTCCAGCGGAAGATCGACGGTGGTGTCGGTCCGTCCGGCCGTCAGAGTGTAGGGGCGGACCAGACTCGCCTCAGGTCGCGGCGGCGGCTCGCGTCTGTCCATTGCGGCTCACGAGTGCTGGATGGACTGGGCGCGTCTCGACGACTGGACGACGCCGCCCACCCGTTCCACGAGCACGGCCATCTCGTATCCGATCTGGCCGATGTCACACGACGTCGACGCCAGCGTGGCCAGATGCGAGCCGTCACCGACTCGCATCAGCAACAGGTAGCCGTTCTGCATCTCCACCACCGACTGCAGGACCGCGCCGCCGTCGAACAGCTGCGCGGCGCCGGTAGCCAGGCTGGCCAGTCCCGACGACACCGCCGCCAGCTGATCCGCCCGGTCGGTCGGCAGATGCTCACTGGCAGCCATCAGCAGCCCGTCGACGGATACCAGCACCGCATGCGACACCCCGGGCACTTCGCGGGCGAAGTTCGACACCAGCCAATCCAGCGAGTTGCCGTACGCCTGGTTGGTCATTCGTGATCAGGTCCTTGAGGTGTTTCGCGGGCGTGCGACCGTCCGGCGCGCACGCCACCGAAGTGGCTGCTGATGGAAGTGCGGATCGCTTCGGGGTTTCGCGCCGGAGCTTGATGCCGGCCGGAACCGAATCCGCCGTTCAATGTTACCGCGTCGTCGTCGTCGGCCCGATGCTGCGCGACGCCGTTGACCCGGTCCTCGCGGTCGGGGGGCGCCTCGGTGGCCGCTCCGGGCACCAAGCGTGCGCCGGGTTCACGCACCGGCAGGCCCTGCTCGGTGTGGTCCTGGACGGGCACGTTCTCGGCCTCGGCGGCCACCGACCAGCCGTGGTCCCACACCGACTTCCAATCCAGGTCGGCGCTGTGCGCCAGCTCGTGCGGATCGACCAGCCATTCGGAGAGCATCCGCTGATAGATCAGATCTTCGGGAGCGTCGGCCGCCCGAGTTGCGCGGCTCGGCGGGGCGGCCACATCCGAGGGCCAGTCGTCATCCGACTCCTGCACATCGGGCTCCGCCGCAGCCCGTGCTCGTGAGGAGAAGAACGAGGAGGTATTCGAAAACGATTGCGGCGCAGACGACTCGACGGACGGCTCCTGGCGCTCTGGCTCGCGCCAGGGTTCCGGCCGCTCGGGTCGGGACGGTGGATCGTCCCGTTGGGGCTGGCCGGGCGGCACCCCAGCGATGCCGCTGGACCCAGGGGTGCGCCGCGGCAACAGGCTGAACGGCGAGTCAGGCGAATGCGATCCGTTACGCTCCACCGGTTCAGTCTCAGCGGCGAAGTCGGCGGCGTCGGCATAATCCCCTGCCGAGACGGCGTCCCCAGCGGCGCGCATCGGCGTCACTGCGGGTGCCGGCGCGCCGTGCTGCTCGGCGCCGGCCAGCACCGATGCCGGCAGATACAGCTCGGCGGTGGTGCCCGAACGGCGGTCGTCGCGCGAAGGACCGCGCAGCCGCACCCGGATGCCGTGCCGGCCGGCCAGCCGGCCAACGACGAACAGACCCATGTGTCGGGCATTGTCGGGGGTGACCTCACCACCGGCGCGCAGCCGCATGTTGGCGATGCGCCGGTCGGCGTCGGTCATGCCCAGACCAACGTCGACGACCTCGAGGTGGACTCCGCCGTCGTCGCGCCGCGCGGCCGCCACCCGGACCGGTGCGGTCGGCGGTGAGTAGCGCAGCGCGTTGTCGATCAACTCGGCGAGCAGATGGATCACGTCGCCGGCGGCGGCACCCGCGATGGCGCACTCGGGCACCGCCGGGGTCTCCACCCGGCGATAGTCCTCGACCTCGGAGGTGGCCGCGTTGATCACCGTCGCCAGCGGCACCGGTTCGCGCTGGTCTCCCCGCGAGCCTTGCGCGCCGGCCAGCACCAGCAGGTTCGCGCCGTTGCGGCGCATCCGGGCGGCAAGGTGGTCCAGGCGGAACAGACTCTCGAGGCGATCGGGATTCTCCTCGTTGCGCTCCAGCCGGTCGATCAGTGAGAGCTGCTGGTCGACCAGGGAGCGGTTGCGCCGGGACATGGTCTCGAACATGTCGTTGACCAGCAGCCGTAACCGCGCCTCGTCACCGGCCAGCAGCAGCGCTTGGGTGTGCAACTCGTCGACGGCGTGCGCGACCTGCCCGATCTCCTCGGTGGTGTAGACCGGCAGCGGCTCGGGGGCGCGCTCGTCGCCGGCCCGTACCCGGGCGATCTCACGCTCGAGGTCCTCGTGGGCGACCTTCAGCGCGCCGTCGCGCAACACCCGCAGCGGCTGGATCAGCGAGCGCGCCACCAGCAACACGATCACCAATGCGGCCACGATGGCGGCCAGCACCAGCACGGTGTCACGGATCGCGGCGTCGCGGCGATCGTTGGCCCGATCCTCCACCGACTTCGTCACCGCGGCAGTGGTGTCCCTGATCAGCTCCGCGGCAACCGAGTCGGTGGTCTGGATCGAACGCAGCAGCGCCGGGTTGTCGACCAGCACGCTGGACGGATCGGACATGATCGCCATCCGGGTCACCATCTGCTGTTGCAGCTTCTTGGCGTCCGCTGACCCGACACCGAGCACCTCGGCCATCCCGAACAGCGTCGACGGCTCGGTGCCGGCCAATGTGATCATCGAGGTGCGCAACTCCGGCTCGGGCAGATCTCCGCCGCGCGTGACCAGCAGCTGCTGCATCATCATCTGGCCGCGGGCCCCGATCGCGCGGCTCAGGCCCTGCGCGGCGGCCCGAATCTTCTCGTTGTCGACGCGTACCGACCCGTCGACGGCGTTCTCGGCGGTCAGCAGGATCGGCGCGTACGTGGTGACCCGCTCTCGCAAACCGATGGTGTTCGACGCAACCCGGTCCAATAAGGCCTGGCCGCCGTTCAGCATGGCGTTGACACCGGCCCGAACGTCGGGGACGGCGTCGGTGTCGTCCAGCCGCGCCTGCAGTTCGTGTTTGCGCGCCTCGTAGTTCTTCTTGGCACCCTCGACGTCGCCCCCATTGGACGTCGCCAGCAACGCCACGTCGAGTGCCGACATGTATTTGGTGATGGCCGGAACGACTTCGGCGCGGTCGGCGGCGCGGCGCAGATCGTTGGCGTCGGTTACGGCGCCGGCGATCCGTAATCCACCGAACACCATCGCCAGCGCCAACGGCACCACGACGATTGCGACGACTTTCCAGCGGACCGGCCAATTGCGCAAGGACCACGTCGGCGGTCGTTGCGACGCTGCGAGTTCCGTGTCGGAGGTCTCTGGATCAGCCGGCTCGACCACTTCGGCCGGACGGGCGAACATGGGGCCCGAACCACGGCTGTGTGTTCGCGCGTCGTTCATAGGACTTCCTGCTCAATTGCACCCGTCCCAGGCAGACGGGCGAGCGATATATACGCCTGGCAATCCGACGAGTATGACAGCCTGCGGCCACGGTGACCATAATTCTTACTGAACAGACAGAGTTCGCCACCGCCCGCCAGACTGCCGAAACGGTAGCTGAGCAAATCGGAAAGGCCTACGCCGGTCGAAGGATCGCGACGAGGAAATCGGAGTTATCGGTGAACGGTCGCAGATCCCAGGTAGACAGCAGCAGATCGTGCGCGAACCGGGCATCTGCGACGTGGTCGAGAAACTCCGCGAACTCGTAGTCGCGTCCGGCGCCGAACCCGATCACCGCTCGACCGTCGCCCGCCAGGTGGGCGCGCAGCCGGCCCAGCACCTGGACTCGGGTGCTTGGCGCAAGGAACGTCATGACGTTGCCCGCCGACACGATGAGGTCGAACGGTTCGGTGATGCCGCGCGCGGGCAAGTCGAGCTCGGCGAGGTCATCGACGAGCCAGCGCAATCCGGGATGGTCCTGCTCGGCTGCCTCGATGAGCGTCGGGTCGACGTCGACGCCGACCACGTGGTGACCGGCCGCGGCCAGATACCCGCCCAGCCGGCCGGGACCGCAGCCGGCATCGAGGATGCGGGCACCGCGGGGCGCCATCGCGTCCACCAAGCGAGCCTCGCCGGCCAGATCCTCGCCGGCGCGCGCCATGGCGCGGAAACGCTCGATATACCAGTGCGAATGCCCGGGATCAGCCGCGACCTTCTGCATCCAGATGCTCTGCTCGACCATACGAGCAATTATTCCAACAGCAGGACGGGCGTCCGCAGCTGGCAAGCACCCACCTACAGGGAGGATGGCGTGTTGTGTTCAAGATGCTGTTCTACTCGCCTCGGATTGCGCCCAATACCGGTAACGCGATCCGGACTGCGGCCGCCACTGGCTGTGAGCTGCATTTGGTCGAGCCGTTGGGCTTCGACCTGTCCGAACCCAAGTTGCGCCGGGCCGGGCTGGACTATCACGACCTGGCGTCCGTCACCGTGCACTCGTCGCTTGATGCCGCGTGGCAGACGCTGTCAGCGGGGCGGGTCTTCGCGTTCACTGCGCATGCGACGACGCTGTTCACCGAGGTGGGATATCAGCCCGGCGACGTGTTGATGTTCGGTCCGGAGCCCACCGGGCTGGACGCGGCCACCCTGGCCGACGCTCACATCACCGAGGCGGTCCGCATTCCGATGCTGACCGGGCGACGGTCGCTGAACCTGTCCAACGCTGCGGCGGTGGCGGTGTATGAGGCGTGGCGTCAACAGGGGTTCCGCGGAATCTGACTACCAGCTGTTCCAGTGGGTGACGGTCTCGGCGGGCAACCGCTTGGCGGGTTTGAAGTCGGTGCCCTTGGTGTAGGCGATCGGGAACAGCCCGCCCTGGCTGTATTTCTCGTAGGGAATGCCGAGCAGTTCGGCGGCCTGCTTCTCGCCGTCGCCGAGCAGGTGCAGCGTCGTCCACGCCGAGCCCAGGCCGCGTGAGCGCAACGCCAGCATCAGGCTCCATACCGCGGGCAGCAGCGATCCCCAGAAGGACGCGCTCATCCCGGCCGGCGCTCCGTCCGGGCGGCCCTCCAGGCACGGGATCAGCATCACCGGCACCTCGTGGAAGTGCTCGTTGAGGTATTTGGCCGAGTTGTAGACATGCGGTCTGCGTTCGTCTCGGCTGTCGCCGTACTCCGGCTTCGGCTGGTCGAGGTACGGGGTGGCGTTGGCGCGATAGATATCGGCCAGAGCCTTCTTCTTGTCGGCGTCCTCGACGAACACCCACTGCCAGCCCTGCGCGTTGGAACCGGTAGGCGCCTGCAGCGCCAGCTCGAGGCATTCGTCGAGCACGTCGCGGGGCACCGGCTTGTCTAGGTCGAGGCGTTTGCGCACCGAGCGGGTGGTGGTGAGGACTTCGTCGAACGACAGGTTCAAGGTCATGTGTGGAGGTTACAGTTCCCGCGAAAGTGCAACTATCGACGCGTTTCCCGAGTGGACCCGTCGGCAGTTGCACTCTCGCGGTGTCACCGGAAGTCCCTTGAGCGGGAACCGACCGCCAGAGAGAGCTTGGCCAACCGCTCGGCGACGACAGTGACTGCGCCGCTGGCGTTTTGGACCTGGCCGCGGACCAGCAGCGCCGACGCTGTCTGCGCCAGCTTGCGGTGTCGCGCCCACACTCCCGGCGTGCAGAGCACGTTGACCATCCCGGTCTCATCCTCGAGGTTGAGAAACGTCACCCCTTGGGCGGTCCCCGGCCGTTGCCGATGAGTCACCGCGCCGGCGATCAACACCCGATCGCCGTCGGGCACCGACAACAATGTCTCGGCGGGCAATACCCCCATCGCATCCAGATCCGAGCGCAGGAACTGGGTCGGATAGCTGTCCGGGGAGATGCCGGTGGCCCACACGTCGGCGGCGGCCAACTCCAGCTCGCTCATCCCCGGTAACGCCGGGATGTGCGACGACGAGCCCACTCCGGGTAGCCGGTCGGGCCGCCCCGTGGCGGCCGCCCCAGCCGCCCACAGCGCCTCCCGCCGGGACATCGTGAAGCAACTCAGCGCTCCGGCAGTGGCCAGCGCTTCGGTCTGCGGCACGCTCAATTGCACACGTATCGTCAAATCCAGCAGAGAAAGAAACGGGCCGTTGGCTTTTCGCTCCCCCACCAGTTTCTCGGCCAGATCGTCGCCGATATGACGCACACTGCCCAGCCCCAACCGCACCTGCATCCCGGCGTTCTCCAGGGTGGCGTACGCGAGGCTGGCGTTGACGTCGGGACCGTGCACGATCACACCGTGCCGGCGGGCGTCGGCCACCAGCGACTGCGGCGAGTAGAAGCCCATCGGCTGGGCACGCAGCAGCGCTGCGCAGAACGCCGCTGGATGGTGCAGCTTGAACCACGACGAGTAGAACACCAGCGACGCAAAACTCAGCGCGTGACTTTCCGGGAACCCGAAATTGGCGAACGCTTCCAGCTTTTCGTACACCCTCTCGATCACTTCGTCGGGAGCGCCGTGCAACTGGCGCATGCCGTCGTAGAACCGGCCACGCAGCCGTCGCATCCGCTCGGCTGAGCGCTTGGACCCCATGGCTCGCCGCAACTGGTCGGCCTCGGCCGCGGAAAACCCGGCGCAGTCGACCGCGAGCTGCATCAACTGCTCCTGGAACAACGGCACCCCAAGGGTTTTCCGCAGCGCGGATTCCATCGACGGGTGGTCGTAGACCACCGGGTCGATGCCGTTGCGCCGCCGGATGTAGGGGTGCACCGAGCCGCCCTGGATCGGTCCGGGACGGATCAGCGCAACCTCGACCACCAGGTCGTAGAACTCACGCGGCCGCAGACGCGGCAGGGTAGCCATCTGCGCCCGCGACTCCACCTGGAACACCCCGACGGAGTCGGCGCGGGCCAGCATCTCGTAGACCGCCGGTTCGGAAAGGTCCAGCTTCGCCAAGTCCACCTCGATACCCTTGTGTTCGGCCACCAAGTCGACGGCATAGTGCAGCGCCGAGAGCATGCCCAGCCCGAGCAGATCGAATTTCACCAAACCGATTGCTGCGCAGTCATCTTTGTCCCACTGCAGAACACTGCGGTTTTCCATCCGCGCCCATTCCACCGGGCACACGTCGGCGATCGGACGGTCACAGATCACCATGCCGCCGGAGTGGATGCCCATATGCCGTGGCAAGTTCTGGATTTGCGTCGCCAGGTCGATCACCTGCATCGGGACGCCCTCCAGAACATCCGAGTCGGGACAGTTGGCCAGCCCGTTCCAGCTGCTGATCTGTTTGCTCCACGCGTCCTGCTGCCCCTGCGAGAAACCCAGCGCACGAGCCATGTCCCGCACCGCAATCCGGCCGCGGTAAGTGATGACATTGGCGACTTGGGCGGCATAGTCGCGGCCGTATCTGTCATAGACGTACTGGATGACTTTTTCCCGCTGGTCCGACTCGATGTCGATGTCGATGTCGGGCGGCCCGTCGCGAACCGGTGACAAGAAGCGTTCGAACAGCAGCTCGTTGGCTACCGGATCGACCGCGGTGACGCCGAGCGCATAGCAGACCGCGGAGTTGGCCGCCGATCCCCTGCCCTGGCACAGGATGTTGTTCTCCCGGCAGAACCGGGTGATGTCATGGACCACCAGGAAATAGCCCGGAAACTTCAGCTGTTCAATGACGTTCAGTTCATGGTCGATCTGCGCGTAGGCCTTCGGCGCCCGCCCGGGAGGACCGTAGCGGTTACCGGCACCGGTCATCGTCAGCTCGCGCAACCAGCTGTCTTCGGTATGTCCGGCCGGCACGTCGAACGGCGGCAGCTGAGGGGCGATCAACGCCAGCCCGAAGGCGCACTGCTCGCCGAGCTCGGCCGCGGCGGTCACCGCGCCGGGACACCAAGCAAACAGCCGGGCCATCTCCTCACCAGAACGCAGGTGTGAGCCGCCCAGCGGGGCCAGCCAGCCGGCGGCCTCGTCCAGGGACTGGCGGGCCCGTATCGCGCCCATGGCCATCGCCAGCCGGCTTCGCGAGGGTGCAGCGAAGTGCGCGCCGGTGGTGGCGACGACGCCGAGTCCGAACCGGGTTGCCAGCTCGGCTAATTCGGCGTTGCGCTGGTCGTCACACGGTTGGCCGTGATGGGTGAGTTCGACGCCGACTCGCTCAGCCCCGAACCGGTCCACCAGATCGGCCAACGCCACCGCGGCCGCCTCCGGACCTCCGCTGCAAAGTGCCTGTCGGACATGGCCTTTGCGGCAGCCGGTCAGGATGTGCCAATGCCCGCCGGCCGCCTCGGTCAACGCATCGAAGTCAAAGCGCGGCTTGCCTTTCTCACCGCCGGCCAGATGCGCGGCGGCCAGCTGCCGAGACAACCGTCGATAGCCTTCCGCGCCGCGGGCCAACACCAGCAGGTGCGGCCCGGGCGGGTCCGGCTCGTCGGTGCGTGCACCGGACGCCAAAGACAGTTCGGCGCCGAAGACGGTCGCCATGTCCAGTTCCGCGGCGGCTTCGGCGAACCGCACCGCGCCGTACAGGCCGTTGTGATCGGTCAGCGCGATGGCGCGTAGATCCAGTCGTACGGCCTCCTCGACCAACTCCTCCGGCGTGCCGGCCCCGTCGAGGAAGCTGAACGCCGAATGCGCGTGCAACTCGGCATAGGCGACCGACGAACGAATTGACCGGTTGCCCTCCGGCGGCTGATAGCTTCCACGCTTGCGTGATCGGGGGCCGTCGTCGGACGCCTCAGCCGCAAGTGGCGTGCTGGCGCGGCGCGGCTTGCCGCGGGGCTTGCCGTCGAGCACCCGCTCCATCTCCGCCCAGGTCGGCGGGCCATTTCCCCAGCCCACCCGACCAGTATATCGAATATATGTTCGATAGAACTGGCTACGTCCCGCGGACCACGATCACCGGCGTGCGGGCCGCCTGCACGACGGCCACGCTGACCGAACCCAACAACATCCCCGCGAAACCACCCCGACCGTGACTGCCGACGACGACCAGTTGGGCGGAGTGCGATTGCTCGATCAACTGATCGGCGGGCCGATCGCTCACCACAACGCGGCGCACCGTGACGTCGGGATAGCGCTCTTGCCAGCCCGCCAGCGCCTCGGCAAGTACCCGCTCGCCTTCCGCCTGCATGGTGGCGAGTTCGATACCGGCGAACTCGAAGACATTGGCGTCATGCCAGGCATACACAGCGACAAGCTCGACGCCCCGCAACGACGCCTCCTCGAAAGCCACCGCCGTCGCCGCCTCCGAGACCTGGGAACCGTCGACACCGACAACCACCGGC
Source organism: Mycobacterium sp. NGS48 (assembly GCF_059812585.1). Classification (NCBI taxonomy): domain Bacteria; kingdom Bacillati; phylum Actinomycetota; class Actinomycetes; order Mycobacteriales; family Mycobacteriaceae; genus Mycobacterium; species Mycobacterium sp. NGS48. The sequence goes on from NZ_JCALCY010000015.1 coordinate 38,356, forward strand.
GATCCGACAGGGTGGGCCGACGGTTCTTCGTCGTGGATGACGGCCACCGGGCAGTGCGCGTGCCGAACGAGGTTGGAACTGACCGAGCCCAGCAGGCTGCGCCGCAACCATCCGTGCCCGCGGCATCCCACCACCACCATCGCCGCTTCCTTCGTCAGATCCACCAGGGTGGGAACGGTCGAGCCGACGATGGATTCCGTGCCGACGTGCGCCAGGCCGGCCTGCTCGGTGATCGTCAAGGCTTCCTGAAGATGGCGCTGCCCCTGCTCCTCTTGCCATTCCATGTACCCGGCCGGCATCGGGGTCTCGGGAAAGGTCATCACCACGGGCGGCGCGAGCACATGGATCAATGTCAGCGGAACGCCACGCATGAGCGCATCGCGTGCTGCCCACTTCACCGCCACTTTCGACGACGGTGATCCGTCTACACCAACCAGGATTCCGTTGTGCGATACCGGCGCCGACATGATGCTCCTCCTTAACTGCTACCACGCTAAATCGGCGGCGCACCTAATGTTATGGGTATGCCGGTCATCATCGATCCGCGCCGACACGACGCGGTGCTGTTCAACCTGCCGGCCGACACCGCACTGATCGAGCGATTGCGCGACGCCGGTGTCCTCACCGCGCCGGCCGAAGCGCCTGAGTTCGTCGTGGCGGCCAACCGGCTCTCGGTCCGGCCCGGCCGGTGTGCTGTCGTCACCGCAACACCGCAGGGTGTCGCGACCGCGCGGGATGCTGGATTCACGTTGGTCATCGGTCTTGCGACGGGATCCACCGAGCAACTGCGCGACCGGGGCGCCGACGCGGTGGTCACCGGCCTGGGCGAGATCGCCGTGCGGACCGGGGATCGGCGGATGTCGGAACTGGCCGACGGCCTGCAAGCCCTCGACGAGCTTGCCGGACAACGGCCGTCGGTGTTCTTCGACTTCGACGGAACGCTGTCGGAGATCGTCGATGATCCCGACGCCGCGCAGCTGGCCGATGGCGCGGCCGAGGCGTTGACGTTGTTGACCACACGGTGCCCGGTCGCGGTGCTGTCCGGCCGCGATCTGGCCGACGTGCGGCAGCGGATCGGGCTGCCCGGCATCTGGTATGCGGGCAGTCATGGTTTCGAGCTGACCGGAGCCGACGGTGAGCACCACCAAAACGCGGAGGCGGCCGCCAGCGTCCCGGTACTCGAAAAGGCGGCTGCCGACCTGCGCAACCAGCTGGCCGCGGTCAGCGGTGTTGTTGTGGAGCACAAGCGATTTGGTATCGCCGTGCATTATCGGAATGCCGCCCGGAACCGGGTTGGCGAGGTTTCCGCCGTAGTGCGCGCCGCCGGCCGGCGCAGTGAGCTACGGGTGACCACTGGGCGCGAGGTCATCGAGTTGCGGCCCAACGTCGACTGGGACAAGGGAAAGACGCTGCACTGGGTGCTCGACCACATCCAGGATGCTGACTCCGCCCGGCTGCTGCCGATTTATCTCGGTGACGACATCACCGACGAGGATGCCTTTGATGCGGTCCGCGACGACGGCGCCGGAATTGTGGTGCGCCACAACGACGACGGTGACCGCGCAACCGCCGCACGGTATGCATTGGACAGTCCCGACCGCGTTGTTGCATTCACGCAGCGGCTGGCACACCAGATCGGCACCGCTTCTTAGCTGGCCGAGTCGCGTGGCTGGTCGATCTCCACCAGCCTGCGCGCGATCTCGACGACTCGGGTGTTGCTTTGCTGTGACAGTCGGACCAGCAACCGAAATGCGGCAGCCGCGCCGAGGCTATAGCGCTCCATCAGCATGCCCTTGGCCTGGCCGATGATGTCCCGGGTCTCCACAGCTTGGCGCAGCTGCTCGTTTTCTGCCGCCAACGCGCGTAGTCGTTCCCGCTCGGCTGGCAGCGCAGCCGCAAAAGCCGCCAGCACGTGCAACTGCTCGGCCGGAGCCAACGTGTCGTCAGCGTCGAGTGCGCGCGCCATCGCCGACAACGTGCTTTCGAGATCGGTCAGCTCTTCGACCTGATGCACGATGCCGACCAGCTCGCCATGGTCGTAGACGGGCGAATTGCGCGGACCCCATACCTTCGGAATAAACGATCCCGAATGCGCGGGATCAGCGACGTCGTAGCGCTGAGCCCACATATCGTGGCTACGGCCGGTACGCATCACCGTCTCCAGTGAAACACCCAAATTGTGGGTGCCACACGCCTCAGGATCGTCGGGGTTGTCCGGGAACGTGTCGAATAACTGCTCACCGATCAACTCGCCGCGCTGGCGCAGGGTCGCGCGCTCATAAGCGCTGTTCAACCCGCGAATCCGCAGCGACGGGTCCAGCAGCAGCAGCGGTGTCGTCGATGATTCGGGGACGACACTGCGAGCAATCAGGCCGAACGGCGACTGATCTGGCACTTCCGGGTCCCGCTCGTAAAAGTCTTCATGGACCCAATCGGGGTGCCCGCATTCACCGACGTTCAACCGTTTGGGTGCGACGACGTCTGCGTGCTCGGCGCTCGGGCGCAACTGCAAAGATCAACTATGGCGATCTTCGGGCGGCTGGGGCCTTGTGTGTGTGTCGTTGCCGTACTTTCGGCGGGCTGCACCTCGACCTATGAACTTCCCGCTTCGTCCTCGTCCGCCGATCCGGCCAAGGCCCAAGCGGTGATGCAGATCGTCCGCGACACGATGTCGCAGGCTCACCTCAAGGCGGCGATCGTCCGCGTCACCGTCGACGGCAAGGAAATCGTCACGCAGGCCGTCGGGGACTCGATGACCGGCGTGCCCGCCACTCCCAGCATGTTCTTTCGCAACGGCGCGGTCGCGATCTCCTACGTGGCGACGCTGCTGCTCAAGCTCGTCGACGAGAAGAAGGTGGGGCTCGACGACACGCTGTCGACGTGGCTTCCCGAGGTTCCCAGCTCCGACCGGGTCACCCTGCGGCAGCTCGCCCAGATGACATCGGGCTACCGCGACTACGTGCTGGGCAACGCCGACTTCGATGCTGCCCAGGTCGCCGATCCGTTCCGGCAATGGACACCGCAGGAGTTGCTCGACTACGCGGTGCACAAACCGCTGCTCTACGAGCCCGGGACCAACTGGAACTACGCCCACACCAACTACCTGCTACTCGGTCGGGCACTGGAGAAAGCCACCGGGGTGGGGATGCCGAAACTGTTGCAGGACAAGGTGCTCCAGCCGCTGGCGTTGTTCAACACCGCCAACTCGTTCACCCCGCAAATTCCGGTGCCGACCCTGCATGCCTTCACCTCGGAACGCCGCGCAGCGCTCAAGGTCCCGGCCGGCACGCCGTTTTATGAGGACTCCACTTTTTGGAACCCGTCCTGGACGATCACCCACGGTGCGATTCAGACCACCAACATCTATGACATGGAGGCCACCGCGGTCGGTATCGGCTCGGGCAAGCTGCTCTCGCCCGAGTCGTATCGGGCGATGGTGTCCACAGGGCTACGCGGCCACACCACCGCGTTGCCGGGCTGCGACACCTGTCGAACGCACAACGGTGACTACACCTACGGGCTCGGGATCGTGATCTCCGGGAACTGGTTGCTGCAGAATCCGATGTTCGCCGGTGAGGCAGCCGTCGAGGCCTACCTCCCGTCGCAGAAGACGGCGATCGCGGTCGCGGTCACCTACCAACCCGAGGCATTCGACGCCCAGGGCAACTACCGCAACGAGGCCGAGACGCTGTTCCGCAAGGTCGGCGCCGAAATCGCGCCTAACGACGCGCCACCGGCGGCGCCCGCTAAGTAGGCCGCTGGAACGCGTGCAGCGCATCGGCAGTCGCCGCATCGGCCGGGTAAAACGATTCGATCGCGACCTCGGCCACCGTGACGTCCAGCGGTGCGCCAACGACAGCCGTCATGCTGAAAAATGCCAACTGCGCCTCGCCGTGGCGGATGCGCAGCGGCACCACGACATCGGTGAGCATTGGGCGCTCATCCTCGCTTCCCGGGTATGCCGACAGCTCGGCGAGAAGCTCGGCCAGGCGAGGGTCGCGGGTCGCGTAAAACTGACGGCGAAGCCGTTCGAGGATGTGCGCGCGCCACTCGGCCAGGTTGGCGATGCGCGGTGCCATTCCGTCCGGATGCAGCGAGATCCGTAACGCGTTCACCGGCGGCGCAAGCAGTGCGGGGTCACATCCGTCGGTGAGGAGCGTGACGGCCTCATTGCCGTCGAGCAATTCCCACCATCGGTTGACGACCAGCGCCGGATAGGGCTCGTGCCCAGCGAGGATTTGGCGCAGTGCTGCGCGCACCCGGTCCAGTTCCGGTTCGTCAAGCGCGTGTTCCGGGTACGCGGGCGCATAACCACCGGCCAGCAGCAGCGCATTGCGTTCCCGCAGCGGCACATCCAGCTGCTCGCTGAGCCGAAGGATCATCCCCGGCGTCGGGTGCGAACGTCCGGTCTCCACAAAACTCAGGTGTCTGGCCGAGATCTCGGCCTGAAGAGACAAGTCGAGCTGGCTTACCCGGCGCCGCTCGCGCCACTCCCGCAGCAGCTGACCGATTGCAGGCACTGCCGGGGCGGGACGGGCCACGGTCGTCACGAGGCCGATGCTAGCCGCGACGAGACATGACCACGATTACCTCGCAGGTAATCGACAACCTCGGCGCCACCGATCACGATCGACCACACCGACACCGAAAGGAAGAGCATCATGAACGAACTCGTCGATCGCTATCTCGCCTGCTGGAACGAGACAGACTCCACGACTCGCCGCGAACTGATCACCAAGACCTGGACCGAGGACGCCAGCTATGTCGATCCGCTCGTCGACGCATCCGGCCACGATGCTATCGATGCAACCATCGCCGCAATCCAGGAGCAATTTCCCGGGCATGTGTTCACCCTCGCCGGGCAGATCGACACGCACCATGATGTCGCGCGATTCAGCTGGGGACTGGGTGCCGACGGCAATGATCCTCTCATCGTCGGCTTCGATGTCGCGACCGCCGCCGACGACGGACGGCTCGCGCGGGTGGTCGGTTTTCTCGACAAGGTCCCGGCGTAGGAGCACTACTCATGTCGAATATCGCTACTGCTGAACAGGTTTCGTTGTTCTACACCGAGTAGGGCGCCGGCCACGGGCGCCATCTCAGCCAGTGCGCCGCTATAACGCTGCGCTGCTCGAGTTCATCGGCTCCAGGCAGCCAACCTACGAGTCCGAACTATCTTCTTGATCGTGGTCCTGATCGTCACCGTCGTCTTCGTCTTCGTCCTTGTCGTTGTCTTTATCCTTGCCCTTGTCTTTGTCTTTGTCTTTGCCGCCATCCTTGGCCTGGGTTATCTCAAGGGTGGCCCAATGACTCGGGGAAATGAACACCGTCCACTTACCCGACTCCCGTCCCATTTTCAGGACGCCGTTTTCGACTTCCCATTTGGTGTCGTCGTCGTAGTCGGTCTCTTGCCCGTCGCTGTAGGTGAGTTTGAACGCCATAGTGGCAAAGTGCCACAAGAACGCCCCTGGTAAACCGGGTAAGGCAAATTACTCGGCCGTATATTCGACTGCGCCGTCCTCGAGCACCAACCGCGCGTCGCCGCCGTCGGGCGCGGACGCCTCGGTACGGAACACCGCCCGGCCGGACTCAGTGCGCCAGATCGAGGTAGTCAGCGTTTCGCCGGGAAATACCGGCGAGGTGAAACGCGCGGCGATGCTGGTGATCTTGGTGGCATCCCCGTTGCCGAGTTCGGCGACGAGCGCGCGCCCGGCGAACCCGTAGGTGCACAACCCGTGCAGGATCGGCTTCGGAAAGCCCGCCAGGGTCTGGGCAAACCAGGGATCGCTGTGCAGCGGGTTGCGGTCACCGGAAAGCCGATAGAGCAGGGCCTGGTCCTCGCGGGTGGCGTAGGTGACGTGGGAGTCGGGTTCGCGGTCCGGGATCTCCGGTGCGGCCGGCCGCTGACCGGGCTCTCCACCGAATCCGCCGGCGCCGCGGATGACGGCCGTGGTCAGGGTTTCGGCGACGACCTCCTGCGTGGCCGGGTCGGTGCCGCGGGCGCGCAACATGACGATCGCGTTCTTGCCCTCCCCTTTGTCCTGGATATCGGCCACCTCGGAGACCACGCTGAGGCGGCCGGCCGGCGGCAGCGGGGCGAACAACCGGATCTCCTGCGACCCGTGCAGCAGCCGGCTGAAGTCGAATTGGCCGACTTTGGCCGCGGCCGCGAACCCTATGCAGCAGATGACGGCATAGGTGGGCAATACCTGCTGGCTGATGTCGTGGCTGTTTTCAGTGGTGAATGACAGCTCGTCGGTCCCGGCGCCGACACCGAGCGCATACAACATCGTGTCGCGGTCGGTCCATTCGAATTGCATCGGCTCCGTCGTCGCACCGACGGCCTTCGGGTCGATCGCCATGCGGGTCTCCTCTCGATCAGATTCACTCGGCAGCGTGTGCTGCCGCGACACTTCTTCATCCCAACCCGGGCAAATGCTTCACACCGACGCCCTTGACAAGGCAGGCTATCGGCATGCTCAACCGGACCATTATCTGGAAGGCGGCAGCCGTGCTTGCCGCGGTCGTCATCGTCGGCGCCTGCTCGGGATCGCCGCACGTGCGCACCATCACGCTGACCTTCGTGCGGCATGCCGAGTCCGAGAGCAACGCCGCGGGCATGATCAACACCGAGGTGCCCGGTCCGGGCCTCACCGAGGAAGGTGAGGGGCAGGCCGAGCAGGTCGCTCACCAGCTTGCCCGCAACGACTACGACGGCGTGTACGCCTCGACCATGGTCCGCACGCAGCAGACGGCCGCTCCGTTGGCCAAGGAACTCAACGAGCAGGTTCAGATCCTGCCCGGTCTGCGCGAAGTCGACGCCGGCTGGTATGACAACACGCGGTCAGACCGGGCCGGCTCGACCTATCTGCTCGCGCCCGCGGATTGGCTGAACGGCGATCACCAGGACGCCATCCCCGGGTCCATCAGCGGGACCAAGTTCAACGACCAATTCGGCGCCGCCGTCCAAAAGATCTACGACAGCGGCAACAGCAAACCGATCGCGTTTTCGCACAGCACGTCGATCATGTACTGGACATTGATGAACGTGAAGAACCCCAAGGACAGCTTGGTGAAAAGCCATCCGCTGCCCAACACCGGGCGCGTCGTCATCAAAGGCAGCCCTGCGATGGGGTGGACGCTGGTGGATTGGGACGGCATCCGCGACTTCAGCTACTAGGGGCCCGGGCAGTTGTTCTAGCGACGATCCCGTCACAGTGCGTTGACGGGCGCGGCGTCAGCCGTCACGATGGCTTGCATGCGGTATGTCGTTACCGGCGGTACCGGGTTCATCGGGCGACGAGTCGTTTCCCGTCTCCTGGCGACTCAGCCGGGCGCCGAGGTCGTGGTATTGGTCCGCCGGCCGTCGCTGGGCCGGTTCGAACGGCTGGCCCGTGACTGGGGCGATCGGGTAAAACCGCTGGTCGGTGACCTGACGGCGGTCGATCTCGGGTTGACCGACGAGGCCGTCGCCGACCTGGGCGGCGTCGACCATGTGGTGCACTGTGCGGCGATTTATGACATCGCCGCGTCGGATGCCGAGCAACGCGCCGCCAATGTGGACGGCACCCGCGCCGTGATCGAGCTGGCACGTCGGCTCGATGCGACGCTGCATCACGTGTCGTCGATCGCGGTGGCCGGCGACTTCCGCGGGGAGTACACCGAAGCCGATTTCGACGTCGGGCAGCAGCTGCCGACGCCCTATCACCAGACCAAGTTCGAAGCCGAGTCATTGGTGCGCGCGACGCCCGGGCTGCGCTACCGCATCTACCGGCCGGCGGTAGTAGTGGGTGATTCGCACACCGGCGAGATGGACAAGGTCGACGGGCCGTATTACTTCTTTCCGATATTGACGAAGTTGGCTGTGCTTCCCCGGTTCACCCCGATCATGTTGCCCGACACCGGGCGCACCAACATCGTCCCGGTCGACTACGTCGTCGACGCGCTGGTGTCACTGATGCACGCCGACGGCCGAGACGGACAAGCATTCCACCTGACCGCGCCGAAAACCATTGGTCTGCGCGGTATTTACCGCGGTATCGCCGCCGAAGCCGGTCTGCCGGAGCTGCGCGGCTCGCTGCCCCGCTCGGTGGCCGCACCCGTGCTCAACGTGCGGGGCCGGGCCAAGGTGTGGCGCAATATGGCGGCCACCCAACTCGGTATTCCCGCCGAGGTTCTCGACGTCGTCGATTTGGCGCCCACCTTCACCTCCGACGAAACACAGCAGGCGTTGCGCGGCACCGGGATCAGCGTGCCCGAGTTCGCCGACTATGCGCCGGCGCTGTGGCGGTACTGGGCGCAGCACCTGGACCCCGACCGCGCCCGTCGCGACGATCCGGCCGGCGCGCTGGTCGGTCGGCACGTCATCATCACCGGCGCGTCCAGCGGCATCGGTCGCGCGTCGGCCATTGCGATCGCCGAGCGGGGTGCGACGGTGTTCGCGCTGGCCCGCAACGGCGAGGCGCTCGACGACCTGGTCGCCGAAATCCGCGCAGGCGGCGGCCGGGCCTATGCGTTCACCTGTGACGTCACCGACTCGGCATCGGTCGAGCACACCATCAAGGACATCCTGGGGCGGTTCGACCATGTCGACTACCTGGTCAACAACGCGGGCCGCTCGATTCGCCGGTCGGTGGTCAACTCCACTGAGCGACTGCACGATTACGAGCGGGTGATGGCGGTCAACTATTTCGGCGCGGTGCGAATGATGCTGGCGCTGTTACCGCACTGGCGTGAGCGACGGTTCGGTCACGTCGTCAATGTGTCCAGTGCCGGGGTGCAGGCCCGCAGCCCCAAGTACAGCTCGTATCTGCCCAGCAAGGCGGCACTGGACGCGTTCGCCGAGGTGGTGTCCTCGGAGACGCTGTCGGATCACATCACCTTCACCAACATCCATATGCCGTTGGTGGCCACCCCGATGATTGCGCCGTCGCGGCGGCTCAACCCGATGCGCGCGATCAGCCCCGAGCATGCGGCGGCGATGGTGGTGCGCGGCCTGGTCGAGAAGCCGGCCCGGATCGACACGCCGCTAGGGACCCTCGCCGACGTCGGCAATTACTTCACCCCGAAGTTGTCGCGGCGGATCCTGCATCAGCTCTATCTCGGTTACCCCGACTCCGCGGCAGCGCTGGGAATCGAGCCGCCTGAACCCGTTGCCGCCCAGTCGTCGTCGCGGCGTAAGCCGAAGCGCCCGGTTCGGTCGGTCACTCGGGTGCGGGTACCCGGTCCGGTCAAACGCGCGGTCCGGTTGGTTCCCGGCGTGCACTGGTGATTCCGCGCGTTTAGCCGGCTCAGCTGGCAGGTACACCGGCGGTGTGTCGGACACCGATCGACTCACCGCGACGGGTGTGTGCTTGATACCCCCGGACGAGGTGACGCGCTGCCTCGGCGTCGACGACGACACGTGGGCGCGGTTTGCCGAGCACTGGGACGATCTGGCGCCGGATCGCTACGCCGCCGAGCTCGGCATACACCGGCTGCGCCGCTACGGCCATTACACGGTCAAAGGTGGAGTCTCAGCGCCGGTACCGGTCGCTGCGTTTGTGCAGCCGAAAAACTCCAATCCCCTTTACGTCGAGCGGGATCGCCACTTCGAGCCGTTGACCGACGCGTTCGCCGGCGAGCCGCTGCTGCAACGGATCCTGGATTTGCTGGGCCAAGTCGCCGGCGCCCTCGACGATGTTGCGGAGTGGACCGTCAAGGTGCATCCGTTTCGGGTGGTGGCATCCGCGGACGACGAGGGTCAGCCCACCCCGGAGGGACTGCACCGCGATGGCGTCACACTGGTTACCTCGCTGCTGATCAATCGCAGCAATGCTGCCGGTGGCCAGAGCACGGTCTTCGATGTGGACGGTCGCCAACTGCTGGCTGCCACGCTGGCCGAGCCCCGGACACTGCTGCTGGGTGACGATCGCCGTACCGTGCACGGCGTCTCACCGATCCGGCCAGTTGACGAGTCGGCGCCTGCAATGCGCGACGTTCTGGTAATCACGTTTGCGTGAACACATCACCGATTTTCGCCGACGTCGATACCGGTGTCGACGATGCGCTGGCTTTGGTGTATCTACTGGCCAGCCCGCAGGTCGAACTGGTCGGCATCGCCTCGACCGGGGGAAACGTTGGGGTGGACCAGGTTTGCGTGAACAATCTGGGGTTGCTCGACCTGTGCCAGGCGGGCGAGATCCCGGTGTCCAGGGGCGCCGCGCAGCCACTGAGCTGTCCGATGTGTCCTCCTGGAAAAGCCCATGGGCCCAACGGTTTAGGGTATGCCGAGCTGCCGCCGTCTGATCGCGCGCTCACCGACTACGACGCGGCGAGCGCGTGGGTCCGGGCTGCGCGCGCATATCCCGGAGAGTTGATCGGTGTCGCCACCGGGCCGCTGACCAACTTGGCGTTGGCGTTGCGCGCCGAGCCCACATTGCCCACCCTGCTGAATCGGCTGGTGATCATGGGCGGCGCCTACGATTACCGCGGCAACACCAATCCGGTGGCCGAATGGAACATCAGCGTGGACCCCGAGGCGGCGGCGGAAGTCTTCGGAAGCTGGGTTGGCGCCGAATGTCTTCCGATTCTGTGCGGGTTGGACCTGACCCAGCACGTAGCGATGACACCGGAGCACTTGTCGCGGTTAAGGACGACGACACCGAACCTGTTGATCCGGTTCATCGAAGACGCGATGCGGTTCTACTTCGAGGCCCACGACAACGCCGGCTACGGGTATCTGGCACACCTGCATGATCCGCTGGCCGCCGCGGTCGCGGTGGACCCGCAGTTGGTGGCGACCCGACCGGCGACGGTGGACGTCGAACTGGCGGGCAGCCTGACCCGCGGCATGACGGTGACCGACTGGTCGGGGCGCTGGGGTCGAGAACCCAACGCGCTCATCGGGGTTGACGTCGACCCGGTAACGTTCTTCGACCGGTTCATCGAGCGGGTCGGGCCCTTCGCACAGCGGCTGGGCTAACTTTGACCGCCCGCACCCCGGGTCACGCAACGGTGCTCAGTTGGCCAGTCGCACAGTGATGGTGACGCGCCCCTTCTGGTCACGCGTGGCGACCGCATGCCCGGCGCGTTCGCTGCCGTCGAGCCGCAACGTCAGTGGGCCTCCGTCGCCGAGAAAGTTGCGCCACCACGTCTTCGCCTCGGGCATGTTGACGCCGATGATGACCTCGTCACCGCTGCGCCGGTATCCCACCGGGATACTGAACCTACGTCCGGACCGCCGTCCGGTATAGCTGAGCATGGCGATGTTGCGGTTCACCAGCCCGCCGAAGCGTGGCGAGTTGGCCACCGCGGCCACCGGCGCGTTGAAAAGCGGTGCCGCGCGCATCACGAGTCGGCCAAGTGTTTGCGGTCGCACGATCACGACCTCCTTTCCGGTGTGGACATTGGGGGTCAGACGATCATCGTGAGGCACAGCGCTGCGAGCGCCAGTCCCTGCACAGCGGCACGAACGTTGATGATGCGGTCCCAACCGGACTGCAGCACACGTGCGTTCGGCGGGACCTGGCGGCTGCTAGCGGCCTGGGTGAGCTGGCGGTTGATCGGCGCGCTGACCCGCGCATAAAGCACGATCCAGAGCAGCAGCAGCACTACCGCGCAGAACGCCGTAATGCTCTGGGCCCATTGACCGGCGACCGCGAACAGCGCAGCACTGGCGATGGCGGCCACGCCGCCGAGAACACCGGGCACTGGCATGCGCCGGTCACCGTAGTAATGCACGCTGCCCATCACGGCCACCAGGGCACCATCGTCAACGGCGGCCAATGCTGGTCGCTGAACAACTGCGCAGAATACGTCGGTGCCGTACACAACCGCAGTACCCAACACCGCGATCATCGCCAGCACCTCGGCGAGTTCGATCATGTCGCGCCTCACTCTCAGTCGTAAGGTTAGCAATGCTAGCGCTGGCGAATACGTACGTCAATAGCGTCGCTAGATTTTCTAGCAATGCTATGATCAAGTATGGCCATCAACGAGCGACGAGCGCGCGAGCAAGCCGCACGGCGTCGCCTCATCATCAGTGCGGCCCGCGGATTGGCTGAAGCCGAGGGCTGGGAGGCTGTTACCACACGCCGGCTCTCCGAGGAGATCGAATACAGCCAGCCGGTGTTGTACAAGCACTTTTCGGGGATGGACAGTATCGCCGAGGCTGTGGCGATCGACGGGTTCGACGAACTTGCCGAGGCGCTGTCCCGTGCCCGCCGTGGGCGACGAGGCCCCGAGGCGACGCTGAAACGAGTCGCGCATGCCTATATCGAGTTCGCCGACAAGAACCCGGCGCTCTATGACACAATGTTCACCCGCGCCACCACATTGCGATTCGCTGATGCAGATACCCCTCCCGAGTTGGTAAAAGGCTTCGCCGAGCTCCGCCAAGCAGTCACAGGAATTGCGGGCGCCCAGGATGTCGACACCCTCACCGAGGTGCTGTGGGCGGCGCTGCACGGACTGGTCACGCTCTTCCGCGGCGGCCGGTTACGCCCGGAGCAACACGTGGCCCGGGTCGACTTGCTGATAAGCCGGGTCGCTTCGGCAAGCGAGCGGTCGGGTTGATGGTGAGACCGGCGGACAAAGCCGTCACTCGTAGATTCCCTCCAGATACCAGCGCCGCCGGCGGTAGCACAGCAGCAGCGCCCTACCGGGATCGCCGTCGAGCAGGACCTGCGCCCGGGCGGTGCGGCCCTTGGCCCGCTGCGGATCCCACCAGCGTTCGTCGACCGGCCAGGGGCCGGACCACCAGCACAGCCGGTCGTCACGACCGCGGGCGGTCATTCGCGTCGGGTCGGCGGAGAACAGTCCGCGGCTGGTCACCCGCACCGGATTACCGTGCGTGTCAAGTAATTCCACTGGGTCGTCGAGCAACACCGTCGGCGAGGGCTCCGGCAGCTGACCCGGCCATGGCTGACGCGGGTCGGCCTGCGGCACCGGCTCGTCGCCCAGCGGTGTGAAGGTGATGCGTTCGGCCGGCCCACGACCGCCGGACAGTACCGGCACCTGCACCGCCTCCGGCCCGAGCAGGCCCTGCACCCGGACCAGCGCCCGGCGGGCCCGCAACCGGTCATCGTCGCCGAGTCCACCCCATAACGGCAACTGCAGCGCCCCAGCCGAGATCACCTCCACCGCCTGCAGCCGCAGCAGCGTCACCGGCGCGGTGGGGCGCTCGTCGGCGGTCCGCTTGTTCAACCACCCGTCCAGTTGCCAACGCACCCGGTCGGCGGTGGCGTCCTCGGTCAACGGCTCGGCGCAACGCCATACCCGTTGCAGCTCTTCGCCGTTGGCGGTGACGGCATGAATGGCCAGCTTGGTGCATCCCACCCCGGCGTCCATCAACGTCTGATGCAGCGTGCCGGCCAACGAGCGGCCGGCGAAGGCTGCGGCGTCGACCCGATCGATCGGCGGGTCGCAGTGCAGTACGGCATCGAATTCCTGCGGTAACTCCCGCCCGGATGGTCCACGCTCCGGCTCGCCACGGGCAAACCGGTGCGCGATCACCGCATCGGTCCCGAACCTCGACGCCACGTCGGTACGCGACAAGTCGGCGAACTTTCCGATCGTGCGAATCCCCATCCGCCACAACAGGTCCGCCAGGTCGTCGCGGCCGGGACCGGACAGGCTGGGCTCGGTGGCGAGCTGGCGGATCGACAACACCGACAGGAACCGCGCGTCGTGTCCGGGTTGCACGACTCGACCCGCACGGGCAGCGAAGACCGCGGTGGACAACTGGTCGGCGATTCCGGCCTGACATTCGGCGCCCGCGGCGGCCACCGCGTCGATCAGCCGCTCGGATGCATCCTGTTCGGACCCGAAGAAACGGGCCGCCCCGCGCACCGGCACCACCACCAGCCCGGGCCGCAGCACCTCGGCGCGCGGCACCAAATCGTCGATCGCGGCGACGATGCCTTCGAAGAAGCGGGCGTCGCGATCGGCGTCAGCGGCCACCACGTGCAGTTGCGGGCAGCGCGCAGCCGCTTCCCGTCGCCGCAGCGCGCGTCGCACCCCCGCTGCACGGGCGGCCGATGAACAGGCGATCACCCGGTTGGCCAGAGTGACCGCAACCGGCGCCGTCGCGGGCAGGCCGACGGCCGCCGCCGCGGCCACCGCCGGCCAATCCATACACCAGATCGCCAGCACTCGGGAGGCCATCAAACTATCCCGCCCGTATCCGCCCAACCATTCGCCCCCGCCCGCCTACCCTGCTGATCTGGAGCCGCACCTGCCCGATCCGGCCAAAACCTGGTACACCGGTCTCATAACCGCAGACCCGAGCCGCCAGCCGCATCGACGCTCCCTGCCAATCGCCGTCGGTGACCAGTAGCGTGCAGCCCTTCTGATGCGCGCGGGCCACCACCGCCCGCGCCCGGGTCAACGGCACCGTGCGTCCACCCAGTCCGAGGACCACCAGATCCATCCCGTCCATCAGCACTGCGGCCACCTCAACCGGATCGGTTCCGGCATCCGGTATCACCGCGAGCCGGCTCAGGTCCGCTCCCATCTCCACGGCGGCCAGCAGCCCGATATCCGGCTGGCCGACGATCGCCGCGTTGCCGCCGTCGGCCGTCACCGCGGCCACCATGCTCAGCGGCAGCGACCGGGCCCCCGACAGCACGGCCACCGTTCCCCGGGGCAACGCGTCGGGCAGCACATCGGCCAGCAACGGCGGGACCGGCAGCCTGGCCTCCGACTCCGCCTGCCGTCCGGAGCCGACCTTCCCCGACACCGCCGCCATCTGCCGGCGCAGCAGTTTCAGCTGCTCAGCGCGGTCATCCACTGCAGCGGTAGACATAAATCCCTCACGTTCTCGAATGTATGTTCGATAGTGATGAGTCAACACCTGCCCACCGACAACCGTCAAGCAACGCAAGGGGCTGCTGAGGCAAATGGTGTTTCTGTGGGGCCCGGCCGCGTTGAGATTGACGCCAGGGCTGTGATCCACAGCCGCATCACAGCCCTGGACGCAATCTCGATGAAATCGAGCAGGCTCTTACTCCCACTCGATGGTGCCGGGCGGCTTGCTGGTGACGTCGAGCACCACCCGGTTGACCTCGACGACCTCGTTGGTGATCCGGGTGGAAATACGCTCCAGCACCTCGTAGGGCACCCGCGTCCAGTCGGCGGTCATGGCGTCCTCGCTGGAAACCGGCCGCAGCACGATCGGGTGCCCGTAGGTGCGGCCATCGCCCTGCACGCCCACCGAGCGGACGTCGGCCAGCAGCACCACCGGGCACTGCCAAATCTGGGTGTCCAGGCCCGCCGCGGTCAACTCCTCGCGCGCGATCGCATCAGCGCGTCGCAGCGTCTCCAGCCGCGCCGCGGTGACCTCGCCGACAATTCGAATCCCCAGCCCCGGACCCGGAAAGGGTTGGCGCGCAACGATTTCCTCCGGCAGCCCCAACTCCCGCCCGACCGCGCGCACCTCGTCTTTGAACAGCAACCGTAACGGCTCGACGAGTTTGAACTTCAAATCATCGGGCAATCCGCCGACATTGTGGTGACTTTTGATGTTCGCGGCGCCGGTGCCGCCACCGGACTCCACCACGTCTGGATACAGCGTGCCCTGCACCAGGAAGTCAATCTCGTTGTCCCCCATGACATCCCGCACCGCACCTTCGAAGGACCGGATGAACTGGCGGCCGATGATCTTGCGTTTGCCTTCGGGATTGGTCACCCCCGCCAGCGCATCGAGGAAGGTCTGCGCTGCGTCGACGGTGACCAGATTGGCGCCGGTGGCGGCCACGAAGTCGCGCCGTACCTGCGCGCGCTCGCCGGCACGCAGCAGCCCGTGGTCGACGAAGACACAGGTCAGCCGATCACCAATCGCGCGCTGCACCAAGGCCGCGGCCACCGCCGAATCGACGCCGCCGGACAGCCCGCAGATCGCATGGCCGTCGCCGATCTGCTCCCGGACCTGCTCGACCAGCGCACTGGCGATGTTGGCCGGCGTCCAGTCCGCACCGATGCCGGCGAAGTCGTGCAGGAAGCGGCTGAGCACCTGCTGCCCGTGCGGGGTGTGCATCACTTCGGGGTGGTACTGCACGCCGGCCAGTCGCCGGGCCCGGTCCTCGAAGCCGGCGACCGGCGAACTGGCGCTGGTGGCCACCACCTCGAATCCTTCCGGTGCGGCGGTGACGGCGTCACGATGACTCATCCAAACCGGCTGGTTATCCGGCAGGTCCGAATGCAATTCGCCGCCAAGGACTTTCAGTTGGGTCCGGCCGTATTCACTGGTCCCGGTGGGCGCGACGGTGCCGCCGAGCGCCTGGGCCATGGCCTGGAACCCGTAGCAGATCCCGAATACCGGCAGTCCCAGGTCGAACAGCGCCGGATCGAGTTGCGGCGCCTGCTCGGCGTAGACGCTGGCCGGCCCGCCGGAGAGCACCAGCGCCTGCGGGTCGCGGGCCTTGATCTCCTCGACCGAGGCGGTGTGCGGAACGACTTCGGAGAACACCCGGGCCTCGCGCACCCGGCGGGCGATCAACTGGGCATACTGCGCGCCGAAGTCGACGACCAACACAGGACGGGGCGATGCTGACTCCACCGGCCCAGTCTAATGAGCGGCCCACCCGGAAACGCTGCCTGCCGATCACCGGCATGGTGAAGTGGTAGTGCCCCAACTGAAAGGAGAGGTCTGCTGTGCTGGGTCTGCCGGAAAAGGTACATGCGTGTCTGTTCGACCTCGACGGTGTGCTCACCGACACTGCGAGCGTGCACACCAAAGCCTGGAAGACCATGTTCGACGACTACCTTCGCCGGCGGTCCGAACGTACCGGTGAGGAATTCGTCCCGTTCGACCCGGCCACCGACTATCGGCAGTACGTGGACGGTAAGAAACGCGAGGACGGCGTCCGGTCCTTTCTGGACAGTCGCGGCATCGAGCTGCCTGAGGGCGGCCCCGACGATCCCGACGACGCCGAGACCGTGCACGGCCTGGGCAACCGCAAAAACGAGGCGTTCCAACAGACCCTGCGCGATGACGGTGTCGAGGTGTTCGACGGGTCGCGCCGCTACCTGGAAGCCGTGGCCTCCGCCGGCCTGGCGGTGGCGGTGGTGTCGTCCAGCGCCAATACCCGCGAAGTGCTCGAAGTCACCGGCCTGGATCGGTTCGTTCAGCAGCGGGTCGACGGGGTAACCCTGCGCGAAGAACACATCGAGGGCAAGCCGGCCCCCGACTCGTTTCTGCGGGCAGCCGAGCTGCTGCAGGTGGACGCCGACGCGGCCGCGGTGTTCGAGGATGCGCTGTCCGGTGTGGCGGCCGGTCGCGCCGGAAACTTCGGCTTCGTGGTCGGCGTCGACCGGGTGGGACAGGCCGAGGAGTTGCGCCGCGACGGTGCCGACGTCGTCGTCACCGATCTGGCCGAGTTGCTGTCATGATCACCGACGAAGACTTCCCCGTCGAGCCCTGGCAGGTACGCGAAACCCGGCTCGACCTGAACGTGCTGGCCCAATCGGAATCCCTGTTCGCGCTGTCCAATGGCCACATCGGGTTACGCGGCAACCTCGACGAAGGTGAGCCGCATGGCCTGCCGGGCACCTATTTGAACTCGTTTTACGAAATACGGCCGCTGCCGTACGCGGAGGCGGGGTTCGGATATCCCGAAGCCGGCCAGACCGTCGTCGACGTCACCAACGGCAAGATCTTGCGGCTGATGGTCGACGACGAGTTGTTCGACGTCCGCTATGGCGAACTGATCGCCCACGAGCGGATCCTCGACCTGAGGGCCGGAACGCTGACCCGCCACGCGCACTGGCGCTCGCCGGCGGGCAAGCAGGTCAAAGTGGTGTCGACCCGACTGGTGTCGCTGGACCAGCGCAGCGTGGCGGCGATCGAATATGTCGTCGAGGCGCTCGACGAATTCGTCCGCGTGACAGTGCAATCCGAACTCGTCGCCAACGAGGACCAGCCGCAGACATCAGCCGATCCGCGGGTGTCCGCCGTGCTGGACGAACCGCTGGAGGCCGTCGACCACGAAAGCACCACCGATCACCGAGCTTTGCTGATGCACCGCACCAGGGGCAGTGGGCTGATGATGGCCGCGGTGATGGATCACGAGATCGAGGTCCCGGGCCGCGTCGAGGTCAGCACTGAAGCGCGTCCCGACCTGGCCAGGACGACGATCATCTGTGGGCTGCGCTCGGGCCAGAAACTGCGCATCGTGAAATATCTGGCCTATGGGTGGTCGAGTCTGCGCTCGCGGCCGGCCCTGCGTGACCAGGCGGCAGGCGCAATCACCGGCGCCCGCTATGTCGGCTGGCAGGGGCTGCTGGACGCCCAGCGCGAATATCTCGACGACTTCTGGGACAGCGCCGACGTGGAGGTCGAAGGTGACGCCGACAGCCAACAGGCGGTGCGGTTCGGACTCTTCCACATCCTGCAGGCCAGTGCACGCGCCGAACAGCGCGCGATCCCGAGCAAGGGTCTCACCGGCACCGGCTACGACGGCCACGCCTTCTGGGACACCGAGGGATTCGTTCTTCCGGTCCTGACCTACACCGCACCCCGTGCGGCAGCCGATGCGCTGCGATGGCGAGCTTCGACACTGGACCTCGCCAAGGAGCGCGCAGACGAGCTCGGCCTCGACGGCGCGGCCTTTCCCTGGCGGACGATCCGCGGCCAGGAGTGTTCGGGCTACTGGCCGGCCGGCACTGCGGCTTTTCACATCAACGCCGCCATCGCGATGGCGTTCGAGCGGTATCGCGTCGTCACCGGCGATCAGTCGCTGGAAGCGGACTGCGGGTTGGCGGTGTTGATCGAAACCGCCCGGCTGTGGCGCTCGATGGGACACCACGACCGGCATGGCGTGTGGCATCTTGACGGGGTCACCGGCCCCGACGAGTACACGGCGATTGTCCGCGACAACGTGTTCACGAATTTGATGGCGTCGCACAATCTGCGTACCGCGGCCGATGCGTGTGCCCGCCATGTCGAGGCGGCGCAGGCACTGGGTGTCAGTACCGAAGAGATGGCAGCCTGGCGCGATGCCGCCGGCGCCGCGCACATCCCCTACGACGAAGATCTGGGCGTGCATCAGCAGTGTGAGGGCTTCACCACCTTCGCCGAGTGGGACTTCGAAGCAAACTGCAGTTACCCGTTGTTGCTGCACGAGCCGTATGTGCGGCTGTATCCATCGCAGGTCATCAAGCAGGCCGATCTGGTGTTGGCAATGCAGTGGCAAAGCCACGCGTTCACGCCGGAGGAGAAGGCCCGCAATGTCGACTATTACGAGCGGCGCACCGTGCGCGATTCGTCACTGTCGGCGTGCATCCAGGCGGTGATGTGCGCCGAGGTGGGGCATCTGGACTTGGCCCACGACTACGCCTTCGAGGCCGGGCTCATCGATCTGCGGGATCTGCACCACAACAGCCGCGACGGTCTGCACATGGCGTCGCTGGCCGGGGCATGGACTGCGCTGGTCGCGGGGTTCGGCGGGCTGCGCGACGACGAGGGCATCCTCGCACTCGACCCCGCACTGCCCGACGGCATCTCGTGTCTGCGATTTCGATTGCGGTGGAAAGGTTTTCGACTTACCGTCTGCGTATCGCACGACGACGTCACCTACACCCTGCGCGACGGGCCCGACGGTGAGCTGACGATCCGGCACGCCGGTGAAGATCTCGAGTTGACGTCCAACGAACCGTCGACGATTGGCATCCGGCGCCGGGAGCCGCTGCTGCCCACACCGCACCAGCCGCCGAACCGTGAGCCGACGCACCGGCGAATGATCAGGTCTCAGGGACGCACCGTCAGCCCCTCGACCTGACCTGCGCTCACACCAACGCGGTGATGAACGCCAGCACCGCGGCAAACCAGGCGACAAGAGCGGCCAGCACGCACAGCGAACCAACCGCCATCAACTTGTCGCTGCGTTCGGCGTCTCGCCCCGTCATGACCCCGATGCTTCGAGGTATCCCGCGAAACACCTCGCGCCACTGCACGCGCGATGCCGCCCGCTTGGCGCCGGTGGGATCGTCGCCGGTACGACGGTGTGGCGCCACCCCCGCGCCGTTGGTGAATAGCACGAGCCCGAGCACAAACATCACGGCGCCGACGATGACGCACACCACGGCCAGCCAGAGCACTGTCCCTCCTTCATTGGCGAGGACTGTTCACCCAGCGTTGCCCCGGATGTGCCGGGTTCAAACGTCACGACTGGTCAATGCGGTTCGACGAGCCGCGCCACCTCGGCGCTGATGGCCTGCTGCAAGTCTGCGTCGGTCATCTCGCCGATGCCGGCCGCCGAGCGCAGGAAAGGCTCAAACAGCCGCCAACCAAGCTGTAAGGCAACAGCATTGGCGACGGCCACCCGTGCGTCGAGTTCGCTGTCGTGTCGCGACCGGACCCCATCCAGCAGCTGCGACACGCCTGGAAACCGAGTCTGCAACTGCCCCACCTGATAGCCATCGAGTAATGCCCGGGCAAGCACCCGGATGTGCCGGTCGAAGGCCCGCTCCACCTCCGGCGCCGGCGCGCCGGTCTGCAGCAGCGCGGTGGTGGTTGCGCCCAGGTGGTCGAGGACCGCGCCGACCAAATTTTCCTTGCTGCCGAAGTGGCGATGCACCAGCCCGTGGTTGACCTTCGACCGGGCGGCGATGTCGCGGATGGACGTCGCGGCCGGGCCGCCGTCGGCGAACAGGTCGGCCGCGGCCCCCAGGATCGCCGCCACCACCTCCTCCCGCCCTACCGGCATCTGATCGCGCCGGTGCCTTGCCACTCGCGTAGTCATGTGACTACACTAGCCTGTGTAGTCAGCTGACTACAGCGACTTCCTTACTGCGATTCGAGGACAATCGAGATGACCATTCCCTCGCCTGTGGCCGTTACCAAGCTGGGCAGCCGAATCGGCGCGCGCATCGACGGCGTACAACTCGGCGGCGACCTCGACGCGGCGACGATCGAGGAGATTCACCGGGCGCTCGTGTCCCACAAGGTGATCTTTTTCCGCGGCCAACACCACCTCGACGACGCCCAACAGTTGGCCTTCGCCAAGCTGTTGGGCACCCCGGTCGGCCACCCGGCGATCAAGTACGACGACGCACCGACCATCACGCCAATCGACTCCGAATACGGAAAGGCCAACCGTTGGCACACCGACGTCACGTTCGTGCCGAATTACCCGGCCGCATCGATCCTGCGGGCAGTCACCTTGCCGAGTTACGGCGGATCGACGCTGTGGGCTTCGACGGCGGCCGCCTACACGGCGCTACCCGAACCGCTGCGACACCTTGCCGACAGCCTCTGGGCGCTGCACAGCAATCGATACGACTATGCCGCGGCCGCCACCATGACCGACGAGCAGCGGGCGCTGCGAGAGGCGTTCGAGAAGACGGACTTCCGCACCGAACACCCCGTGGTGCGGGTGCACCCGGAGACCGGCGAACGCACGCTGGTGGCCGGAGATTTCGTCCGTGGGTTCGTCGGGCTCGACGAGCACGAGTCACGAGTGCTGTTCGACTTGCTGCAGCGACGGATAACGGTGCCGGAAAACACAATCCGATGGAACTGGGAGCTCGGTGACGTCGCCGTGTGGGACAACCGGGCCACCCAGCACCGGGCTGTCGACGACTACGACGGCCAGCGCCGGCTGATGCACCGGGTCACGTTGATGGGCGATGTACCTGTCGACGTGGTGGGGCAACGGAGCCGGGTGATCAGCGGCGCCCCGCTGGAGGCCGTCGCGGGTTAACCCGCCGAACTCATCGGCTCGATCGGCAGCCAGCGCAGCGCGCCGGGTGCGTCGCCGGGCACCACTGGGTGCTGCGGGGCGATCGGGTCCAGTCGGCGATATGGCTCACCTTGGCGCGGGCGTAGGTCATCCTCGCCCTTGTTCGGCCACAGCGACGCGGCCCGCTCGGCTTGCGCGGTGATGGACAGCGACGGGTTGACGCCCAGGTTGGCCGAGATGGCGGCGCCGTCGGTCACCAACAGCGTCGGGTAGCCGTACACCCGGTGATACGGGTCGATGACGCCGTGTTCGGGGTTGTCGCCGATCACCGCGCCGCCCAGGAAGTGCGCGGTCAGCGGGATGTTGAACAGCTCTCCCCAGGTTCCGCCGGCCACGCCGTCGATCTTGGCGGCGATGCGCCGAGTGACCTCGTTGCCCACCGGAATCCAACTCGGATTGGGTTCGCCATGCCCCTGTTTGCTGGAGTAGCGCCGGATGCCGAGCCGCCCGCGCTTGGTGAACGTAGTGATCGAGTTGTCCAGGTGCTGCATGACCAGGGCGATCACCGTGCGCTCGCTCCACCGCCGGGGGTTGAGCAGCCGCAGAATGCCGCGCGGGTCTTCGCGGGCTTGATCCAGGAGTTGTCGCCACCGCGGGGTGTCGGTGCCTTCCGGGCCGGGGCCATCGGTCATCAAGGTCTGCAGCAATCCCATCGCGTTGGAGCCCTTGCCGTAGCGGACCGGTTCGACGTGGGTGTCCGACGTCGGGTGAATCGACGACGTGATCGCAACCCCATGGGTCAGATCCAGGTCGGAGCTGACCTCTAGGCGGCCGGCGCCGACGATCGACTCGGAGTTGGTGCGGGTCAACACCCCCAACCGCTCTGACAGCCGCGGCAGCTTGCCGGTGTCGCGCATCTTGAACAGCAGCTTCTGGGTATTGAACGTGCCGGCGGCCAGCACCAGATGCGCCGCGGTGAAGGTGCGCTTGTCTCTGCGCAACCAGCGGCCGGTGCGGGCCGTGTGGACCTGCCACAGACCGTCGGCACGCTGGTCGAAGCCGGTGACGGTTGTCATCGGATGCACTTGCGCGCCAGCCGATTCCGCGAGATACAGATAATTCTTAACCAGTGTGTTCTTGGCGTTGTGGCGGCAGCCGGTCATGCATTCCCCGACTTCGAGGCAACCCGCGCGGGCCGGGCCCGCCCCGCCAAAATACGGGTCGGGCACCGTCTTGCCCGGCACTTTTTGCCCGTCGGGGCCGAAGAACACCCCGACCGGGGTGGGCACGAACGTGTCGCCCACACCCATCTCGTCGGCGACCTCTTTGACGATGCGGTCGGCATCGGTGAACGTGGGGTTCTTGACCACCCCCAGCATCCGCTGCGCCTGGTCGTAATGCGGCATCAGCTCAGAACGCCAGTCGGTGATGTGTCTCCACTGCAGGTCGCCGAAGAACGGCTCCGGCGGCACGTACAAGGTGTTGGCGTAATTCAGCGATCCGCCCCCCACGCCGGCGCCGGCCAGCACCATCACGTTGTTCAGCAGGTGGATGCGCTGGATGCCGTAGCAGCCCAGCTTCGGCGCCCACAGGAATTTGCGCAGGTTCCACGAGGTCTTGGCGAAATCCTCGTCGGCGAAGCGGCGACCCGCCTCCAGCACGCCGACCCGGTAGCCCTTTTCGGTCAATCGCAGCGCGGTGACGCTGCCGCCGAACCCCGAACCGATGATGAGAACGTCGTAATCCGGTTCCACCACGCCAGCCTACGGCGAGCAGACGCAGAATCGCATAAAAGCCGGCGGGGTAACACGATTCTCTGTCTGTTCGCGGCGGAAGTCAGGACCCGACGGTCAGGCCGACCTTCTGGAATTCCTTGAGGTCGCAGTACCCGGCCTTGGCCATCGAACGGCGCAAACCCCCGACGAGGTTCAGCGAGCCGAACGGGTCGTCGGACGGGCCGCTGAGAACCTGCCGTAGCGGGGGCCGTTCGCCGATGGCGACCTGCAGCAGCGCGCCGCGCGGCAGCGACGGGTGCGCCGCGGCGACCGGCCAGAACCACCCGTCACCGAGTGCCTCGGCCGCCTCGGCCAGCGGCGTGCCCAGCACCACCGCATCGGCACCGCAGGCAATCGCCTTGGCCAGCTCACCAGAGGTGTGGATGTCCCCGTCGGCCAGCACATGCACGTAGCGCCCACCCGTCTCGTCGAGGTATTCGCGGCGGGCCGCGGCGGCGTCGGCGATCGCGGTGGCCATCGGGACACTGATGCCCAGCACCTCGTCGCTGGTGGTCACGCCCCGCGTCGAGCCGTAGCCGACGATGACGCCGGCAGCCCCGGTGCGCATCAGGTGCAGCGCGGTGCGGTGGTCGAGCACCCCGCCGGCCACCACCGGCACGTCGAGCTCGGAGATGAATGTCTTGAGGTTGAGCGGCTCGCCGTCGCTGGCGACGCGTTCGGCGGAGATGATGGTGCCCTGGATGACCAGCAGGTCGATGCCGGCGGCCACCAACGCCGGGGTCAGCGCCTGCGCGTTCTGCGGGCTCACCCGTACCGCGGTGGTCACGCCGGCCTCGCGGATGCGGGCCACCGCAGCGCCCAGCAACTCGGGGTCCAGCGGGGCGGCGTGGAATTGCTGCAGCAGCCGGATCGCCGCCGACGGTTCGGGTTCTTTAGCCGCGGCTTCGACGACCTGGTCGATCTTGGCCGCCACGTCGGCATGCCGGCCGATCAGCCCTTCGCCGTTGAGCACGCCCAGTCCGCCGAGCCGGCCCAGCTCGATCGCGAATTCCGGCGACACCAGGGCATCGGTCGGGTGAGCGATGACGGGGATCTCGAACCGGTAGGCGTCGAGCTGCCAGGCCGTCGACACGTCCTGCGAAGAGCGGGTACGCCGGGACGGCACGATGTTGATGTCGTCGAGTTCGTAGGTACGACGGGCGGTCCGGCCCATGCCGATCTCGACCATGTCACGCATGAACGACCCATTCACCGCACGTAGTAGTTGGGCGCTTCGACGGTCATCGTGATGTCGTGCGGGTGGCTTTCTTTCAGGCCCGCCGCGGTGATCCGGACGAATTGCGCGTGCTGGAGCGCTTCGATGGTTGTCGCCCCGGTGTATCCCATCGCCGCGCGTAGCCCGCCGGTGAGCTGGTGGATCACCGTCGACAGCGGGCCGCGGAACGGCACCCGGCCCTCGATGCCCTCGGGCACCAGCTTGTCCTCGGAGAGCACGTCGTCCTGGAAATAGCGGTCCTTGGAGTACGACTTGCCCTCCGCCCGGCCCTGCATGGCGCCCAGCGACCCCATGCCGCGGTAGCTCTTGTACTGCTTGCCGTTGACGAAGATCAGCTCGCCGGGCGACTCGGCCGTCCCGGCCAACAGCGAGCCCAGCATGGCCGTCGACGCGCCGGCGGCCAGCGCCTTAGCGATGTCGCCGGAGTACTGCAGCCCGCCGTCGGCGATCACCGGCACGCCCGCGGGCGCGCACACAGCGACGGCCTCCAGGATCGCGGTGATCTGCGGCGCCCCGACGCCGGCGACCACCCGGGTGGTGCAGATCGAACCCGGGCCCACACCGACTTTGACGGCGTCGGCGCCGGCCTCGACCAGCGCCGCGGCCGCCGAGCGGGTGGCCACGTTGCCGCCAACCACCTCGACCCGCTCGCCGACTTCGGCCTTGAGTTTGCCGACCATGTCGAGCACCAGCCGGTTGTGGGCGTGCGCGGTGTCGACGATCAGCACGTCGGCGCCGGCGTCGGCCAGAGTCATGGCACGCGTCCAGGCGTCGTCGCCGACCCCGACGGCCGCGCCGACCAGTAACCGGCCGTCGCTGTCTTTGGTGGCCAGCGGGTGTTGTTCGGTCTTGACGAAGTCCTTGACAGTGATCAGCCCGGTCAGCCGGCCGCGGCCGTCGACGATCGGCAGCTTCTCGATTTTGTGCCGGCGCAGCAGGCCCAGCGCCGCGTCGGCGGTGACGCCCTCCTGGGCGGTGATCAGCGGCGCTTTGGTCATCACCTCGGCGACCGGCTTGGACTGGTCGACCTCGAAGCGCATGTCGCGATTGGTGATGATGCCCACCAGCGCGCCGGCATCGTCGACCACCGGCAGTCCCGAGATGCGGAACCGGGCGCACATCGCGTCGACCTCGGCCAGCGTGTTGTCCGGCCGGCAGGTGACCGGATCGGTGACCATGCCCGCCTCCGACCGCTTCACGGTCTCGACTTGCCCGGCTTGTTCGGCGGCGGGCAGGTTGCGGTGCAGCACCCCCATGCCGCCGGCGCGGGCCATCGCGATCGCCATCCGCGCCTCGGTGACGGTGTCCATCGCCGAACTGACCAACGGCACCTTAAGCCGGATTTTCTTGGTGAGCTGGCTGGAGGTATCGGCGGTGGCGGGCACCACGTCGGAGGCTGCGGGTAACAGCAGGACGTCGTCGAAAGTCAGCCCCAGCATCGCGACCTTCTGCGGGTCGTCCCCGCCGGTGGGCACCGCGTCGTCAGGCATGCCACCGAGGCGGGCGGACGGGCTGACAATCAGGTCGGCGCTGCCGTCAAGACCGGACATCGATGAGGCCTCCATACGCAGGCGGAGTGAAGATCCCATCCTATCGGCTCGCCGCCTCGCGCTGGAGTGTGGCTCGCGGACCGCGGCGCGGCCGTTCGGCGGCGACTAGACCGCTGGCGCGATCCCAACCCGGCTGCGTAATGTGGAGACGTGCGCGACTACCTCCCACCGGGTTTGCCGCCCGACCCTTTTGCCGATGACCCATGCGATCCGTCGGCGGCGCTGGATGCCGTCGAGCCGGGTCAGCCGCTGGATGCCCAGGAGCGGATGGCGGTCGAAGCCGACTTGGCTGACCTCGCGGTATATGAGGCATTGTTGGCGCACAAGGGTATTCGCGGTCTGGTGGTGTGCTGCGACGAATGTCAGCAGGACCACTACCACGACTGGGACATGTTGCGCGCCAACCTGTTGCAGTTGCTTGTCGACGGGACCGTTCGTCCGCATGAGCCGGCCTACGACCCGGAACCAGACGCCTACGTCACCTGGGATTACTGTCGCGGGTACGCCGATGCCTCGCTCAACGAGGCGACGACGGAAAGCTAACCTTCACCTGGTCCGCCGTTTTTTCCGCCACCACCCGGAATGGGTTGTTGGCTGGTGCTTTTCGCCGCAGTCGACGGCGCCTGCGTGGTTTGGGTCACACTGGCCACCTGCGAGGGCGACTGAACGGGCGCCGGCGCTGACGTCGTCGCCGTGGTCGCGTTGGTGGTCGGCGGCGCCGAGGACGACGGGCTGGGCGCTGCGGCCGACGTCCGCGCTGCCCTGGTGGACGGACTGGGCGCTGTTTGCGAGGCCGCGGCGGGCGGCGCCGACGTCGGGGCCGGCACCGGGCTTGCCGTGGTCGTTGCGGCCGGGGCGGTCGTGGTCGGAGCCGCGGCAGAGGACGGGCCCGATGTCGTGGGTTCGGAGCTGGACGCCGAGGCGCTCACCGGGATCGTCGTGGTCGTCGCCGGTGGCACGCCGGGGTCGGGCAGCGCGCTGGGCGCGACGGTCGCGTTGGGATCGTGAGTGGCGACCTTGGCGTGCAACTGATTCATCTGGTCGACCAGCTGCTGTTTGCGGCTGGTGTCGTTGACGGTTTGCACGCTGTCGTTGACTGTGGCGAGCTTGTCCTGCGCCTGGCTCCACTGACCTTGGTTGATCATTTGCTGGACTTGCTCCAGCTCGGTTTTGGCGGCCAGTTCGACGCGATCGTCATGCACTGACGGCGGTTCGCCAAACAGCATCGTGTGCATCCCGTAGAGCGCGTCGCCGGGCTGCGCGTTGCCCACCAGGGCGCCGAACCCGCCCAGCGCCAGCGCAGCCGCAGCTGCCGACCCGGCCAGCGCCAGGCCGCGCCGGCTGGTGGGCCGATCGGCGAGCCCACGCTCCAGCGCCGCGATGGCCTCGGCGTCGCTGACCAAGCCGCTTGCCGGCGGCCACCTCAAGTCGTCACGCCAGTCCGCCAGCAGCGCGGCCAGCACGTCGTCGCCGGGTTCCTCGAACTCGGGGAAATCGACGGGCTGACGTGTCGCCAGTGCGTCGAGCAGCCGATCGGTGTGCGCCAGCGCGGCCAGGTCGGGCTGGTCAAACGGGGTGCGGCCGTAATCAGACATAGTCACGTCCCGCTGCAACGATTTCGGTCTTCAACCGGGCCAGCGCACGGTGTTGTGCCACCCGGACCGCTCCCGCGCTGGTACCGACGGCGGTGGCGGTCTCTTCGGCGCTCAGCCCGACCACGACCCGCAGGATCAAGATCTCCCGCTGCTTGTCGGGCAGGATCTCGAGCAATTCCTTCATCCGGCCCACCGAATCGGCTTCGACGGCCAACTGCTCGGGCCCCGCGTCGATTGAGCGTCGCTCGGGAAGCGACTCGGCGGGGTACGACAGGTCGCGGCCGGCGGCGCGGTACGCGTCAGCCACCTTGTGTGCAGCGATGCCGTACACGAAGGCCAGGAAGGGGCGCCCGCGGTCCCGGTAGCGCGGCAGCGCCGTGATGGCGGCCAAGCACACCTCCTGCGCGACGTCATCGGCCGAAAGGCCGCCCCGCTCGACCGTGCCGAGGCGTGCGCGGCAGTATCGAATGACGATCGGGCGGATCGTTTCCAGCACTTCCCGAAGCGCGTCCCGATCACCTGCCACGGCGTTAGCGACAACAGCGTCGAGACGTTCTTCCTGCACTGTCATCGACGGCGATATCTCCAACGTTACGAACCGAACACAGCCCGGCACGGCGACCCAGCTAAAACCATAAGGTCCGATACGCCGTTTCCTGGTTAGCGTGCGCTCCAGGCGCCTCCGGCGTGGCGCACTTGTTCGGCCGCCGAGTCCCGCATCTCGCGCAGTGCTTGGTTTGTGTGCGCAGTGTTGCCGAGGTCGACGAGCAGACAGGCCACGGCCCAGCGCAACGGCACCAGACCCCACCGGCCGGTGTCTTCCAGCGCCGCCTCACCGACGGCTCGGGCCCGATCGAGGTCACCGGCGCTGCACAGCGCAGCGGCCAGCACCACGTCGCTTTTGGCCCGGTGTCGCGCCGATTCGGCGGCGGCCAGCTCGACCGCGACTTCGGCGTGCCGGACAGCGCTGCGGCCGTCGCCGCTTGCCATCGCCAGCTCGGCAGTGACCCACGCGCGGCGCACCGCCAACCGGTGGCCCGCGAGCTCCGTCAACGGCTCCGCGCGGCTGAGCAACGCCGCCGACGCCGCGAAGCGACCGACACCCAGCGCGTCGGCGGCCAGCCCGATCAACGCATCGGCGCTGGCTTCGGAATCGCTTCCGGCCAGCGTCAGCGCGCGGCCATCCCAGCCGCGGGCAAGGATGTGCCACCCGAGCTGACGCAGAAATGATGCCTGCGTGCTGTGCGCCAGCGAGCCCAGCCGGCCGCTCGGCGCGGCGCGGATAAGCGTCGCCAAATCGGTACGCGCGTTGCCGTAGCGGCCCTGCCCGCCCGCTGCCACCGCGCGCAACCACAGCTGCTGCGGTGTGTCCGCAGTCGGCAGCGGCCAGTGTCCGGGCTGCTCTCCGAACGCCGCAGCGGTCAGGATTGCCTCGATCTTCGAAGCGCAACGGTTATCGATCACTGTGAGCATTAGTTAAAAGTTCGTGGTTTCTTTGTTACGGCGACATTAACCCAGCGTCGACAATAATTATCGCGGTTCCCATGCCGCCGAGTCACGAACAGGCAAATCCCGACGAAGACCACTGTCGCGGTAGCACCCGGTGCCCCCAACAATTGCATCGCGCCGATGAACGCGGAGTAAATTCTCAAGGCACAGTTGGATATTCGGTCACAGAGGCCGAGATTGACGGAATTTCCGCGGTACCCATACCTTGATGTCAACGAGTAGTCATCGGCGACGTTGCTCGAATCAGCTGGCGACCTACCTGTTCGAAAACTGGTCTCCACATGCGCACGCGGAGAGGAGTTCCCATGCCACAGCCAGAGCAACTACCGGGACCCAACGCCGATATCTGGGATTGGCAACTGCAAGGCGCTTGCCGAGGGGTGGATTCGTCGGTGTTCTTCCATCCCGACGGCGAGCGCGGCCGCGCCCGTCTGCAACGCGAACGCCGCGCCAAGGAGATGTGCCGAAGCTGCCCGGTGATCCAGCAGTGCCGCACCCACGCGTTGGAGGTCGGCGAGCCGTACGGCATCTGGGGCGGTCTGTCAGAGACCGAACGCGATCTGTTGCTCAAACGCGACCTGGGCCGCTCCCGCGGGATTCGCCGCACGGCCTAACTGAGCGGTACCGGATCACGGTCCAGGCCGTAAACCTGCACGGCGGCAGACTTTCCCTTCAAGGCGTGCGATCCCCTGTCGGTCAGTCCGGTTGGGCGGCGAACCAGCGCGTCGACTGACTGCTGGGTGAGCAGAATCGCGTCGCCCGTGAGCTTGGTGAGTTGCTCGACACGGGCAGCGACGTTGACGGTGTCGCCGATCAGGGTGAACTCGAGCTTGCCTCCGGCGCCGATGGTTCCGGCGATCACCTTTCCGGTGTTGATGCCGATGCCGATGCGAAGCGCGCCGTCAAATCGCTCGGTCACGCAGCGCTGGATCAGCACAGCGGCGGACAGCGCCGCGCCGGCATGATCCGCGAGGTCGTTCGGGGCGCCGAAGACGGCCAACGCGCCGTCGCCGAGAAACTTGTTGACGTGTCCGCCGGCGTCGACGACAGCGGGCACCACGATCTCGAACAAGGTGTTGAGGCGGGCGACGGTGTCCTCGGCGGTGTTCGCCTCGGCGAACGGGGTGAAATCGCGGATGTCGACGAACATCACGGTCACCTCGCGGCGCTCGCCGGTGAACACGTCATCGCCCTGCTGAAGCAACCGCGCCGCCAGAGCCGGGTCGACGTAGGTTCCGAAGGCAGCCTGAAGTCGCTCCCGCTCGGCCAGCCCGGCCTGCATGCGGTTGAAGGATGCTGCGAGCGCGCCAAGGTCGTTGTCCTGGACTACCGGCAGACGGCGGCTGTAGTCGCCGGCCGCAACCCGTTTGGTGGCCTCGGCAAGGTCGCGGATCGGCTGCAGCGACGGCACGAAGACGGCGCCGATCGTTATCGGCACCGCCAAGCCGAGCGTCAACGCGCAGCCGATCACTACCCACAGCGCCGGATCCTGGCTGGCCCGATCGAAGACAGCCGCCAGCATCGCACCCGCGATGGAAAACCCGAATGCGACCGCGACTGCGGACACGTTCGACCACGCCGCGAAGGTGGGACGAGAGCGGGGCAGCGAGTCGCCGATCCCGGGGTCACCGGCAAGGGCGGCCCGGACCGGCCGCATCGGCGTTTCCGGCACACTGTGCACCCCGACCAGATGGGAGCCGGCCCCGAGAGCGGCGCCCACGACCGCATACTGAAGCAACCGCAGTCCGGTCGCGCCGACCAGGCTCCCGACGACGACCGACAACAGGGTCGCGCACACCGAGATGACCGCCAGCCCCCGGACAACAGCACGGCGGGACCAGGCGTAGCTGGCCTCCAGTGCAGTCGCTGCATCGACCTGTTGACCCGCGGCCCATCGCTGGATGACCCGCCATTCGCCACGGCCAGGCAACACCAGCCCATAGGCGAGCACCAGCATGGTGACACCGGTGGCGGTGGCCGCTGCGAGGTATCGACTGGAGTTCTCGAAAGCCACGATGGCGAACGACAAGGTGAGGTAGATCGGAACCGGTACCACGATCGCGACCGCGAAGGACACCCACGAGTACCTCGCTCCGTAGCGATCCCAAGCCCACCGGCAGAAGCGGTCCATGGTGCGAGATTAAACGTAAACGCCGCTGAGCTGCGGCTATTCGTCGAGCTGCATTGGCCGTGCGATTATGCGTCGACCAGCGGTCTGAGAGCCTCACCCATCTTGGTGATGACACCGGGTGTGTGGCGGTGTGTCGGCAGATTGATGATCACGCCATCAATGCCTGGGTCAAGCACCCGGCGTTTGATCTCGTCGGCTACCTGATCAGGCGTGCCGGTGACCGCCCGGCCACCGCGCGCCTCGCCGATGTCGCGGGGTGCGTCGTAACCGTCGAGCACCACTGTCAGCAGGCAGCTGGTTTCCAAAGTTTTTGGGTCCCGGTCTATTTCGGCGCAGCGTTGCCGGAGGGCCGCCAGCTTGCCGGGCAGCTCGGAGATGCCGGCAATGATGTTGAGGTGGTCGGCGTAGCGGGCGGCCATTCGGAACGTCTTCTTCTCACCGCCGCCGCCGAGCATGACCGGAATATGGTCTCGGTAGCGGGGCTCGTTGATCGCGTTCTCGGTGTGATACCACTTCCCGGAAAAGCTAGGTCGCTCACCGTGCAACATCGGAACGATGATCTGCAACGCCTCCTCGAGTTTTTCGAAACGCTCCGTGAACGTGTCGAACTCGAAGCCCAGCTGTCGATGCTCCAGCTCGAACCAGCCCGCTCCGAGGCCCAGGATGGCGCGCCCCGCGCTGACGACGTCCAGTGTCGTTATTACCTTGGCGAGCAAGGTCGGGTTGCGATACGTGTTGCCCGTCACCAGGGTTGACAGCTGCACCCGCTCGGTTGCCGTGGCCAAAGCGCCCAGCGCGGTGTAAGCCTCCAGCATGGGGTCGTCGGGTTCGCCCAGACCCGGCAATTGATAGAAGTGGTCCATCAGCAAGACGGTGTCGAATCCCGCGGCCTCTGCCTCCTGTGCCTGGGCCATGACAGCGGGAAACAGTTCGGCAACTGACGTGCCGTACGAAAAGTTGGGAATCTGCAATCCGAGTCGAATAGTCACGCCGATGTGCAACAGCGGCCGATGCGGTTGAAATTCCGTAGCCCAGGCCGCACCGTTTCTACATCGGCCACTTGGGGTAAATCCCGCGCATGAAAAAGGGCACAGCCGTAGCCGTCGCGGTGCTCACCGCGACCATCGCACCGTTAGGCGCATGCACGAAGCAGAACATCAGCCAGCCCAATACGTCACCACTCACCGTCGCGCCGCCCGGCGCTGAGAAGATGACCACGCAGTTGAAGAGCACCGACGAGACTCTGGTCGCCAACGTCACCCTCGAGTTCGCCAATGGCTATGCGACGGTGACCGTGGACGCCGGTCCCAACCAGGTGCTGTCTCCCGGTTTCCACGGGCTCCAGATCCACTCGGTGGGCAAATGCGAGGCCGACTTCAACTCGGCCGGAGACGTCTTTCAAGCGCCGGATCACACCGGGTATCCGGCTAGCGGCGAACTGACTGCCTTGCAAGTGCGCCCCGACGGCGCGGCCAAACTCGTCACCACAACGAGCGCGTTCACTGCCGCGGAACTGAAGAACGGCTCGGGTACCGCGCTGATCGTTCACCAGGACCCGGACAACCTCGGCAGCAGCTCGGCCGGTGATTCGGTCAAACGGATTGCCTGCGGTGTGATCTCGGCCGGAACGACGACAACGTCGTCCAGCACGGCGACAACTACCGTCACCACGGTCACCAGCACAACCGCCGTCCCACCGCCGCCCACGAGCACGAGCACCGTCACGGTCACCAGCACCCCAACCACATCCACGCCAACCACAACCACTCCTCCGAGCCTTCCGCCCGGCACCTGACGCACGAGCAGACGCAAAAGCCCCCGAACGCTCGGCGCGTCGGGGGCTCTTGCGTCTACTGGGCAGAGACTAGTGAGCGTGGCCGTGGTGGTGGCCCGCGTGCTCGTCCTCTTCGACTGGCTTGTCGACCACCGCCGTCTCGGTGGTCAGCACCATCCGGGCAACCGACGCCGCGTTGAGCACTGCGGAGCGGGTCACCTTGACCGGATCAATGACGCCGGCCGCGGCCAAGTCGCCGTAGTCGAGCGTGGCCGCGTTCAGGCCATGCCCAGCCGGCAGTTCCTTGACCTTGTGGACCGCCACCGCGCCGTCCAGCCCGGCGTTGACGGCAATCCAGTACAGCGGCGCGCTGAGCGCATCGGAGAACACGTCGACCCCGAGGATCTCGTCACCGGACAGCGACCCGCGCAGATCGGTCAACGCCTTGCCGGCCTGCAACAAAGCGGATCCACCGCCGGTGACAATGCCCTCCTCGACCGCGGCCTTGGCAGCGGCGACGGCGTCCTCGACGCTTTCCTTGCGTTCCTTGAGCGCGGTTTCGGTGGCGGCACCGACCTTGATGACGGCCACCCCGCCGGACAGTTTGGCCAGCCGCTCTTCGAGCTTTTCGCGATCCCAGTCCGAGTCGGTCGTCTCGATCTCCGAGCGCAACTGCTTGGCCCGGTCAGCGATGGCCTCTTGGCCGCCGCCGCCCTCGACGATCACGGTGTCGTCCTTGCTGACCACCACACGTCGCGCCGATCCCAGCACGTCCAGGCCGGCCTCCCGCAGCACCAGGCCAACGTCGGGGTTGACCACCTGGCCACCGGTCACCACCGCCAGATCCTCCAGGAAGGCCTTGCGGCGATCCCCGAAGAACGGCGCCTTGACCGCGACGGCCTTCAGTGTCTTGCGGATCGCGTTGACCACCAGTGTCGAGAGCGCCTCACCCTCGACGTCCTCGGCGATCACCAATAGTGGTTTGCCCGCTTCGGCCACCTTCTCCAGCAGCGGCAGCAGGTCGGGCAGCGAGCTGATCTTGTCGCGGTGCAGCAGGATCAGGGCGTCGTCGAGAACGGCCTGCTGAGCATCGAAGTCGGTGACGAAGTAGGCCGACAGAAAACCCTTATCGAAGCCGACACCCTCGGTGAACTCCAGCTCGGTGGACAGCGTCGAAGATTCTTCGACGCTGACGACGCCGTCGTGACCGACCTTGGTCATGGCCTCACCGACCAGCTCGCCGATCTGTTCGTCGCGCGACGACACCGTGGCGACTTGCGCGATGCCGGTCTTGCCGGACACCGGGGTGGCCGCTGCCAGCAGCGCCTCCGACACCGCGTCGGCGGCCTTGCTGATGCCCGCCCCCAACGCGATCGGGTTGGCGCCGGCGGCCACGTTGCGCAAGCCGGCCTTGATCAGCGCCTGTGCCAGCACGGTGGCGGTGGTGGTGCCGTCACCGGCGACGTCGTTGGTCTTGGTGGCCACCGACTTCACCAGCTGGGCACCCAGGTTCTCGAACGGGTCTTCCAGGTCGATGTCCCGGGCCACGGTGACGCCGTCGTTGGTGACCGCAGGGCCGCCAAAAGCTTTGGCCAGCACCACATGCCGGCCGCGCGGGCCGAGGGTGACTCGCACCGCGTCGGCAAGCTTGTCCACCCCGGCTTCCAGGGCGCGACGCGCGGTTTCGTTGAACTCAATCTGCTTGCTCATAAGTCTTTCCTGTCCCGGCTAGAGCGAACCGCCCCGGAAATCACCCGCGTATTGCGGGGATCCCCGGGGCGGAACACGCCTGTTGCTACTTGGAGACGACGGCCAGCACGTCGCGGGCCGACAGGATCAGGTACTCCTCGCCGTTGTACTTGATCTCGGTGCCGCCGTACTTGCTGTAGATGACGGTGTCACCCTCGGACACGTCCAGCGGGATTCGCTTCTCGCCGTCCTCGTCCCACCGGCCGGGGCCGACGGCGACGACGGTGCCTTCCTGCGGCTTCTCCTTGGCGGTGTCGGGAATGACCAGACCGGAAGCGGTCGTGGTCTCGGCCTCGTTGGCCTGTACGAGGATCTTGTCCTCGAGTGGCTTGATGTTCACGCTCGCCACGATTGGAGCCCTCCACTTGATCAGTGTGTGAGCTCGGGGCTGCTCCCCGAACCCTTCGAATTACCAGGTGTTCGGCTTTCGGCCGCGCCCTAGCGTCGTCGTCGCGGGTGCCGACACAGGGATTGCCCGATTGCCACCTAGCACTCTATACACGCGAGTGCTAGCACTCAAGGTCCCCCCGTTGCTTCTGTCCCTTCGACGCGAGTGTGCGTGTTCCCGGTCCGGACGCGGCGTGTCGAACCGGGGACACGCACACTCGCGCAAGGGGTGACCATCGCAGATACTTGAGGTCATGTTCATCAGCATCCGCAACGCGATCCGCACTGCCGGCGTGGCCACGATGATCGTCGCGGCCACGCTCCAAGAGGCCGGGGTCACTCACGCCGACCCGAACGGCCAAATGTATGGCAATCCCGAAGCCGCCGCGCCGTACTGGCGCTACCAGCATCAGGAAGACTGCGGCCTGATGGCCGTCACCGACGTGGTCGGCCAACTCACCGGCCACGAACCCTCCCAAATAGGGATTGAAACGCGTGGCCTGCTCACTCATAGTGAATCCCACCGGGGCTCGATCTATGAGTTCGACGGCACCTCCCCCGCAGACCTGGTGGTGCTGCTGGAGCACTACGGCATTCAATCCGATCTGACCACCGGCAACACCATGGAGGCGCTCGAGCAGGACCTGGCCGGCGGCCACAAGGTGATCGCCGGGCTCAATGCCGAGACCATCTGGAACTACCCCCCGGGCCAGGGAAATCGGACCGACGCCGACCACGCCGTCGTCGTCACCGGAGTCGACACCCGCGACGACATCGTGCACCTCAACGACAGCGGCATCCCCACCGGCCGCGACGAGCAGATCCCGCTGGCCACCTTCACCCAGGCCTGGGCAACCGGTAACAACCTGCTCATCGTCGCCCAGCAAACCAACAATCTTTAAGACAGCTGGCCGGTGACCACCGGCAGGCCCGGGTCGCTGGCTACGTCCAACGGCGACGGCGCAGCACCCGCGGCGACCAGATGCGCCGCGAAGGCCGCGATCATCGCGCCGTTGTCGGTGCACAGCCGCGGCCGCGGAATCCGCAGCGTCAATCCGGCTGCGGCACAACGTTCTTCGGCCAGCTCCCGCAGCCGGGAGTTGGCTGCCACTCCCCCGGCGATCAGCAGCGTCGAGACCCCGAGCTCAGTGGCGGCGCGCACGGCCTTCATCGTCAGCACGTCGGCCACCGCCTCCTGGAAACCGGCCGCGATGTCGGCGGTCGAGGCGTCGGGATGGCTTTCCACATACCGGGCGACGGCGGTCTTGAGACCAGAGAAGCTGAATGCGTGCGGATCGTCGCGCGGCCCAGTCATGCC
The DNA here is from genome assembly GCF_059812585.1 of Mycobacterium sp. NGS48. Classification (NCBI taxonomy): domain Bacteria; kingdom Bacillati; phylum Actinomycetota; class Actinomycetes; order Mycobacteriales; family Mycobacteriaceae; genus Mycobacterium; species Mycobacterium sp. NGS48. The sequence continues at coordinate 75,040 of NZ_JCALCY010000015.1, forward strand.
GCGAGGGAACACGATTGCGTCGCGATCACCAGTGCGGGCCAGCTCGTCGAGCACCCTGCCGCCCGGATAACCGAGCCCGAGCAGCCGGGCCACCTTGTCGTAGGCCTCCCCCGCGGCGTCGTCGACGGTGCCGCCCAACTCGACGATCGGCTCGCCCAGTGAGCGCACGTGCAACAGATGGGTGTGCCCGCCGGATACCAGCAATGCCACGCTGTGCGGCAGCGGCCCGTGTTCGTAGACGTCGGCGGCCAGATGCCCGCCCAGGTGGTTCACCGCGTAGAACGGGACGTCCCATGCCGCCGAATAGGCCTTGGCCGCAGCCACTCCCACCAGCAGCGCGCCTGCTAGCCCGGGTCCGATAGTGGCGGCGACGACATCTGGCCGGCTGATGCCGGCTGCCGCCAGGGCGCGGCGCATCGTCGGGCCGAGTGCTTCCAGATGCGCTCGAGAGGCGATCTCGGGCACCACGCCGCCGAACCGGACATGCTCGTCGACACTGGATGCCACCTCGTCGGCCAGCAGCGTCACGGTGCCGTCGGAGTCGAGTCGGGCGATGCCGACACCCGTTTCGTCGCAAGAGCTTTCGATCGCCACAATGACAGTCATGCTGGGTCCCGTCGCATCGTGTAGGCGTCGGCGCCACTGATCCGGTAGTACCGTCGGCGCAGCCCGACATCGGTGAACCCGACGCTGCGGTAGAGCGCGATCGCCGCCGCGTTGTCGGTGCGGACCTCCAAGTGGACAACGCCGCCGTCGGCAAAGTTTAGTAGCTCGCCCAGCAGTCGGCGCCCGATGCCGCGGCCCTGGTAGGCCGGGTCAACACCGATGGTGTGCACCTCGTACTCGAATGGCGGCGTGCGGCCCAACCGTGAGATACCGCCATAGCCCACCAGCACGTCGCTGATGCGCGCGGCGACGTAATGGTTGTGCTTGGCGGCGAGTTCGCGGACGAATGCGGCCTTGGGCCACGGGTCGTCGCCGGGAAACAGCAGCGCCTCCAGTTCGGCGCACCGCTTGGCATCCGCGGGCGTGAGCGGACCGAACACCAGGTTGCGCTCGGCTGCTGGTTTGGCGTCCGGCCGACGCAGGTACAACGGCACCAGCGGCGCCGGCTCGTCCGACCAGTCGACCGCGGCTACCAGCCCAGCCGACGTCGGGTGGGTCGGGTCGCAGCGCGGCAGGTCGAACAGCGCCGCGTGCTCGGGGGATCCGGCCACCGCGCGCGCCGCGCCCGGGTCCACATCGACTGGCGCGTTGACGGCCGGCCCGCCGATGCGAACACCGTCGCGGTAACGGGCCCAATAAATCTCACGCCGGCGCGCGTCGGTCACGACCAGTGTCTCGCCGATCGTCTGCCCGCCGATGGCGTCCAGGCTGCATACGCCGTACACCGGGATGCCCAGCGCGTGTCCATAAGCGGCCGCGGTCGCCATCCCCACCCGCAGGCCGGTGAACGGGCCAGGCCCGCAACCGACCACCACGGCATCGAGGTCGGCCATCGTCAGCGCGCCATCGGCGAGCGCGGCCAACACATTCGGCGTGAGCCGCTCCGCATGGGCGCGGGCGTCAACGGTGATTCGCTCGGCCAGCACATCGAGCTCGTCGGTGACTATTCCCGCCGTGACCGACGGTGTGGCGGTGTCGAGGGCCAGGACGCGGCGCGGCATCAGCAGCTCCACTGCCAGGTCGCGGTGCGCACGTCGGAGTTAGTGATCCGTTCGAGGCGGATGTCGAGGTGACGCTCGGAAAGTCGTTCGGCCAGGCCCTCGCCCCACTCCACGACAACGACGGCGTCGTCGAGATCGGTGTCCAGGTCCAGCGAATCGAGCTCGCCGAGCAGATCGGTTCCTTGATGATCCAGCAGCCGGTAGACGTCGACATGGATCATCGCCGGCGCACCGGCGCGCCTCGGCGGATGCACCCGCGCCAGCACGAAAGTCGGCGACGTCACCGGTCCGACCACATCCAGTGCCTCTGCAATCCCCCTGGCAAGCACGGTCTTTCCGGCGCCAAGCGGACCGGAGAGCACCACCACGTCTCCGGTGCGCAGCTGCGCGCCCAGGCGCGACCCGAGCGCGATAGTGTCTTCGACCTGGGTCAGGGTCGCCGTACCGCCGCCTAGTTCAGCCACGCCGCCACGACCGTTCGCGCCACCGCCGGCTCAGCGCTGCCAGCCGGCCCGGAGTGGCCCGCCTGACCAGCCGCACCAAGGCGTCGTTGATCCGGTCCGGCTTGCCCAGCAGCACCAGATGACCGGCCCTGGACATGATGATCAGCTCCGAGTTGGGCAGCGCGTCGGCCATCCGCCGCGAATATTCGTCGGGGGTGAGCAGGTCATGATCACCGCAGACGATCAAGGTCGGAATCTTCCCCAACGTGGGCAGCGCAGCGGTTTCGTCGTGCACCTCCAGGGCGTGCAGGAACTCCACCATCGTCGGGATGGGCGTGCCGTGCATCATCTTCTGCGAAAAGGCCACCACGCTGGGGCTGACGTCGAAATCGCCATAGGATGCTGCCCGCAGAATCGGGCCGATCAGCGAACGCGCCGCATTGCGGCCACGGTGTACCAGCTTAGGCGCGGACCGGGCGGCCAGCCGAATGGCGTTCAGCGCCGGGTTCTCCAGGATCTCGCCCAGCGGCGATTTCGAAACCCCCTCGGCTGCAGAGGAAATCAGCGCCGCGCCGACGATCCGACTGCCGTAGTGGTGCGGGTACTGCCTGGCATGCGACAACACCGTCATGCCACCCATCGAATGACCGACCATCACGATCGGGCCCCGCGGCGCGATCACCTGCAGCACGGTCTCCAGATCCATGCCCAATTGCGACACCGTGTAGGTTTCCGGTGGCGCTTCGCCCGAGCGGCCGTGCCCCCGCTGGTCGTAGAAGATCATCCGGACCCGCGGACCCCACTCCTCGCACAACCGCTTGCGCTGAAAGTAGAAGGCGCCCATCCGAAGACAGAATCCGTGGACGAACACCACAGTCAACGGCGCGTCGACGGACCCGACCTCACGCACCGCCAGCGGCACCCCATCGGGCGTCGTCACCACATAGCTGCGGTCGCCGTCGAGTGCCTCGAAATTCTCGTTGACGTATGGGTCGTCCGCGATGACGCGCCGAGTCACCTGCCGAGCGACCGTCACTCCGGCTATCGTGCCCACCGCACCCACACCGGCCGCACCGGCCAGCCAGCGGGCAAGTCCCACTCGGGCCGGGTGCGCGCCGTCAAGGTCATCGCCGCTCAACGACTTTCGGCCTCCAGATACGTCCGGGCAACACGACCACGAGGGCTCGTTACCACTTCGTAGTGGATGCTGCCCAATAGATCTGCCCAGTCCTGCGCGGTGGGTTCACCATGGGTGCCCGGCCCGAACAGGATCGCCTCGTCGCCCTCAGCGACGTCCGGCGTTCCCGGACCCAGATCGACCACGAACTGGTCCATGCAAACCCGGCCCACGCTACGGCGACGTCTGCCGTTGATCAGTACGTCGAGGCGACCGCTCAGCGAGCGGAACACCCCGTCGGCGTAGCCCAACGGCAGCAACGCCAGATTGGTGTCACGCTCGGCGGTCCAGGTGTGCCCGTAGGACACGCCGTCACCGGCGCGCACCGAGCGAACCAGTGCGACAACGCATTTGACTGTCATCGCCGGTACCAGGCCCAGGTCATCGCGTTCCGGGAAGGGGTTGAGCCCGTAGACCGCGATGCCGGGCCGCACCATGTCGAAGCAAAAGTCGTGGCGGGTCAGCGCAGCCGGCGAATTCGCCAGGTGCGCGACCTCGAAATGCACACCATGATCCCGGGCGTGCGCCAGCATCTCGCCGAAGCGCCGCGCCTGCAGGTCGTTGGCGGGGTGTGCGGGCTCGTCGGCACACGCCAGATGCGACATCAATCCACGCACCTGGATGGCTTCGTCGGCGATGGCGCGGCGCAGCGCGGCCAGCATCGACGGGTATTCGCTGGCGCGGACACCGTTGCGGTTCATCCCGGTGTCGGCCTTGACCGTCACCGTCGCCGTCTGACCGGTGCGACGCACGGCGTCGAGCAGTTCGTCGAGTTGGCGCAGCGACGACACGGCGATCTGGATGTCGGCGCTCACCGCCGGAGCAAAGTCGGTGCCGGGGCGATGCAGCCACGCCAGCACCGGTGCCGTGATGCCGTCGGCGCGCAATGCAAGCGCTTCCTCGATGGTGGCCACGCCGAGTTCGGCAGCGCCGGCGGTCAGCGCCGCGCGGGCGACCGGCGTGGCGCCGTGCCCGTATCCGTCGGCCTTGACGACGGCCATCAGCTGCGCGGGCCCGGCGTGGTCACGCAGGACCCGCACGTTGTGCGCAATGGCACCGAGGTCGACGACCGCCTCGGCGATCAGGCCGCTCGTCTGGGAAATCGCAGTCATCTCCCCGCTATTGTCCCAGAAGCGGGCGTGGGGGCCGCTACACCCCGATTGTGCGGTTTCATACGCTCATC
>NZ_JCALCY010000016.1:0-77076 GCF_059812585.1 Mycobacterium sp. NGS48
CGGAGAGCGGTATCAGCAGCGGGTTGCTCGGCGCGGTGGGCGCCGGAGCGGCGACCGCGGGTATGCCCGGTTGCACGCCGTGCGGAACCGGTAGGCCGCCCGGAGCCAGCGACGCCAGGTCGCCGGGCAGCGACACTTGCTGCGGCAGCGGCACCGGAAGGAACGGCACCTGCGGCATATCCAGCTGCGCCGTCGGCATCAGCTGCGCAGGGCCGGCCGGGGCCGCGGGCGCCGCCGGCGTGAGCCCCGGGATGCCGGTGGACACCCCGGGGTTGGTCGGAGCGGCCGCCGGGGCGCTCGTGGTTGCACCGGGCAGAAGCGAGCTCGCGCCCGGGACGGTCGACGCCGCATTGGGCGCGCCGCCGGGCTGCTGCGGGGCCCTGATCGTGGCGCCGGCCAGCGGCGGCGGGGTAGACGGCGCGGGCGGCGTGGCCCCGAGTGCCGTCGCGAGGCTCTGCAGCATCTGCGGTGCGTGGGTTGCCGTGTTGACGAGCTGTTCCCCAATGTTGGGAGCCGGCACTGGCAGCGCCGGGTCGGCGTGGGCGACACCGCCGGCCAGCAACGCGGCTGACCCGCCGGCTACGACGGCGGTCGCGCGTAACAACGTCCAAATGGTCATGGTTCTCCCTGGTTTCGACGACTGGTCGACCCGATCGTTCGCGTGATGCCAAAGTGACTCAAGTGACACGTGTGGCATTTATTCGATCGTTACGCACCCGAGTGGTTGCGGTTATCCGGCCAGACGGCGCTGACCGTTGGATAGCGCCATCGCTAGAGTCGGGCGAATAGACACGACCCCGGCCGCCCCGGCGGCACCGACCATCCGCCGGCGCGCGATCTCGTTGAACGCTGCCGCGCCGGCGCTGTTGTTCTTGAGTGTCGCCGCGCGGCTGGCCTGGACCTACTTGGTGCCCAACGGCGCCAACTTCGTCGACCTGCACGTCTACATCGGCGGCGCAGCCGCCATCGACCATCCCGGCACGCTGTACAGCTACGTCTACGCCGACCAGACCCCGGATTTCCCGCTGCCGTTCACCTACCCACCATTCGCCGCGGTCGTCTTCTATCCGCTGCACCTGATGCCGTTCGGGCTGGTGGCGTTCTGCTGGCAGGTCGGCACTATGGCCGCGCTCTACGGCGTAGTACGGATCAGCCAACGACTGCTCGGCGGGGCGGCCGGTGAAGGGCATCGTGTCGCGATGTGCTGGACCGCCGTCGCCATCTGGATCGAACCGTTGCGCAGCACCTTCGACTACGGGCAGATCAATGTGTTGCTGGTGCTGGCCGGCCTGTTCGCGGTCTACACCACCCGGTGGTGGCTGTCGGGTCTGCTTGTCGGTGTGGCGGCGGGCGTGAAGCTGACCCCGGCGATCACCGGTCTGTACTTCGTCGGAGTCCGGCGGTGGGGCGCCGCGGTGTTCTCAGCGGTCGTGTTTGTGGCCACCGTCGCGGTGTCGTGGCTGGTCGTCGGCGATCAAACCCGCTACTACTTCACCGTGCTGCTGCGCGATACCAGGCGGGTTGGTCCGGTTGCGACGTCGTTCAATCAATCGTGGCGCGGGGCCATCTCACGCCTTGTCGGCCACGACGCCGGCTACGGCCCGCTGGTGTTGGTCGGGCTTGCGGTCACCGCCCTGCTGGTCATCCTGGCCTGGCGAGCGCTGAACGACGACCGGCTCGGCCGGCTGCTGGTGGTCGAGTTGTTCGGGTTGCTGCTCTCGCCGATTTCCTGGACTCATCACTGGGTGTGGTTGGTGCCGTTGATGATCTGGCTTCTGCACGGACCGCTGTCCGGCCAGCGCGGCGCGCGGATCCTCGGATGGGGCTGGCTGGTGCTGACCCTGATCGGCGTGCCCTGGCTGCTGAGCTTCGCCCAGCCGACGATCTGGCAAAGCGACCGGCCCTGGTATCTGGCCTGGGCCGGGCTGGTCTACATCGTCGCCACGCTGGCGACGCTGGCGTGGATCGCGGCGACCGGCCGCCGACGCGAGCGTCACGCCAGCGTGACGCTCGGCGAGCCGGGGCGGGTTACTCCCCGATGATCCCGTTGATGTCGCGCGCCATCGCGATGTCGTTCTCGGTAATCCCGCCCTCGGAATGCGTCACCAAGGCGAAAGTCACCGTACGCCAACGGATATCGATATCCGGATGATGATCTTTGGACTCGGCGTGCTCGGCGACCCGGCGTACGGCGTCGATACCGGCGAGAAACGCCGGAAACTTGATCGACCGACGCAGGGCACCGTCGGAACGCTGCCATCCGTTGAGTTCGGGCAGTTCGGCGTCGACTTGCTCATCGGTTAACACAGCCATACTTACCGAAGGTATACCGTCACTCGCGATGTCGAACCAGATCGTGGTCGCCGGCGCCATCGTCTCGGATGCGGTGCTGCTGGTGGCCCAGCGCTGTCGGCCGCCGGAACTGGCCGGGCGGTGGGAGTTGCCCGGCGGCAAGGTGACGGACGGAGAAACCGAGCCCGACGCGCTGGCCCGTGAGTTGGCCGAGGAATTGGGCGTCGACGCTGACGCTGTCGCGGTCGGCGAACGCCTGGGCGCCGACATTGCCCTGAACGCCACGACGACGCTGCGGGCGTATCGGGTGGTTCTGCTGCGCGGTGAACCCCACCCGCACGACCATCGCGCGCTGCGTTGGGTGACCGCAGCCGAGCTGCACGACATCGACTGGGTCCCCGCCGATCGGCAATGGTTGCCCGCACTGATTCGGGCGCTCGTCGCGCACTGAAGGGGTTTGGCTCAGCTCGGCAAGAGCCTGCTCGAAACGCGCACAGCGGTTTGCCAGGAAAGCCACAGAACTGTCGTAGGAACGCGTCGTAATCGGCTTTTTACAAAGCTAAACGGGATATTAACCTTCGCCTGCCATGCTGCTGCCAGCCCGAATGGTTTGGTGTAACCCGTGGATACGGCGTTTTCGATCGGCAACGGTGCACACCAGGCCGGCCACCCAGCATCGCCTATCAACAGCCCGCCGGTTGTCGGCGTGCTCGGCGTGCCCGCGAGCACTTATGCTTGTGAGCGGTTGCTGCCCAGCGCGTGGGCCGCCGATGGTGATGGCCTCGTCGGGGCTGGTCAAACAGGTCGGCGCGATCGCCGTCGGGGCGCTGGCCAATCCCAAATACGCGGCGCTGGGGCTGCACGCATACGGCACTGATGAGGAGGTCTTCGCGTTGACTGTGACGCCGCGTGTCGGAGGTCGGATCGAGGAGTTGTTGGAGCGCAGCGGTCGCTTCTTCACTCCCGGCGACTACTCCGCGGACCTGCGCACGGTCACCCGGCGGGGCGGCCGGGAGGCCGACGTGTTTTACCGCGATCGGTGGAGCCACGACAAGGTGGTGCGTTCGACGCACGGGGTCAACTGCACCGGGTCGTGCTCGTGGAAGATCTACGTCAAAGACGGCATCATCACCTGGGAAACGCAGCAGACGGACTATCCGTCGGTGGGGCCCGATCGGCCGGAGTATGAGCCCCGCGGCTGTCCCCGCGGCGCCTCGTTCTCCTGGTACAGCTATTCCCCGACCCGGGTGCGCTACCCGTATGCGCGCGGTGTGCTGGTCGAGATGTTCCGGGAGGCCAAGGCCCGGCTGGGCGACCCGGTACTTGCCTGGGCGGACATCCAGGCCGATCCCGAGCGCCGTCGCCGCTACCAGCAGGCCCGCGGCAAGGGCGGGTTAGTTCGGGTCAGCTGGGCTGAAGCCACCGAAATGATCGCTGCGGCCCACGTACACACCATCAAGGAATACGGTCCCGACCGCGTCGCCGGGTTCTCACCGATCCCGGCGATGTCGATGGTGTCGTTCGCCGCGGGATCGCGGTTCGTCGAGCTGCTCGGTGGCGTGATGACGTCGTTTTACGACTGGTACGCCGACCTTCCGGTGGCTTCGCCGCAGGTGTTCGGCGACCAGACCGACGTGCCGGAATCCGGGGACTGGTGGGATGCGGCGTATCTGGTGATGTGGGGCTCCAACGTCCCGATCACCCGCACCCCGGATGCGCACTGGATGGCCGAGGCCCGCTACCGCGGCGCCAAAGTGGTAACCGTCAGCCCCGACTACGCGGACAACACCAAATTCGCCGACGAGTGGATGCCGTGCGCTGCAGGCACCGACGCGGCGCTGGCGATGGCGATGGGCCACGTGATCCTGTCGGAATGCTATGTGCAAAAACAGGTTCCGTTCTTCATCGACTATTCGCGCCGCTACACCGACTTGCCGTTCTTGATCAAGCTGGAAGAGCGCGGCGACACGCTGGTGCCGGGCAAGAACCTGACGGCCGCCGACATCGGCCAGCACGGCGAAAACTCAACGTTCAAACCGGTTTTGCTCGACGAGGTCACCGACACCGTGGTCGTGCCGCACGGGTCGCTGGGTTTCCGCTATGGCGAAGAGGGCGTCGGCAAGTGGAATCTCGACCTCGGTGACGTGGTGCCGGCTCTGAGCGTGGATCGTGCGCACGCCCTGAACGGTGATCGCACCAGCGCTCTGGTGTCACTGCCCAGTTTCGACACCAACGACGGCCACGGTGAGATGGTGGCGCGCGGCGTGCCGGTGCGACGGGTGGGACAACACTTGGTGTGCACGGTCTTCGACCTGATGCTGGCGCACTACGCGGTGGCACGACCCGGGCTGCCGGGAGAATGGCCGACCGGCTACGACGACGCCACGATCCAGAACACGCCGGCGTGGCAGGAGCCGATCACCGGAGTGTCGGCCGCGCAGGCTATTCGGGTTGCCCGTGAATTCGCGCGCAGCGCAGAGGAATCCGGCGGGCGGTCGATGATCATCATGGGCGGCGGCATCTGTCACTGGTTCCACAGTGACGCCATCTACCGCGCGGTGCTGGCACTGCTGATGCTGACGGGGTCGATGGGCCGCAACGGCGGCGGGTGGGCGCACTACGTCGGCCAGGAGAAGGTCCGGCCGCTCACCGGCTGGCAGACCATGGCGATGGCCACCGACTGGTCGCGTCCGCCGCGGCAGGTGCCCGGCGCCTCGTACTGGTATGCCCACACCGACCAGTGGCGCTACGACCATTACGGCGCCGACAAACTGTCCAGCCCGGTGGGCCGGGGTCGGTTCGCCGACAAGCACACGATGGACGTGCTGAGCTCGGCGACGGCGATGGGCTGGAGTCCGTTCTACCCGCAGTTCGACCGCTCCAGCCTCGACGTCGCCGACGAAGCGCGGGCAGCCGGCCAAGATCCCGGCGAGTACGTGGCCGAGCAGTTGGCTGCGCGAAAGCTCAAGCTCTCGGTCACCGACCCGGACAATCCGGTCAACTGGCCACGGGTGCTTACCGTGTGGCGCGCCAACCTGATTGGCTCCTCGGGTAAGGGCGGCGAGTATTTCCTGCGCCACCTGCTGGGTACCGACTCCAACGTGCAGGCCGATCCGCCCAGCGACGACATCCCCGAGGGCAAGCTCGACCTGATGATGTCGATCGACTTCCGGATGACCTCGACAACGCTGGTCTCCGACGTGGTGCTGCCGGCGGCCACCTGGTACGAGAAGGCCGACATATCCAGCACCGACATGCACCCCTATGTGCACGCATTCAGCGCCGCGGTCGACCCACCGTGGGAAACCCGCAGCGACTACGACGCTTTCGGCGCCATCGCCCGCAGCCTCAGCACGCTGGCCAAGCGCCATCTGGGCACCCGCAGTGACGTGGTGCTCACCGCACTGCAGCACGACACCGCCGACGCGATGGCCTATCCCGATGGCACCGAACGTGATTGGCTGCAAACCGGCGAGACGCCGGTGCCAGGCAAGACCATGGGCAAGCTCACCGTGGTGGAGCGCGACTACACCGCGATCTACGACAAGTGGATGACGCTGGGTCCGCTGGTCGACAAGTTCGGCTTGACGGTGAAGGGATACACCGTGCACCCCTTCGAGGAGGTCAGGCAACTGGCCGCCAAGTTCGGGGTGATGAATTCCGGTGCGGGAGCGGGCCGTCCGGCTATCACTAAGGCCGATCGGATGGTCGACGTGATACTCGCGCTGTCCGGAACGTCCAATGGCCGGCTCGCCGTCGAGGGTTTCCGGGAACTGGAGAAGCGCACCGGCCAGCAGTTGGCCCACTTGGCTGAGGGCAGCGAAGAGCGCCGTATCACCTACGCCGACACCCAGGCCCGTCCCGTCCCGGTGATCACCAGCCCGGAGTGGTCCGGGAGCGAGACCGGCGGCCGCCGCTACGCACCGTTCACGATCAACATCGAACACCTCAAGCCGTTCCATACCCTGACCGGGCGGATGCACTTCTATCTCGCGCACGACTGGATTGAGGAGTTGGGGGAGCATTTGCCGGTCTACCGCCCGCCGCTGGACATGGCCCGGCTGTTCGACGCTCCCGAGCTCGGCCCGACAGGTGATGGAATCGGCCTGACGGTGCGGTATCTGACCCCCCACTCCAAGTGGTCGTTCCATTCCACCTATCAGGACAACCTGTACATGCTGTCGCTGTCGCGCGGTGGCCCCACCATGTGGATGAGTCCGGCCGACGCAGCCAAAATCAGTGTGCGAGACAATGATTGGGTCGAGGCGGTCAATGCCAACGGTGTCTTCGTGTGCCGTGCGATCGTGTCGCACCGGATGCCTGACGGCGTGGTGTTCGTCTACCACGTGCAGGAACGCACCGTCGACGTTCCGCGCACCGAGACCACCGGCAAGCGTGGTGGTAACCACAACGCGCTGACCCGGGTGCGGATCAAGGCGAGTCATCTGGCCGGCGGGTACGGCCAGCATGCGTTCGCGTTCAACTACCTGGGCCCGACCGGCAACCAGCGCGACGAGGTGACCGTGGTGCGCCGCCGCAGCCAGGAGGTGAAGTACCAGTGAAGGTAATGGCGCAGATGGCGATGGTGATGAACCTCGATAAATGCATTGGCTGCCATACCTGTTCGGTGACCTGCAAGCAGGCCTGGACGAACCGCTCCGGCACCGAATACGTCTGGTTCAACAATGTCGAAACCCGCCCCGGGGTCGGCTATCCCCGCACCTATGAGGATCAGGATCGCTGGCGCGGCGGCTGGATACGTGACAAGAAGGGCCGGCTGCGGCTGCGCGACGGCGGCCGCATTCACAAACTGTTGCGGATTTTTGCCAACCCGAAACTGCCCGGCATCGGCGACTACTACGAGCCGTGGACCTACGACTACGAGAACCTGACGTCGGCGCCGCTGGGCGACACGTTCCCGGTTGCGCAACCGCGCAGCCAGATCAGCGGCAAGCCGATGAAGATCGAGTGGGGGGTCAACTGGGACGACAACCTCGCCGGCTCAACGGAAACACTGCGCGATGACCCGGTGCTGAAGAAGGTCAGTGACGAGATCAAGCTCAAGCTCGAAGAAACCTTCATGTTCTACCTACCGCGGATCTGCGAGCACTGCCTCAATCCGTCCTGCGTGGCATCCTGCCCATCGGGCGCGATGTACAAGCGCAGCGAGGATGGCATTGTGCTGGTCGACCAGGACCGCTGCCGTGGCTGGCGGATGTGCGTGTCGGGATGCCCTTACAAGAAGGTGTATTTCAACCACAAGACCGGCAAGGCCGAAAAGTGCACCTTCTGCTATCCGCGCATCGAAGTCGGCTTGCCGACGATCTGCTCAGAGACCTGCGTGGGGCGGCTGCGCTATCTGGGGCTGGTGCTCTACGACGCCGACCGGGTGCTGGAGGCGGCGTCGGTGGAACGGGACACCGACCTCTATGAGGCGCAGCGCCGAATCCTGCTGGACCCCAACGATCCCGAGGTGATCACCGCGGCGCGCGGCGAAGGCATATCCGACGAGTGGATCGAGGCCGCCCAGCGGTCGCCGATCTACGCGCTGATCAACACCTACAAGGTGGCGCTGCCGCTGCATCCGGAATACCGCACCATGCCGATGGTTTGGTACATCCCGCCGCTGTCTCCGGTGGTCGACGCCGTCAGCCGAGACGGGCACGACGGCGAAGACGTCGGCAACCTGTTCGGCGCCATCGAAGCGCTGCGCATCCCGATTCAGTACCTGGCCGAGCTGTTCACCGCCGGTGACACGCAAGTCGTCGACGAGGTGCTGCAGCGGTTGGCCGCGATGCGCTCCTATATGCGCGACATCAATCTCGGACGCGAGACCCAGCCGCACATCCCGGCGGCGGTCGGGTTGAGCGAGGAACAGATGTACGAGATGTACCGGCTGTTGGCCATCGCGAAATACGAAGAGCGGTACGTGATCCCGACCGCCTACACCGGCGAGATCCCCGCAGCGGCAGCCGACATGGACTGCTCACTATCGGGCGACGGCGGCCCTGGCATGTACGAGTCGGGTCCGTTCGCCAACCCCACCGAGGGCCCGGTGCCGGTCGCGGTGGAATCCTTTCACGCGATGCAGAAGCGCACGCCGGACGGCAACGGCAAACGTGCTTCGCGGGTGAATTTGTTGGACTGGGATGGCGGAGACGTGCCGTCGGGGATGTTCCCGGAAGAGCAGAAGCAATGAAACTGCTGACCAGATCGCGCGGTCCGGCTCTGGCCGATCGATTGGTCTGGCAGGCGGCCTCCCTGCTGCTGGCCTACCCCGATGAACAGCGCGACGAGCGCCTCGACACCGCGGAGGCACTGCTCGCCCATGTCGACGGGACCGCGGCGCAGCTACTGGGTCGCACCGTCGCGGCGTTGCGAGCCACCGATCCGTTGGCCGCCGCCACCGAGTACGTCGAAACCTTCGATATGCGGCGCCGCTCGACAATGTATCTGACGTACTGGACCGCCGGGGACACCCGCAACCGCGGCCGCGAAATGCTGGCATTCGCCAGCGCCTACCGGGAGTCGGGGGTGGAGCCGCCGCGCAGTGAGGCCCCCGACCACTTGCCGGTCGTGCTCGAGTTCGCCGCCACCGTCGACCCCGAAGTGGGCCGCCGGCTGCTGATCGAGCACCGGATACCGATCGACGTGCTGTTGGGTGCGTTGAACCGGGCGCAGTCACCGTATGCGCACGCCGTCTCTGCGGTGTGTGAGACGCTGCCGCCGGTGACCGACCAAGAAGTGCAGCGGGCTCACCGGCTGGCCGAAGCGGGGCCGCCCGCCGAATCTGTTGGGCTGCAACCATTCACATTGACCGTGCCACCGCGACGCGAAGGAGGCGGCTGAGTTGGACCGCGCCGCAATTTTCTGGGACATCTCGCCGTACGTCACATTGGCGATCCTGATCGTCGGCACCTGGTGGCGCTATCGCTACGACAAGTTCGGCTGGACGTCCCGCTCGTCACAGCTCTACGAGTCGCGGCTGCTGCAGATCGCCAGCCCGATCTTTCATTTCGGCATCCTGACGGTTTTCGCCGGGCACGTCATCGGTTTGGTCGTCCCACCGACGGCCACCAAATGGTTGGGAGTCGGCGAGGAGACCTACCACGTCCAGGCGGTCGTGTTCGGGCTCATCGCCGGTCTTTCGACGCTGGCCGGGATCGGGTTGCTCATCTACCGCCGCGCGACCCGCGGGCCGGTGCGGATGGCCACCGCCCGCAGCGACAAAGTGATGTATGTGGTGCTGATGCTGGCGCTCGTCGTCGGCTTGTACTGCACCTTGCAGGGCACCGGGATCGAAGGCCACGCCCACGTGTACCACTACCGCAATACCGTCGGCGTGTGGTTCCGCGGCATCTTCATTTTCCGGCCGGGCGGGGAAAACATGGTCGGCGCGCCGCTGGACTACCAATTGCACGCGGCCATCGGGATGGTGCTGTTCTGCTTGTGGCCGTTCACCCGATTGGTGCACGCATTCAGCGCACCGATCGGATATTTGTTCCGGCCCTACGTCGTCTACCGCAGCCGTGACGCGGTTCGCAGCCGCGAAACGGGGGACAAGAACCAGCTGGTGGGGTCGGCACCCCGTCGTCGCGGCTGGTAGGCCGGCGATCGTCATATCGTGGCAGACATGGATCTGCCCGATGACGTCTACGCGCGGTTGTTGCGGCTGCGGACCGATCTGCGCCGCTTCGAGCGGTGGAGCGCCGAGCAGGCCCGGGCCGCCGGTCTGACACCCATGCAGCACCAGTTGCTGCTGGCGATCCGCGGCCACGCCGACCGGCGTGGACCCACGATCGGCGAAGTCGCGGACTACCTGCTGCTGCGCCACCACAGCACCGGCGAACTGACCCAACGAGCCGAGGCCGCGGGGTTGGTCCGGCGCGTCCGCGACAGCGACGATCACCGGGTGATCCGACTACAGCTCACCGCCGCGGGCTCCGGTCGGCTGGATGCGCTGACCGCGATACACCTCGAAGAGCTGGAACGGCTCAGCCTCGCATCGCTGGGGCGGTAACGCCGGAGGTGTGGTGGTTCTCACTCGCGCCGACGGGCGCGCCGGTAGACCTTCTGCAGCTTCTTGCCCCGAGTTCCGTCCTGACGCGCCTTACGCACCGCGTGAATCACCACCGGACACCGCTGACACCGCGGCGAGCTGCGGCAACACTTCTTCTTCGGCTTGGCATCGGCGAGCTTGCTGAGCTTCACAGTGGGTGGCGGTCCTGCTGAGTCACAGTGGGCGAGTTTCGCGAACTGGCCTCCACACTGCCAGAATCACCCGGTGCAGTTCCGTAACGTCGCCATCGTCGCCCACGTCGACCACGGCAAAACCACGCTGGTCGACGCGATGCTGCGGCAGTCCGGAGCGCTGCACGAGCGCGGTGGGGCCACCGAGCGGGTCCTGGACACCGGCGACCTGGAGCGGGAAAAGGGCATCACGATTCTGGCCAAGAACACCGCCGTGCACCGCCATCACAGCGACGGCAGCGTCACCGTGATCAATGTCATCGACACGCCGGGCCACGCGGACTTCGGCGGCGAGGTCGAACGCGGGCTGTCGATGGTCGACGGCGTGTTGCTGTTGGTCGACGCGTCGGAGGGGCCGCTGCCGCAGACCCGCTTCGTGCTGCGCAAGGCGCTGGCCGCGCACCTGCCGGTGATCCTCGTCGTCAACAAAACCGACCGGCCCGACGCACGCATCGCGGAGGTCGTCGACGCCAGCCACGACCTGCTGCTCGACGTCGCAGCCGATCTGGACGACGAAGCCGCCAAGGCCGCCGAAGAAGCACTCGGGTTGCCCACGCTGTATGCGTCCGGCCGCGCCGGGGTGGCCAGCACGGTCCAACCCGACGACGGCCAGGTGCCCGACGGCGACAACCTCGACCCGTTGTTCGACGTCCTGCTGCAACACATTCCACCGCCCACCGGCAACCCGGATGCGCCGCTGCAGGCGCTGGTCACCAACTTGGACGCCTCGGCGTTCCTGGGCCGGCTCGCGCTGATCCGGATCTACAACGGCCGGTTGCGCAAAGGCCAGCAGGTGGCGTGGCTGCGCGAGGTCGGCCCCAGCGCCGCGAAGATCACCGAGCTGCTGGCCACCGAGGGCGTCGAGCGTTCACCGACCGAGGAGGCCATCGCCGGCGATATTGTCGCGGTTGCCGGCATCCCGGAGATCATGATCGGCGACACTCTCGCCGACCCCGCGGATCCTGTTGCGCTGCCGCGGATTACCGTCGACGAGCCGGCGATCTCGGTGACCGTCGGCACCAACACCTCGCCGTTGGCGGGCAAGGTGGCCGGGCACAAGTTGACCGCGCGGATGGTCAAATCGCGGTTGGACACCGAGTTGGTCGGCAATGTGTCGATCCGGGTGCTCGACATCGGCCGGCCCGATGCCTGGGAGGTGCAGGGCCGCGGCGAATTGGCGCTGGCGGTGCTGGTCGAGCAGATGCGCCGGGAGGGTTTCGAGCTGACCGTCGGCAAGCCGCAGGTGGTGACCAAGACCATCGACGGCAAACTGCACGAGCCGTTCGAGGCGCTCACCATCGACTGCCCCGAGGAGTACGTCGGCGCGATCACCCAGCTGATGGCGGCCCGCAAGGGGCGGATGGTCGAGATGGCCAACCACGCCACCGGTTGGGTGCGAATGGATTTCGTGGTCCCCAGCCGGGGGCTGATCGGGTGGCGTACCGACTTCCTGACCGAGACCCGTGGCACCGGTATCGGCAACGCGGTGTTCGACGGCTACAAGCCGTGGGCCGGTGAGATCCGGTCCCGGCACACCGGCTCGCTGGTATCCGACCGGTCGGGTGCGATCACACCGTTCGCGTTGATTCAGCTGGCCGATCGCGGACAGTTCTTCGTTGAGCCCGGACAAGACACCTACGAGGGCATGGTTGTCGGCATCAATCCGCGCGCCGAGGATCTCGACATCAACGTCACCCGGGAGAAGAAGCTCACCAACATGCGTTCGTCGACGGCCGACGTGATCGAGACGCTGGCCAAGCCGATCGAACTCGACCTCGAGCAGGCCATGGAATTCTGTGCGACCGACGAGTGCGTCGAGGTGACACCGGAGGTGTTGCGGGTGCGCAAGGTGGAACTCGACGCCACCACCCGGGCCCGCAGCCGCGCGCGGGCCAAGGCCCGGGCCTGAGTGCCGGCAATGATGCCCGCCGAGCGTAACGCTACGGCGAGAAATCGGCCGCAATCCCGCAGTGGCGTTACGCTCGCCGTCGACCGGACCCGGCAAGTAACCCCCGATACCCTGTTGGGCGTGCCGAAACCAGCCCGCCGCGCCCGCTTGGCGATCGCCGCGCTGGTCGTGGTGCTGGCCAGCTGCACCGTCAGCCCGCCGCCGGCGCCGCAGAGCACCGAGACGTCGAAGAGCGCACTGCCCCCGCCGCCGCGCATCACGCAGATCATCATGGGTATCGACTCGATCGGCGCGGGGTTCAACCCGCATCTGCTGTCGGATCTGTCGGCGGTCAACGCCGCGATCAGCGCACTGGTGCTGCCCAGCGCGTTTCGGCCGGTGCCCGACCCCAACACCCCCACGGGGTCGCGCTGGGAGATGGATCCGACGCTGCTGGTGTCAGCCGAGGTGACCAGCGAAGACCCGTTCACCGTCACCTACAAGATCCGGCCGGAGGCACAGTGGACCGATAACGCGCCGATTGCCGCCGACGACTTCTGGTACCTGTGGCGGCAGATGGTCGGCCAGCCCGGTGTGGTGGATCCAGCCGGCTACGACCTGATCACCGGTGTGCAGTCGATCTACGGCGGCAAGCAGGCCGTCGTCACGTTCGCCCAGCCCTATCCGGGGTGGCGGGAGTTGTTCAACGACATCCTGCCCGCCCACATCGTCAAGGATGTGCCGGGCGGCTTTCCGGCCGGGCTGGTGCGTGCGTTGCCGGTCACCGGCGGCCAATTCCGGGTGGAAACCATCGACCCGCAGCGCGACGAGATCCTGCTCGCCCGCAACGACCGCTATTGGGGGCCGCCGGCCAAACCGGACCTGATCCTGTTCCGGCGGGCCGGCGCGCCGGCGGCATTGGCCGACTCCATCCGCAACGGCGACACCCAGGTGGCTCAGGTACACGGCGGCTCGGCGGCTTTTGCGCAACTCTCGGCGATCCCGGATGTGCGAACCGCCCGGATCGTGACACCGCGCATCATGCAGCTCACGTTGCGCGCCAACGTGCCCAAGTTGGCCGATTCCCAAGTGCGCAAGGCGATTCTGGGGCTGCTCGACGTCGATCTGCTGGCCGCGGTGGGGGCCGGCAGCGACAACACCGTCACGCTGGATCAGGCGCAGATCCGCTCGCCCAGCGACCCCGGCTACGTGCCGACGGCGCCGGCGGCGATGAGCGATGCCGCGGCGTTGGGGCTGCTGCAGAGCTCCGGGTATCAGATCGAAAGCGACGCATCGGCGTCCGTGCCGCCGCCGGCAGCGGATTCGCCGACCACCCCGCTGGGCGCCGGGCCACCCGAAATCACCCGCGGCCGGGTCAGTAAGGACGGCAAGCAGCTGTCACTGGTTATCGGGGTGGCCTCCAACGACCCGACGTCGGTGGCCGTTGCCAACACCGCTGCCGACCAGTTGCGCAACGTCGGTATCGCCGCGACGGTGCTGGGGCTGGATCCGGTGGCGCTCTACCGCGAGGCGTTGGTCGACAACCGGGTGGACGCCATCGTCGGGTGGCGCCAGGCCGGCGGGAATTTGGCGACGCTGCTGGCCTCGCGGTACGGCTGCCCCGCGCTGGAGGCGACGGCAGTGTCGACCGCGGCGGCGCCGACGTCCAACGCTGACGAGTCCCCGCCATCCGAGGCGGCGCCGGGGACGCCGACGCCGCCACCGACGCCACCGAGCCGGGCGCCGGAGCCGGGCGCGCTGGTGCAGGCGCCGTCGAACATCACCGGAGTCTGCGACCGCAGCATCCAGTCCAATATCGACGCCGCGCTCAACGGCACCAAGAACATCAACGACGTGATCAACGCGGTCGAGCCGCGGCTGTGGAATATGTCCGCCGTGCTGCCGATCCTTCAGGACACGACGATCGTCGCAGCCGGACCCAGCGTGCAGAACGTGAGCCTTTCCGGTTCGGTGCCGGTCGGGATCGTCGGCGACGCCGGGGAGTGGGTCAAGACAGCCCGGTAGGCCCTGTGCCACAAAGCTATTCGCTGCGCAGCGGGATTACCGTGTCGACGATGCGCATGAGTTGGCGTTTGTTCGGCGGAGCGCCGGTGAGCAGCAGATGCTGATTGATCAACGCAGGTCCGACTCGGGCGGTCAGCGGCGTGAGCGCGTCTGTATCAACGTCGCCGTTGCGTTCGCCGGTCCGCAGAATGGATTCGATGATCCGCAGTCGAGGCGCTACCACGGCGTCGGCGAAGATGGCGCGGAGTTCAGGTTCGTGAATGAGCTGGCCGATGATGGCGAGGCTGGGAAACGCGGTCTTGCCCGCCAGCACATCGCAGTGCGCGGTGAAGACCGCCAGCAGATTCTCGCGTGCCGACTGGTCCGGGCGCGGCTCGGCCAGCGGTGGCAACGCGTACTGCATGGCGGCCTGCACCAGGTCATGCTTGCTGGACCAGCGTCGATACAGAGCGGCCTTGCCGGTCCGGGCCCGCGCGGCGATCCCTTCCATCGTCAGACCGCCGTAGCCCACTGCCGCCAGCTCGGCCAAGGCCGCGTCGTACAGCGCGTGCTCGAGTTCTCGGCCACGCCGTCGGCTGCGGACTGCGGCGCGCTGCTGAACCATGCTCTGATAGTAGTCACCAGCGTTTCTCAGCGGCGTCAGTTGGTGCGGTTGTTCGTGCGGCCCAACCGTTTCCGCTATCCCACCGCGGATGTGCCGCGGCTGGCGCGACGGTAGCGTCTGCTAACTATTCACGATGCAGCGCACCCGTGGGTATCGTGCGTTCATGCAGGAGACGCCGCGGCTGCTGTTCGTGCATGCGCATCCCGACGACGAAAGCCTCACCACCGGTGCCACCATCGCCCACTACGCCGCTCGAGGGGCTCAGGTCCATGTCGTCACGTGCACGCTCGGGGAGGAGGGCGAGGTCATCGGCGAGCGCTGGGCCCACCTCGCCGTCGACCACGCCGACCAACTCGGTGGCTACCGCATCGGCGAGCTCACCGCGGCGCTGCATGCCCTGGGCGTCGGTGCGCCGATCTTTCTCGGGGGCGCGGGACGCTGGCGTGACTCGGGCATGGCCGGGACCGCGCCGCGGCATTGGCAACGATTCATCGACGCCGACGAACGCGAGTCGGTCGGCGCGCTGGTCGCGCTCATTCGGCAATTGCGCCCACACGTCGTGGTGACCTACGACCCAAACGGCGGCTACGGGCATCCCGACCACGTGCACGTCCATGTCGTCACCACAGCGGCGGTGCGGGCCGCGGCCACCGAGGACTATGCCGGCACGCCGTGGACGGTTCCGAAGGTGTACTGGACGGTTATGGCCAAAAGCGCCATCGCGGCCGGACTCAGCGGGCTTGAACCCGACGATTTGCGACCCGATTGGGCAGTGCCGACGGATGCCGGTGAATTCGACGCGCTCGTCTACTCCGATGACCAGATCGACGCCGTCGTCGACGCCCATGACGCACTGCCCGCCAAACGAGCGGCGCTGGCCGCGCACGCCACCCAGGTCACCGTCGGACCCACCGGACGGGCGTGCGCGCTGTCGAACAACCTCGCCTTGCCCATTGTGGGGCAGGAGCACTACGTTCTCGCCGCCGGCGCGGCGGGGGACCGCGATCAGCGCGGCTGGGAAACCGACCTGCTGGCCGGACTTTCAGTGAACGACGCGGCCACGCGGTAGGCTTTCCGGCGAGGCCGCCGCGGAAGGAACTGATATGGATCCCGACCTGGACTACAACCAGCAGCACTGGCAGGACCGGCTCGACAGCTTTCAGTGGGTGATCGGTTCGCTGGTTGCCCAGCTGGACAGCGTTCCCACCTGATCGCTACCAAGCCGAGCGCCGGGTCGGCTGAGAACACCGGTGCGACGGATCCCGCTATTCGGATTGTCGTTCTGACGCTGCTGGCTGTCGACGGCATCCTCTCCGCAATCGTTGGCGCGCTGCTGCTACCCGCCTATATCGGTTCTATTCCATTCCCCATCAGTGCATTGATCTGTGGCCTGGTCAACGCGGCTCTGGTCTGGGCGGCCCGGCGGTGGACACAGTCGGCGCAGGTGGCGGCACTGCCGCTGTGGACGTGGTTGCTGACGGTCGCGGCGATGTCGTTGGGCGGCCCCGGCGACGATTGCATCCTGGATACCTGCACCGGGAGGTTCGTGCGCCCGCTGCTGCTGATTGTGCTGGGTGTGCTGCCGCCGGGCTGGGTGCTCTGGCGACAGCGAACCCGTCGCTCAGGGGACCAGCCTTAGCGGCATCGGCTGCCGCTACTGTTGCGCGTATGGCATATGCCGGGATTTCGGATTGCTGGGCGCGGATGAAATCCGGCCGGAGGGAAGTTACACCACCGTGCCGTTGATCTCCGGCGACGAGCCGACCGTGCTGCCCAGCCCCGCAGTGCCGCCGAAATCCAGCACGTCTGCGTTGCGGCGGGTGTTGCGGCGAGCCCGCGACGGGGTGGCGCTGAACATCGACGAGGCTGCCATCGCGATGACCGCGCGCGGTGAAGATCTGACTGAACTGTGCCGCAGCGCGGCGCGGGTACGCGACGCGGGTCTGCAATCGGCTGGGCGACGCGGTGCGCACGGCCGGCTGCCGGTCAGCTACTCGCGCAAGGTCTTCATCCCGGTCACACATCTGTGCCGCGACACCTGTCATTACTGCACATTCGTGACGGTGCCGGGCAAGCTGCGCGCTCACGGCGCCGGGATGTATCTGGAACCGGACGAGATCCTCGACATCGCTCGCCGCGGCGGCGAATTAGGCTGCAAAGAAGCACTATTCACCCTTGGTGACCGGCCTGAGCAGCGCTGGCCGGAGGCACGCCAGTGGCTTGACGAACGCGGGTATGACAGCACGCTGTCCTACGTGCGGGCGATGGCGATCCGGGTGCTGGAGGAAACCGGGCTGCTGCCGCACTTGAACCCGGGCGTCATGAGCTGGTCGGAGCTGTCGCGACTGAAGCCGGTGGCGCCGTCGATGGGCATGATGCTGGAGACGACGTCGCGGCGGCTGTTCGAAACCCGGGGGCTGGCGCATTACGGCAGCCCGGACAAAGATCCGGCGGTTCGGCTGCGCACGCTGACCGACGCCGGTCGGCTGTCGATTCCGTTCACCACAGGTCTGCTGGTGGGCATCGGCGAGACGCTGCCTGAACGCGCCGACACCTTGCATGCGATCCGTAAGTCGCACAAGGAGTTCGGCCACATCCAAGAAGTGATCGTGCAGAACTTCCGGGCCAAGGAACACACCGCGATGGCGTTGGCGCCAGACGCGGGCATCGACGACTTTTTGGCCACCGTGGCAGTCGCGCGATTGGTGCTCGGACCGGGAATGCGGATCCAGGCGCCGCCGAATTTGGTGTCGCGGGCCGAATGCCTGGCTCTGCTCGCCGCGGGTGTCGACGACTGGGGCGGCGTCTCCCCGCTGACCCCCGACCACGTCAACCCGGAGCGGCCGTGGCCCGCCCTGGACGAGCTCGCCGCCGTCACCGCCGAAGCCGGTTATGACCTGGTGGAACGGCTGACCGCGCAGCCCAAATATGTGCAGGCCGGTGCGGCGTGGATCGATCCTCGTGTCCGTGATCACGTTGCGGTGCTTGCCGATTCAGAGACCGGCCTGGCCCGCGACCTCAAGCCGGCCGGTATGCCGTGGCAGGAGCCCGACGACGTGGGATCGTCGGGCCGGGTGGATTTGAACGCCGCGATCGACAGCGAAGGCCGCAGCACCGAGGCCCGCAGTGACCTCGACAGCGCGTTCGGGGATTGGGATGCCATCCGTGCCCATGTCAAAGAGCTGGCTGCGCGCGCACCCGAGCGCATCGACACCGACGTACTGGCCGCCCTGCGCGCTGCCGAACGCGACCCCGCCGGCTGCGCCGATGACGAGTATCTGGCGTTGGCGAACGCCGATGGCCCTGCGTTGGACGCTGTTGCCGCACTGGCGGATTCGTTGCGCCGTGATGCCGTCGGTGACGACGTGACGTTTGTGGTGAACCGCAACATCAACTTCACCAACATCTGCTACACCGGGTGCCGGTTCTGCGCCTTCGCCCAACGCAAGGGCGACGCAGATGCCTATTCGCTGTCGACGGCGGAGGTCGCCGACCGGGCCTGGGAGGCCCACGTCGCGGGCGCCACCGAAGTGTGCATGCAGGGCGGTATCGACCCTGAGTTGCCGGTCACCGGCTACGCCGACCTGGTGCGGGCCGTCAAGGCGCGGGTGCCGTCGATGCACGTGCACGCATTTTCGCCGATGGAGATCGCCAACGGGGTGACCAAGAGCGGGCTTTCGACCCGGGAGTGGCTGATCAGTCTGCGGGAGGCCGGCCTGGACACCATTCCGGGAACCGCCGCCGAGATTCTCGACGACGACGTGCGCTGGGTGCTGACCAAGGGAAAGCTGCCGACGTCGGAGTGGATCGACATCGTGACGACCGCCCACCAGGTGGGTCTGCGGTCGTCGTCGACGATGATGTACGGCCACGTCGACAATCCGCGGCACTGGGTTGCGCACCTGAACGTGTTGCGCGGCATTCAAGATCGCACCGGCGGTTTCACCGAGTTCGTGCCGCTGCCGTTCGTGCATCAGAGTTCGCCGCTATATCTGGCCGGCGCGGCGCGGCCCGGGCCCAGCCATCGGGACAACCGCGCTGTGCATGCCCTGGCCCGAATCATGTTGCACGACCGTATTTCTCATATCCAGACCAGCTGGGTGAAGCTCGGTGTGGAGCGCACGCAGGTCATGCTCAACGGCGGCGCCAACGACCTGGGCGGCACGCTGATGGAGGAGACCATCTCGCGGATGGCCGGCTCGGAATACGGGTCGGCGAAAACAGTGGCCGAGCTGGTGGCAATCGCCGAGGGCATCGGCCGCCCCGTACACCAGCGCACCACCACGTACCTCCCTGTTTCTGCGCGAGCGTGCGTGTCCCCGGCCGACACGCCGGGCTGAGGACCGGGAACACGCACGCTCGCGGCGTGATGAACCGTTCGGAGGGACTATCCGCACTGTGCAGTCAAAGATCGACGCCGACCGATTCCCCGAGTGGCTACCCTTCCGCGACGCCGTGCAGCGGCGACGCCCGGACGCCGGAACCTGGTGTGAGGCGTGGACTGTGCGCGACATCGTCGTCCATCAAGCCGGCAACGCCGAGGAGCTCGCCCGGGTGCTCAGCGGGCATCTCGCGGGCATACCCGTCGAGACGCGCAGCTTCGAGGAACGCGAGGGACCGCTGCGCGCGATGAACGACACCGAGCTGTGGGATGCGCTGCAGGCAAGAATGGCAACGCTGAACGAGGTCGCACAAGCCGCCGACGACATACCCGCCGATACCGATGTCGCCTGGACCGGCCGGACGATGAAAGTCCCCTGGTTCGCCGAGCACATGCGCGAAGAACTCGTCTTACACAGCTGGGACATCACCGGCGACGATGCCGCAGCGCAAAACCAACTGGCTCAACCGTGGATGACTACGCATAGCGTGGTCGCGGTGGGAAAGCCGTTGCTGGCCAAGGGCGCTCAGCTGCTCAATCCCGGCGAACGCATCGAGGCGAGGCTGCGGGTTCCCGGCGCCGATGACATCGCCGTGACCGCCGAGGCGGGGTCGGTCACTATTGCGCTCGTCGCGCCGGACGGACCCGCCACGCTGGAAACCGATGCGGCGGCCCGGGTGCTGCTGTTGTGGGGGCGGCGCCCCGCCGATCCCTCGCGAATCCGGAGTACCGCCGGTCCGCAAGCCTTGAGCCGGGTGCGGCGTCTGCTGGCCGGGTACTAGTTCCGCCTTGCCGCGAGCGTGCGCAGATCCGGTTTTCCACACGGCGTGTCGGCCGGGGACACGCACGCTCGCGGCAGAGGCGGGGCTACAACCGCGCGGCCAACTCGGTGCCCTGGCGGATCGCGCGCTTGGCATCCAGCTCGACGGCCAGGGCGGCGCCGCCGATGATGTGCGGGTTCATCCCGCGGTCCCGTAACCCCTCTTCGAGGTCACGTACCGGCTCTTGGCCCGCGCAAACGACGACATTGTCGACCGCGAGCAGCTGTGGGCGCCGCCGGTTCGGCCCGAAGCTGATGTGCAGGCCGTCGTCGGTGATGCGTTCGTAGTTGACTTCGCAGAGCTGGTGCACGCCTTTGGATTTCAGCGACGCACGGTGTACCCAACCACTGGTCTTGCCCAGCCCTTTGCCCTGTGGGGCCTTGCTGCGCTGCAGCAGGTAGACCTCGCGCGCCGGCGGCGCAGGAATCGGCGTGGTCAACCCGCCGCGGCCGTCGGTCGGGTCCGCAACACCCCATTCGGCCTTCCAGTCCTTGAGGTTGAGCGTGGGTGAGGAGTCGGTAATCAGGAACTCGCTGACGTCGAAGCCGACACCGCCGGCGCCGATCACCGCGACGCACAGGCCGACCGGTTTGGCGCCGCTGATGGCCTCGGCGTACGTCAGCACCATCGGATGGTCGATGCCGGGGATCGCCGGCACCCGCGGCGCCACCCCGGTAGCCAGTACGACGTCGTCATAGTCGGCCAATTCGTCGGCCGATACCCGGGTGCGCAGCCGCACCGTGACGCCGTGCCGGTCCAGCATTGTCGTGAAGTACCGGATGCTTTCGTTGAATTCTTCCTTGCCGGGAATCCGCCGGGCGAGGTCGAATTGGCCGCCAATAACGTCACCCGCCTCGAACAGCGTGACGGCGTGGCCGCGCTGCGCGGCGTTTACGGCGGCGGCCAGTCCGGCCGGGCCGGCCCCGACCACCGCCACCGAGCGGGCGTGCCGCGTCGGCGACAGCACCAACTGCGTCTCGTGGCCGGCCCGCGGATTCAGCAGGCACGACACCTTTTTGTGCGCGAACGCGTGATCCAGACAGGCTTGGTTGCAGGCGATGCAGGTGTTGATCTCGTCGGCGCGATCGGCAGCGGCCTTGAGCACCCACTCCGGATCGCTCAGCAGTGGTCGCGCCATCGAGACCAGCGCTACGTCGGTGTCGGCCAAAATCTGCTCGGCGGCCTGCGGCATGTTGATCCGGTTGGACGCCACCACCGGAATGCTGACGTGACCGGCGAGGGCATGGCTGATGTCGACGAACGCGCCGGCCGGCACCGAGGTGACGATTGTCGGTATCCGCGCCTCGTGCCACCCGAAACCGGAATTGATCAGCGTGGCACCGGCGGCTTCGACTTCGGTTGCCAGCGCAAGGGTTTCGTCCCAACTCTGGCCTTCCTCGACGTAGTCGGCCAGCGACATGCGGTAGCAGAGGATGAAGTCGGGGCCGACGGCTGCGCGGGTCTGGCGGACGATCTCCACGGGGAAGCGGCGGCGTTTCTCTGGGGTGCCACCCCAGTCGTCGGTGCGCTTGTTGGTCCGTGGCGCCAGGAACTGGTTGATCAGATACCCTTCGCTGCCCATGATTTCGACGCCGTCGTAGCCGGCTTCGCGCGCCAGTACAGCGCAGCGGGCGAAATCTGCGATCGTGCTCCGAACGCCGCGCGACGATAAAGCCCGCGGCCGAAACGGATTGATCGGCGCCTTGATCGACGAGGCGCTCACCGACAGTGGGTGATATGCATAGCGTCCGGCATGCAGGATCTGCAACAGGATCTTGCCGCCGGCGTCATGGACCGCATCGGTGACGCGCCGGTGCCGTCGCGCCTCGGCGGAGGAGATCAGCTGCGAGGCGAATGGCAGCAACCACCCGGTCCGGTTGGGTGCGTAACCGCCGGTGACGATCAGCCCGACACCGCCGCGGGCGCGCTCGGCGAAGTATTCAGCGAGCCGGTCGATGTGGTGAGACCGATCTTCCAGCCCGGTGTGCATCGATCCCATGACCACCCGGTTGCGCAGCGTAGTGAAGCCGAGATCCAACGGCGACAACAGGTTTGGATACGTCATAACGCTTTCGTCACCTCGTCGAGCCAGTCGATCGCGCTTTCCTCGGCGCGGATGCCGCCGCGCAGCACCAAGTACTGATGAAGTGCGGTGCCGCGTAACGCCGACGGATCGGGAAACTGGGATTTCTCGAATCCGCGGTAGGTGTCCAGCAATTCGGCATGCTCGGCGCGCAGCGCTGCGATCTGCGCCCGCAGCGCCGTCACGTCGCCATAGGCCGCGCCGCGCAGTTTGACGGCGACATCACGGGTTCGGGTGTCGGACAACGCACTGCCCCGCCCAGTGAGCGGTTCGGCGATCCAGCGGGCCAACTCTGCGCGTCCGGCATCGGAGACCGTGTAGACCTTCTTGTCGGGCCGCCCCTGCTGGGCCACCGGCGTCACCCGCACCCAGCCGTCGTCCTCCATCGTCCGCAGGGTGCGGTAGATCTGCTGGTGGGTGGCGGTCCAGAAATACCCGATCGAGCGATCGAATCGGTGCGCCAACTCGTAGCCGGAACCGGATTGTTCCGACAGGGAGACCAGGATCGCGTGCGGCAATGCCACTCGGGCAGCCTAGGAGCGACAACCCTTTATATGCAACTAGTTGCACTGCACCTAGGCGCATAGCGGGGTGGCGGTGGTTGCTTTGTATATGCAACGTCTAGTATCAGTAACCAACAGATCCGCGTCATTGAACAGCATATGGAGGAGACCTTCGTGACGTACACGATCGCCGAGCCCTGCGTCGACATCAAAGACAAGGCATGCGTCGAGGAGTGCCCGGTCGACTGCATTTATGAGGGTGCCCGGATGCTGTACATCCACCCTGACGAATGCGTGGACTGCGGCGCCTGCGAGCCGGTCTGCCCCGTCGAGGCCATCTACTACGAAGACGATGTGCCCGAGCAGTGGAGTAACTACACGCAGCTCAACGCCGACTTCTTCGCGGAGCTCGGATCACCGGGTGGCGCGGCCAAGGTCGGTATGACCGAGAACGACCCGCAGGTGGTCAAAGATCTGCCGCCACAGGGCGAGGACGCCTGAGCGAGATCACTCGCCGGCGGCCGGTGTCGGCGTCGTTGCCGGTGTTCCCCTGGGACACCCTCGATGAGGCGCGTGCGCTGGCCGACGCTCACCCCGGCGGCATCGTCGACTTGTCCGTCGGCACCCCAGTCGACCCGGTGGCGCCGCTGATCCGTGAGGCCCTGGCCGCGGCCAGCGCGGCGCCGGGTTACCCCACCACCGCCGGCACTCCCCGGTTGCGGCGATCGGCCATCGATGCGCTGAGCCGCCGCTTCGGCGTCACCGGAGTGACCGAAGCGGGCGTGCTGCCGGTGATCGGCACCAAAGAACTCATCTCCTGGCTGCCGACATTGTTGGGATTGGGCGCAGCCGATCTCGTGGTGGTGCCCGAACTGGCCTATCCCACCTATGACGTCGGTGCCCGGCTGGCCGGGACGGAAGTGCTGCACGCTGACTCGGTGTCCCAATTAGGTTCGCAGTCGCCGGCGCTGGTGTATGTGAACTCGCCGAGCAACCCGACCGGACGGGTGCTCGGAGCAGACCAGCTGCGCAGCGTCGTCGAGTGGGCGCGGGAACGCGGCGCGCTGGTGGCGTCCGACGAGTGCTACCTCGGTCTGGGCTGGGACGCCGCACCGCTGTCGATCCTTCATCCGTCGGTGTGCGACGGCGACCACACCGGCCTGCTGGCGCTGCATTCGCTGTCCAAGAGTTCGTCGCTGGCCGGCTACCGAGCCGGTTTCGTCGCGGGGGACCCGCTCGTGGTCGGCGAACTGCTGGCCGTGCGCAAACACGCCGGGATGATGGTGCCCACACCCGTGCAGGCCGCGATGGTGGCGGCGCTCGACGACGACGGCCACGTGCGCGAGCAGCGCGACTGCTACCAGCGTCGGCGCAGCGCGCTGCTGCCCGCGTTCCGCTCGGCCGGCTTCACCGTCGACCATTCCGAGGCCGGGCTGTATCTGTGGGTGACCCGCGGCGAGCCGTGCCGCGACACCGTGGCATGGCTGGCACAGCGCGGCATCCTGGTCGCACCCGGCGAGTTCTACGGCCACGGCGGCACCCACCATGTGCGGGTGGCGCTCACTGCCACCGATGAGCGGATCGCGGCCGCGGTCGCGCGGCTCTAGCGCCGAGTTTGGACTTGTGTGACGCGAATTCGCCCGCGGCGTGCATTGAGTCCACACTCGGCGTCGAATTACTCGAGCGCAGGCCCACAGCCGCTCCGAAGGATCCGGCCGATTGCATCGTGCTCTGCCTGGGTGACCCAGACCCCGTAGGCGGCTTTGACGTCCACGATCCGCGACGCGTAGGTGCACCGGTAGGACTTGTTGGGTGGCAACCATGTTGCGGCGTCGCCGTCGCCTTTCTGCTCGTTGGCCGGCCCGTCGGTGGCCTGGAGGTTGAGCGGGTCGTTGGCGAAGTTACGGCGCTGGGTCTCGTCCCATTGCTGGGCGCCCTTCTGCCATGCATCCGACAACGCCACGATGTGATCGATCTGCACCTGCCGGGAGGTGCCCCGGCCACGTTGAAACTCGATCGTCGTGCCGGTGTAGGGATCGTTCAGCGTCCCGGTCAGCACGACACATCCAGACGTCCCCGGTTTGATCGTGATGTCCACCAAGTCGCGGCGCAGGATGTCGTTTCGGGTGTCGCAGCCGTTGTGGCCGTCGGCCACCGTCACGTCGTCGCTCCACGCCTGCCCGAACAGGTCGCGGTTGTACCCGGTCTTGGGCGCACGCCCCTTGATGGCCAACGCTTCCAGCTTCGCGACGGTGTCCGCTTGGACCGCAGGAACCCCCGCGGGCCGGTTCGGAACGGGCGCCGGCACCTCCGTCGACGGCAGCGCCATCACCGACGGGCTGGATGCGTTGCCGAGCATGACGAGGCCCAGCACCGTCAGCGCACAGACGAACGCTCCGGCAGCCTTGACCGGATACGACTGTTTCATCACAGCAGCCTCTTTAATTACATCGAGGGATCGTGGCGGAGGCTATCAGTTCGTGGTTGTAGCGCGGCTCAATTCCCAGCGTCGTGTAATACCGTCACACCATGAGCCAGTACGACCTGGAGGCCGTGGACCGATTGCCTTTTGCCACGCCCGAGAAGTCCGACCGGTACCGCACGGAGAACTACCGGGGAGCCGTCGGGCTCAACTGGTACCAAAGCGATCCGAGCCTGCAGTTCACCATGGCCTACTACCTGCAGCCCGAGGCATTGGGCGTCGCCGAAAAGCACCTGACACGCATCGGCGAACTGATGGGCGGGCCGGTGGCGCGGTGGGCCGAGGAGACCGACCGCAACCCGGCGCGGCTCGAGCGTTACGACCGCTGGGGACATGACGTCAGCAGGGTGATCCAGCCGACGTCGTTCACGGAGTCCAAACGCGCAGTGCTGGACGCGAACCAGGCTCTCAAAGACGACGCTCGAAAAGCCGGCGTCAGCGCGTCGCTGCCGTTGTTCGCGGCCAACTATCTGCTCAACCAGGCGGACATCGGAATGGGCTGTGCGCTGGGCACCGGCGCCGGGATGGTCAAGTCGCTGGTCGCCGCGTATGCGCCGGCCGATGTGCGCGAGCACGTGCTGGCCAAGTTCGAGACCGGCGCTTGGGAGGGCGAGACCGCACAACTGTTGACCGAACGCACCGGCGGTTCGGATCTCGGCGCGCTGGAGACGACCGCGACGCGCCACGGTGACGGCTGGCTGCTCAACGGGTTCAAGTGGTTCGCATCCAATTGCGACGGCCAGGTCTTCGTCGTACTGGCCAAACCCGAGGGGGCGCCCGACTCCAGTCGCGGCGTGGCCACCTTCCTGGTGTTGCGGACGCGGCGCGACGGGTCGCGCAACGGCGTGCGCATCCGCCGGCTCAAGGACAAGCTCGGCACCCGCTCGGTGGCCTCCGGCGAGATCGAGTTCGTCGACGCCGAAGCATTTTTGCTCTCCGGCGAACCGCCCGGCGAAGGCTCGCACGACGGCAAGGGGCTCGGCCGGATGATGGAGCTGACCAACGCCGCGCGGCTGGGCATCGCTTTGTTCGCGGTCGGCAACGCCCGTCGCGCGCTGGTCGAGTCGCTCTGTTATGCCCGGCCAAGACAGGCGTTCGGCGACGCGCTCGTCGACAAGCCGCTGATGCGCCGCAAGCTGGCGGAGATGATCGTCGACGTCGAAGCCGCCCAGGCGCTGGTGTTCGACGGCACCGGCGCCGTCAACCACCGCCAGCCCAGACCGGTGCGTCAGCGCATCGCGGTGCCCGTCACCAAGCTCAAGGTTTGCCGGCTCGGCATCACCATGGCCTCGGATGCGATTGAAATCCACGGCGGCAACGGCTATATCGAAACCTGGCCGGTGGCACGGCTGCTGCGCGACGCACAGGTCAACACCATCTGGGAGGGCCCGGACAACATTCTGTGCCTGGACGTGCGGCGCGGCATCGAGCGCATCGAAGCGCAGACGCCGCTGCTCGAGCGGCTGCACGATGCGGTGTCGGTATCGGACGACGACGACACGACGCGGTTGGTAGCGCGGCGCGTCGAGGACCTCGAGGCGGCGGTCACCGCCTGGACCAAACTGGACGGCGAGGTGGCCGAGGCACGACTGTTCGCGCTCACCCAGTTCATGGGCGACGTGTACGCGGGCGCCTTGCTCGTCGAGCAGGCGGCCTGGGAGCGGGAATCCCGTGGGGCGGAACGCAAAGCGCTGGTCGCCCGGTTGTACGCCCAGCGCTATTTGGCCGATCGCGGTCCGCTGCGAGGGATTGACGCCGACGGAGACGAGGCGATCGAGCGGTTCGACGAACTCGTCGACGGCGCGCTGGTCACGTGACGACCCCGACTCGTCCGCTGCGCATCCCGCTGTCGATCGGCGACGTGTGCAAGCGCATCTTCCTCGGCAAACCCTTGATCACCGAGGAGCTGAATTCCGAGCGGCTATCGAATCCCGTTGCACTCGGCGCTCTCTCACCTGACGCGATCTCGTCGACCGCTTACGGCCCAGAGCAGATTCTGGTGGAGTTGCTCCCGCATGCCGGCCTGGCCGCCTTCGTTTTATTGCTCCCAATCACCGGCGTCATCCTGCTGATTCTGGTGTTGGTGGCAGCGTCCTATCGCCAGGTGGTGATGGCCTACACCCGGGCCGGCGGCTCTTATGTGGTGGCCCGGGAGAACTTCGGGCCGCGGGTGGCGCAGATCGCCGCCGCTGCCCTGCTGATCGACTACGTGGTCACGGTCGCAGTGCAGTCCGCGGCGGGGACCGTTGCGGTGGTCTCGGCGATCCCTTCGCTTGGCCCCTACAGTCTGGAAATCACCGTCGGCGTGGTGCTTGCCATCTGTTATGCGAATCTGCGCGGATTACGCGAAGCCGGACTGCCTTTCGCGGCGGCCACTTACTCCTTCGTGATCATGATTACGCTGACGATTGTCACCGGTGTCGTAAGAAAGATCTTCTGGGGATTACCCGTTTACGATTCCGAGCACCTTGCCGGGGCGGTCCCGGTTCACCACACCAACGGGCTGGTGATGGGTGCGACGATTCTGGTGGTGCTACGCGCGTTCGCCAACGGTGGGTCGTCGTTGACCGGGGTGGAGGCGATCTCCAACACCGTCACCGTCTTTCGTAAGCCGCAGGGCCACAACGCACGCCGGGTGCTCACCGCAATGGCCTGCACCCTCGGTTTCTTACTGGCCGGTGTCGCCTATCTGGCCCACGCAACCCATGCCACTCCCTATCTCGACGAGTATCCGTCGGTGCTCTCGGAGGTGGCTCGCGCGGTATTCGGCGACGGGCTGATTGGGCACGGTCTTTATCTGCTCGTGCAGACGGCGACGGCGGCGATCTTGTTCACCGGCGCCAACACCAGTTTCAACGGGTTTCCCGCGTTGGCCAGTTTTGTTGCCGAGGACCGTTTTCTGCCGCGTCAGTTGATGAAGCGCGGTCACCGGCTGGTGTTCTCCAACGGCATCATCGCGCTCACCGCGCTGTCGGTGGCGCTGTTGATCGTGACCGGCGGCTCGGTCAATGCGCTGGTGCCGTTTTATGCGATCGGCGTGTTCACCGGGTTTTCGATGGCCGGCTACGGAATGACCAAGCACCACCTGACGCACCGGCAGACCGGTTGGCGCCACAAGCTGGCGATCAATCTTTCCGCGGGAATCCTGTCGACAGCGGTGGTGGGCATCTTTGCGGTGGCGAAATTCACCGAGGGTGCATGGATGGTGGTGGTGGTCTTCCCGCTGCTGGTGTTCGCATTGACCCGCCTGAACCGCGAATACCGCGCCGAGGCAGCCATTCTCGAGATGTTTCGCACCGACCGACCGGAATTGGTCAAATACGCCCGTCACCGGGTGTTCGTCTTCGTGAACTCCGTTGACCTGGCGGTCATCGAGGCGCTGCGATATGGCCGGGGATTGCGGTCCGACGAGCTGATCGCGGTGCATTTCATGGTCGACGCTGCTCTTGCCGCGCAGTTACGGAAACGGTGGGAACACTTCGATCTCGACACCCGGCTGCGGGTGGTGGACTGCCCGGACCGGCAGATCACCCGCGCCGCACAGGTACTGGTTGCCAAGGCCGGCAGCGAACACCCCGACACCAACGTGACGGTGCTGTTGCCGCGCCGGACCTATGCGCCGCTGCTGGGACGACTCCTGCACGACCGCACCGCCGACAAGATCGCCCGCGCCGTCAGCCGCATCCCGGACGCCGCCGCGACGATCGTCCCGTACGACGTGCAATCCCGGATCAGGGAAGCCTTTCCGGACTCGCTCGAGCAGCGCATCGCGCGCGAGGTCGACAAGCTGCAGGCGCGGGTGTCACGCGGTGAGCAACAGAACGTCGACGACTACGAGCATCCGGAGCGGCCGTCGGCCGTGATCGCCGTGGAGGGCTTGATTCCCGGGCAACGCGCCACCATCGAAGGACGGGTCAGCCAGGTCGAAGACATCGCCAAACGGCGACGGACGTTGCGGTGGATCGTCGTCGGCGACGACAGCGGCGACGTCCGCGTCACGTTCCGTCCCGGGGGAGGAGGCGCCGACATCCAGCCGGGACAACTGCTGCGCATCACCGGGAAAGCGCGGCAGAGCGGCAACAGGCCGGTGTCGATGGTCGACCCGACGTACGTCGTGCTGGAGCAGCCGGAGGAAGTGCACTAGCCGCCGTCACCTGGTGAAGAGGTAATCCTCGTCGCGGGGCTGCGTCAGCATGCCCGTGAGGCGTCTGCGGGTGAACGGCCAGAGGTCGATGTGGTTGTCATCGGCGAAATACCAAGAGTTGCAACCAGAATTCCACACGGTCGGCACCATCGCTTCGGCGACGTCGTCGGCGAACCGGTTGGTGGCTTCCTCGGTGATTTCGACGGTGCTGATTTCGCCGGCACGGAATCGCCGCAGCCATTCAATGATGTAGCGGGCCGTCAATTCGGCGACGAGTTGCATGGAGATCGATCTGGTGGGGGAGTTGGGGCCCAAGACGGTGAACAGGTTGGGGAAACCGGGGATGGCTGTCATCGGCGGTAGTCACCCGCCACCGGTTGTCGCCGAACACAGCCGAGATGACCTCGCAATCCAACCGGAGATGGTGGTCGAGCTGAAGACTTCCAACAACGTCGCGGTGGTACTGCTGGATCTCCTCGCCGGTAGCCCAGAAGTCCTTCCAGTCGGGCTTCGGCGCGAACGCAAACTGGTAGCCATGTGACATCACATCGCACCGCAAGCCGGGGTAGCGGTTCCAATGCCAAACCCCGCCGACGTCGGAACCCTTCTCCAGAATCACGAAGTCATTGAAGCCAGCTTGCTTGAAGGTGTGGGCGGCGGCGATCCCCGCCATGCCGGCCCCGATGATCACGATGCGAGGTTCCCGGTGGCGAGTGTGGGTCATCACGCTGCTCCGAACACAATGCCGACCAGTAATGCGTTTGGGTATTCGAACCCTATGCGTGCCGGAACCGAGCCCGCAACCCCAGTTCGGCTCCGGCTAGGGCACCTCGTCGTCGTCTGCCCGGAGGATTCTCTCTGGGTGGTGGTAGGTGTTGGTCCTTGGTTGGCCGTGGTCGAGGTGGGGCGGTGGGATCCATTCGGTGTCACCGTTTTTGAGTTTGCGGGTGGTCCATCCTTGTTCGGTCAGGGGGTGATCGCCGCCGCAGGCGAGGGTGAGGTCGTTGATGTCGGTGGTGTGACATTGGGCGTAGGGGGTGCAGTGGTGGGCTTCGCAGTAGTAGCCGGGCACGGTGCAGTTGGGGCGTGTACAGCCGCGGTCTTTTGCGTAGAGCACGATGCGTTGCCCCGGTGAGGCCAGGCGTTTGGTGTGGTAGAGCCCGATGGCTTTGCCCTTGTCGAAGATGGCCAGGTAGTGATGCGCATGCGATGCCATGCGGATCACATCGGACATGGGTAGCAGGGTGCCCCCGCCGGTGAGCGCCTTGCCGGCGCCGGTTTCGAGCTCTGCCAGTGTGGTGGACACGATGATGGTGGCCGGTAGGCCGTTGTGTTGGCCCAGCTTTCCGGACGCTAGTAGCGCGCGCCCGGCGGCGTTGAGCGCGTCGTGGTTGCGTTGGCCGGTGCTGCGGGTGTCGTGATCGATACCCTGCTGCGGCGGGGCGCCGTCAACGCACGGGGTCAGATCCTCGGGGTTGCACATCCCGGGGGCAGCCAACTTCGCCAACACCGCATCGATGGTGGCGCGGGCTTCGGGAGTCAGGTATCCGGTGATCCGGCTCATCCCGTCGATGTCTTGCTTGCCCAGGAGCAGCGAGCGCCGTCGCGCCCGGTCGGTGTCGGAAAAATCGCCGTCGGGGTTCAGACAGTCGGTGAGTCGGTCGGCCAGCTTGTGCAAGTCGTCGGGGCGATGCTCGCCGGCCAGTTGTGCCAGGTGGGCTTCGGCTTCGATCCGGGTCTCCACATCCACGGCATCAGGCAGCCGGTGAAAAAAGCTGCGGATCACCGCCACATGCCCGGCCCCGATGGTCCCCGCGCGCTGCGCCTCAGCCGTGGCGGGCAACACCGGCTCCAACGGTTCGCCGCTCAACGCCCGGCGCGGGCCCAGATCGGCAGCCTCACCAATGCGCCGGGCGGCGTCGGCGCGGGTGATCTGCAACCGCTCGGCCAACGCGAACGACAGCGTGCCACCCAACTCGGCTTCATCGGCCTGCTCGCCAAGTTGGTTGATCAAGGGATGTTCGACGGCGGGCAGTTGGCGGCGCAGCGTTTCGGTGCGCTGCAGCATGACCAGCCGCTCAGGCGTGGCCAGCCCGTCAAAGCACAGGTCCAGGGCGCGTTTGAGGTATGCCGCCAGCCCATCGAAGACCTCATCGATCTCTTCCCGGCTACTCGAATGCATGTTCGAATCATAGCTACGCCTACCGACAACACTCCGCCAGATGAGGTCATTGAAGCCAAAGTGGCAGAAGTGATTTCGGTGGAACCCGCCGCCAGGGTCCCCCACTCATCGATGAACCGTCCAGCGGATGGTTAAGTGACCATTGTGAAGCGATTGCTCGCCGTACTGGCTCCGCTAACCGGACTGGCATTCACCCTCAACGGCTACCAGCCACTGAGCAAGCGGGGCTATCCCTCGATTTTCGCGTTCGCCTACGGAGTGTTCGCATCGGAGCTTCCGCTGCCGATCGTGGGCGGCCAGGCGACGATCCTGGCCGCTGCGACCCGCTGGCTCACCCCGCGGCTGCGCTGGTTCGCCTGGCTGGTGTCCGCATTGTCATGGCTGGGCCTGGTGGGGATGTATCGCATCGGCCGTCAGGCTGACCGGCCCCTGACCGCCGCCCTGGAC
Organism: Mycobacterium sp. NGS48; assembly: GCF_059812585.1. NCBI lineage: Bacteria > Bacillati > Actinomycetota > Actinomycetes > Mycobacteriales > Mycobacteriaceae > Mycobacterium > Mycobacterium sp. NGS48. The sequence goes on from NZ_JCALCY010000016.1 coordinate 32,103, forward strand.
GCGGGGCTGGGCGTGGGCCGTCGCACCGAGTCGGGTGATCTGTGGAAGCTTCCAGCCGGCGCGGGCACCGCCAAAACCCCCGGCCTGGTCCGGATGATGCGGATCTATCGCGACTATGCGCACGACACCGACATCAGCTACGGCCCGTATGGCTCGCGCAACCACCTCGACATCTGGCGACGCCCCGATCTGGACCCCAATGGTCGGGCACCCGTGCTGTTGCAGGTTCCCGGCGGCGCGTGGATGGTGGGCAGCAAACGCCAACAGGCCTATCCGTTGATGAGTCATCTGGCAGAGCTCGGTTGGGTGTGTGTCGCGATCAACTACCGCCTTAGTCCGCGCTCGACGTGGCCCGACCACTTGATCGACGTCAAACGTGCACTGGCCTGGACCAGGGAGCACATCGCCGAATACGGCGGCGACCCCGACTGGATCGCGATCACGGGCGGCTCCGCGGGCGGGCACCTGTCCGCGCTGGCGGCGGTCACGGCGAATGATCCGCAGTTTCAACCCGGTTTCGAGGGTGCCGATACCAGCGTGCGGGCAGCGGTCCCGTTTTATGGCGTCTACGACTTCACCGCAACCGATGCGTCGATGCACCCGCTGATGGTGCCGTCGCTGGCGAAGTACGTGTTCAAACTGTCGCGCAACGAGACCGTCGACGCCTTCCGTGCTGCCTCACCGATCAGCTACGTTTCCCAGGATGCGCCACCGTTTTTCGTGCTGCACGGACGCAACGACTCGCTGATCCCGGTCGGGCAGGCCCGCGTCTTCAGCTCACGACTGCGTGAAGTCAGCCGCAACCCGGTGGTCTACGCCGAATTGCCGTTCGCGCAGCATGCTTTCGATATCTTCGGATCTGCGCGCGCCGCGCATGCCGCGGTGGCTGTCGAGCAGTTCCTCGCGGAAATCTACAGTCGCGCCGAAATCCGGCAAGCAGGTTAACTCAGGCGTCGGGCGGCGACCCGCTGCACCCGGCTTCGCCAATTGTGGCGACCCGCTTCGCCCGGCTCCCGCCGCGCTCGCGATCGCCACGGCCGCGCTTGCGATCGCCGCTAGGCGTCGATCACGACGCGGTCGCTTTTCGCCCGCGACACGCAGACCAGCATCTCGTCCTCGCCTTCGACGGTGCGCCCGCGGCGATCGACGTCTCCGGCCAGTACCTTGACCTTGCAGGTTCCGCAAAACCCTTGCTGGCACGAATACGCGGTCGTGCGGTCGTGGTCGAGCATGACGGCGAGGGCCGACCGGTTGCCCGGAATGCTGAGCACCCGTTGCGAGCGGGCGAGTTCCAGCTCGAACGGGACGCCATTGACAACCGGTGGCGGGCTGAACCGTTCGTAGTGCAGCGGCGCGTTGGCGTGTCTATCGCGCGCGGCGCGCACCGACTCCAGCATGCCGGTCGGGCCGCACACGTAGACAGCCGTCGTGGGTCCGGCGTCGGCAAGCAACTCCTCGGCGGTGGCGAACCGGCCGCGCTCGTCGTCGGCCCACACCGTGACCCGATCCGGCGCCACTGCCACCACCTCGTCGAGCAGTGGCATGTACTGGCGGCTACGGCCGGCATACACGGCGTGCCAATTGATCCCGTGCTGCGCAGCCAGCTGAATCATGGGCAGGATCGGCGTCACCCCGATGCCGCCGATCACGAACAACACCTCACGCTCGTCGGTGACGAGGTAGAACGCGTTGCGGGGGCCTTCGAAGACCAGGGTGTCGCCGACGTCGAAAGCGTCATGCATCTCGATCGAACCGCCACCGCCGTCGGCGATCCGGCGCACCGCAATCCGGTAGTCGGTGCGCCGCCCGGGCGGCCCGCACAGCGAGTACTGCCGGCGGCGTTCGGCGCACAGCCGAACGTCGATGTGCGCGCCGGGCGTCCAGGACGGCAGCAATCCACCGTCGGGATCAGCCAATGTCAAACCGACGACGTCGGGTGAAAGCAATTGGCGTTCGGTGATCACAGCGGTGTTGGCGCGCCGCACTGGCGACACCCGTGACGGCGTCCAACGCGACGCCGACGCGAAGCCGCCGAACAGTGCGCCCACACCGACCAGCGCGGTGTAGATCCGGTCGCGCTTCCGCCGGCCGTAGAGGTCTTGGGGTCTACTAGCCCAGATGCTCTGTGTCACTTCGTCTTTCATGTCTGTCTGATGTCGAATCGCGCGATCAGTCGGACCAGCGAAGGGCTGATGCGCCGCATGGCGTAGCCGACGCGGGACTCGGCCGCGATCGGCAGCACCGGCGACCCGGTCCGCACAGCCTTGACGATCGCCTTCGCGACGGCCTCCGGTTTGTAGTTGCGCCGCCGGTAAGCCGCGTCGGCCTTGTGCCGGGCCCGCTCTTGTTCGTCGGCCGACATACCGGCGTAGATGGTGCTTTTGGCGATGTTGGTGTTGACGAAACCCGGGCACACCGCAGTGACCGTGATGCCGTCGTCGGCGAGGTCCGCACGCATCGATTCGCTCAGCGCCAGCACCGCAGCCTTGGTGGTTCCGTAGGCCACCATGGATTTCGACGGCAGAAACGCCGCCGCCGATGCGATGTTGATGATCGTGCCGCCCTGGCCGCGCTCGACCATCTGATCGCCGAACGCCCGGCTGCCGTTGATGACGCCGCGCACGTTGACTCCAATAATGGTGTCCCACTGCTCCGACGTTGTCTCCAGGAACCGGCCAGCCATCGCGATTCCCGCGTTGTTGACCAGGATGTCGACCACACCGTGCTTGTTGTGTACTTGTGCGGCAAGGTCGTCCATCGCCGCTTCGTCGGTGACGTCGAGTTGATAGACCGCGGCCTCGGCACCGGCCGCCCGGACCATTTCTGCAGTGTCGTTGGCAGCAGCGTGATCTCGATCGACGAGCACGACGGTGGCTGCGCCCTGACGAGCGAACTCCACCGCGGTGGCCCGGCCGATCCCGGAGCCCGCCCCGGTCACCAGTACGAGTTTGCCGCGCACGTCACGACGGCCGGCGCCGGAAACGGATTGCCCGACCGGAGCTGCGCCCTCGGTGACCAGGTCGACCCACTCGCTGGTCAGCCGGGCGATGACGTCGGGACGTGAACTGACCACCCAGTGTCCGCCCTCGATCGTGATGACCCGGCTGCCGTCCGGAATTGCGCCGGTGAACCGCTGCAGAGGAGGCGACACGAAATAGTCCTTGCGCGGTACGAGTACCTGCACCGGGACGCAGGTCTGCGGCAACTGCTCGCCGGGGGACACCAGCGGTCCAGGCATGTTGGCGCGGTACAGGTTCAGGCCGTTGAGGTAGTCGTGTGTCGATCGCGGCACCGCACCACGTTGGCTGCGGGTGCTTGATCGGCCGATACGCGCAACCGCCTCAAACACTTTCGCCGTCGCCCGGGACCGGATCGCCAGCTCCGGCGCGCCCGGGCACAAGAAGAACCAGATGTAGGTAGAGGCCAAAAATTGCCTGGCGACATCAGCGACGGCCCGTGGTGTACGCGCTGACCGCAGAAACCTGCCAGCGTAATTCAGGTGCGGCCCCGAGATGGAGGTGAACGAGGCGACCTTGCCCATCACCGACTCGTCAGTGACCGCCGCCCAGCCCTGGATCGAACCCCAGTCGTGGGCCAGCAGGTGAACCTCGTCGACTCCGAGGCTGTCGATCACCACGCCGATATCCGAAACAAGTTGGGGCAACCGGTATCCCGACCGGGCGGCCGGCACCGACGATCCGCCAACGCCGCGCACGTCGTAGGCCACAAAGTTGTATCGGCCAGTGAGGTTTTCGGCGACCCCGTCCCAGACATGGTGATTATCCGGGTAGCCGTGAATCGCAAGGATGGTCGGGCGCCGCTGGTCGATCTCGGTGTAGGCGTGGACCGCCAGCGAAACGCCGTCGGATGCGGTGACCGTCGTCCTCAATGCGACGCCCTAGCGGCAGGTGATCGAGCCAGGTAGTCGACCGCGCGACCGACCCCGCCCAACTGGGACGGATGGAAACTCGGCGTGTAGTAGGCGAGGATGACGCGCAGGAATTCGAACGGTCCTGGCACCAAACCCCGACGCGCCGAGACGAAGTAGTCGCGCCAGCGCGGCTTACTTCCGGGCGGCATGTACGGGTCGACCGAGTACATGAACCGCACGCCGCGAACGAACAACCACAGCATCGCGGGCGTCACCAAAAGCTGGGTACGTACCTGCCGCCAATACCCGCCACGGAGATGCTTCATCGTGTCGAACGCGACCGCTTTGTGCTCGACTTCCTCGGCGCCATGCCAACGCAGCAGGTCCAACATCACCGGATCGGTGCCGAGGGCGTCGTGCTGGGGTGTGTCGAGAATCCATTCACCCAGGATCGCAGTGTAGTGCTCAAGGGCCGCCACGATCGACACCCGCTCCAACAGCCAGCTCTGCTGTCGCCGGCGGCTCCACCGGGGCCGGTCGCCGACGAGTTTGTTGAACAGCCAGCGGATTTGGTCGGTGAACGGTGTCAGGTCGACGCCCTTGGCAGCAAAGTGCTCGGCCACGCCCGAGTGTGCCTGGGAGTGCATGGCCTCCTGGCTGATGAAGCCCTGCACGTCCAGCCGCAGTTGGTCGTCGCGGATCAGCGGCAACGACTTCTTGAACACCTCGACGATCCACTCCTCGCCCGCCGGCAGCAGCAGGTGCAAGACGTTGCAGAAGTGGGTGGCGAAGGGCTCGTTGGGCACGTAGTAGAACGGCAGTTTCGCCCAGTCGAACTCGACGTCACGAGGCTGAAGCACGAGTCGCTCGTGATCGAGCGCGGCTCCGCCACGAGAATAGTGCGGACCGGCTGCCTGGTCATCGACAGTGAACATCGCGAACCCCTTGCCTTGACATCCTGATACCCAAATCTAGACGGCGGTCAGGCGCTGCGCTGCGCCTCGGCCTCCGACTCGGTGATCAGACGCTCTTGCCGCAGGAACTGCACGAGGTGGTCGACCGTGTCGGTTAGCGCCGGCTCCCGCAGCCGCGCCTTGGCCAGCGCCCGAGCGTACTGGTACTGGGCGTTGTCGTAGCGCTTGTCCCGCATCGCCGAGATCTTGTCGGCCGAGCGGGTGAGGAAATCGGCCAGCGGATAAAGCGAATCGCGTGGGCCGCACCGCTGATTCACCTGCTCGGTGAACGACGCGATGTCGTGGTAGTCGAACCGGTAGCCGTACCGCTCGGACAGGATCCGTGTGACGTCCATCAGGTTGTAGTAGCCATCCGCGGTCATGTTGAAGACCGTGCCCGCCTCGGCCGGCAGACCCATCAGCGCCACGATGTGTTCGCCGATCAGGTCGGCCGGCAGCAGGCTGATCTGGTTGTAGGCTTCGGCAGCGACGCCGTGCTGGATCATGAACGCCGTGAGGCGCACCAAGATGTCCTCCTGGCTGCCGAACCCCGCGCTGGTCGGAGAGATCAGCGACGGCCGGTAGATGCGCACGTCGAGGCCCTTCTGCTGGGCGGCCAGCGTTAGCTGCTCGGCGACCCACTTGGTCTGCGAGTAACCGAAGTCCAGCCCGCTCATCTCGGTGTTCGCGTCCCACTCGCCGACCACCGGCAGGGTGCTCCAGCCGTAGATGAACGTGCTGGAGACCAGGTGGAAGGCCTTGCGGTGGGTAGTCATGGCCAGCCGAAGCAGGTCGCGGGTGCCGAGCACGTTGGCGGGCCGCAGGCCGTCGTAGGTCCGCACGTAGTCGACCAACGCGCCGTTGTGCACGATCGAATCGACGTTATCGGCCAGTCGATGGAACTCCGCCTCGCCGATGCCCAGGTTGGGTTCGGCCAGGTTCCCGCAAACCACGTTCACCCGCGACCGGACGTCGGCTTCGAGCTCCGGTGACCATAGTTGAGCTCGACGCAACGACGCGAGAATCCGGTCCAGTCCGTGAGCCGCATCGGTAGCGCGGACCAGTGCGTGGACGGTGTAGGCCGTCTGGCTGAGCAGGTTGCTCAGCAGGAACGGTCCCAGGAACCCGGTGGCGCCGGTGAACAGGATGTCGGTGGGCGCGCCGGGCCGCGCCGGCGGAAGCTCCGGCAACGACAGCTGCGCGTCGGCGCGCATCTGCTGGGCCTCGTACGCCTCATACTCAGCGGAAATCTGATCCAGCTGGTCCTGCACGGCTTGGAGCGGCAGTTCGGACCCCTCACCGAACTGCCGCATGAGCTGGAAGAACTCGGCGACCGTCAAGCGCTGAAGCAGGCGCGTGTTGACCTCGTCGGCCAACTTGCCCGCGCCGTGCTCTTCCAGAAGACGTTGGAGGTCAGTGCGGAGCTCCGCCAGCGTCAGCGAGTCGATACCGAGGTCGGCGAACGAGCAATCTTCGTCCCCGGTGAGGTCGTAGCTCTCGACGAGATAGCGGAAACGATCCAACGGACCCGCGTCGGCGTCCAGGCCCTCCTGGGCCGGATTGGTGTAGCTGGCCAACACGCGTAGCTCGCCGCTGCGCCAAAGCTTGCGGGTCTCGGCCCGCCTGATCTTCCCCGAGGTTGTCTTGGGAACGCTGCGTTGGGGGGCGAACACGATGGTGTGCGGATCGATGTGGCATTGCCTGCGGATCGCTCGAGCCATGGCCTTGCCGTCCGGAAGCGCGTTCTCGTCCCGCACCTCGGCGACAACGGCCAACACCTCTTCGTCGTCGCGCTCGATCGCGAAGGCGGCGACGCAACCTCTGCGGATCTCGGCGGCCTGTTCGACGACGACCTCGATGTCGCTGGGGTAGGAGTTGACGCCGCGGACGATGATCAGGTCCTTGGTCCGGCCGCAGCAAAACAGCTCGCCCTCATACAGGAAGCCGAGATCGCCGGTGCGCAAGTACGTGTGCTCGGCATCGCCGACGATGCGCGCTCCGAAAGTCTCTTCGGTCTTGTCGGGGCGGCGCCAATAGCCGCCACCCTTGGACGGGCCGTCCACCCAGATCTCGCCGATCCGGCCCTCGCCCAGGTCCTCGCGTGATTCGGGATCGACGATGCGGACGACGTTGCTGGCCAGCGGCTTGCCGCAGCTCACCACCGGAGCCTGGTTGCTGTTCTCGGGCAGCGCCTTTTCCACCCGCACCAAATTCTTGTCCAGTGCGCGCTTGTTCAGCGCCAGGGTCTGGCGGCCCTTGAGCGACACACACAAGGTGTTTTCGGCCAAGCCATGCGCGCCGGTCAGCGCGCTGGGTGCCAGACCGTAGGGCGCGAACCGCTCCCGGAATCGGGTGAAGCTCTTGGCTCGCAGCGGCTCCGCCCCGACCACGATGCATTCGAGGCTGCTCAGGTCGATTCCCTCCAGCTCAGAGCTGGGCAGCTTGTCCTCACGCAGGCAATACTCCAGCGCGAAATTCGGCGCCGGCGTATGGGTGGCGCGCACCTGACTGATGAGCCGCAGCCACGACGACGGCCGCACCAGAAAGTCGGCCGGCGACATGGCATGGGTGGTGCCGCCGAGGACAAGGACGAAGAAGTACGCCGAGATCAAGCCCATGTCGTGATGCTGGGGGAGCCAGCTGACGCATACCAGTTCCTCGTTGTCGAAGCCCGCGCTGTTGGCGATGGCGTTCGCGTGGCTGACGATCACGCCCTTGGGATCGTTGGTGGAGCCGGAGGTGTACTGCAGGAACAGCACTGGGTTCGGCGTGTTCGGCACGGGCCCGCCGCCGAAGTCCTGCGCACCATCCGTCGCGTACCAGGGCAGCTCAGGTGGGTGGACCGCGTCGGGCCAGCCGGCTTCTGGGTTGCCGACTAGGGAACGGAAGTCGTATTCGAACTGCTTGGTCGACAGCACCGCCTTGGCCTGGCAGTCGCGCGCGATGTAACTGAGCTTCGCGAGCCCCGCTTCGAACGCCATCGGCAGCGGAGGGCTGACCGGTACGGCGATCACGCCGATGCGCGCGCAGGCGTACAAAGCTGCCACCATTTCCAAACCTGGCGGGTAGACCAGCAGCGCCCGATCTCCCTTCCGGAGACCGGCCTCTGCGTGCAGGTAGGCGGCCAACTCACGCGTCCGCTCGGCGAAGCTGTGGTAGGTGTACTGCTCGAGTTCGTGACCGTCGACGTCGACGAACCGGTAGAGGGTCTGGTCCGGTTTGCGCGCTTCCCACATGTCCAAATAGTCGATAAGTGTCTCCATCGCAGGAGCACCCCTCTCCACGTCAGTCCTAGCCGAGATCATCAGAACAACTGTCTTTACCGGAATCGGTAAACCCGATCGTAGCGCGGTCAACGGATCTCAAGCAAAGTCCATGAAGACTTTTTCCTTCTTGCACAACAACTTCACAGGAGGCGTACAGCTACCAAGGAAGTTGCATCCTCAGCAAGACGGACGTGCCTAATAGCCCAGTCGCGAGATGACATACTGAGACGATGTCCGTAGGTACTGGAATCAGTACTTCAGTAAAGTATGATGTCCTTCTGAACAGCATAGATATCTAATACGTAGATACTGAGATACGCATTTCCGGACATCCGTATTCGATGAGCATCCGGCGAGGGCTGGTGCCGCGCATCGTCAACCGCGATTAATCCGCGAACCTTTAAGCGGTGGGCTGGCAAACATCAAATACATCAACAGCGCGCCTAATTGTCTCAACCGGTTCGTTAACCAGCAACCTTCGCTACGCCAATGGTCGACGCGTCATCCGGGCATAGCGGCGTAGGCCGGAGGCCAGCGCCCCGGGATGAGACGGCCGGCGCGCAGGCGGGGCGGGTAGACCACTCGCCGTGCATGGCGCCGTCGACGGGCCGGCGGTTCATGATCTCCGCATCTACTGAGACTGATATACTGACATACTGAACTCTTCAGCCGAGCGTAAGGGCACCACGATGAACAACGCCGACGGCGAACGGTCCCACCCACGCCTGACCCCCGCGGTCGCGGCCGCGCCAACTGAACCGTTCTCTGTCGGACGGACCCGCGTTCAGAAAACCCGGCGGACAGTCGACCTGTCACCCGCCCAGCACCGGGCCATGGACCTCTGGCAGCGCGACGCCGCCGACCGTCTCGGCCTCGCGCGCGTGACCGGCCAAGAGGTTCTCGCGGCACTCGTCGACCAACTGCTGGCTGACCCCAAGCTCGCCGCCCAGATCATTCGCACCATCCGGACCCGGCGGTGACCCTGACGAATTAGCGATGCGTCATGCCTTGGTCGTTACCTGAGCGACGCGGATCTTCGGTCCGGCGTGAGCCACCAGCTTGACGATGCCGGTGAAACGCTCGCCGTCGATGATCGGTGACAGCGGCTCGTCCTCGGCCTCGATGATCATCTCCCGACCGTTGACATCGCGTACCCGGCGGCCCCGGATCCCGCCCTTGGTCAGGGCCGCGGGAAGCTGCACGATGATCCGGGAAGGCGAGGTCTCCCCGGCTTGGAAATGCAGCGCACCGGGTTCGGAGGCCTTCGGGAAGAGCCGGAACGGACCGCCGATCCGGAGGTCGATCGCACCGGCATGCAGCAACCGGTGTGTTCGCGTCGGGACCTCCTCGCCGTCGATCACGACGCGGGCCTGCGTGGGAGCGAACAGGTGCGACGCCCAGTTGGTCCGATCGGAGTGGCCGGGCGCAACCTTGGAGGTGACGTAGTCGCCCAAAGTGTGAGCGATCGTTCGAGCGACGGCCGTTCGGTTGTGGTCTGGGTTGGCGTAGTACTTGTCGTAGAACCGGTTGCCCAGACCTCCGGCGGCCAGTCCGAAGCAGATCCGATGAAACGCCGCCCCGTCCTCGGTCTCACCGTCGAGTTGCAGCGTGTCGAGGCGGCATTCGGGCGGTGGCTGATCTTTCGCGGCGGCGCCCGCCAGCGCCCGAACAATCGCATCGGCCTGTCCCCGTACCCGCGCCTTGCGCGCGACGGCATTGACACTGCCGCCGTTGGTGGGCACGAAGGTAGGCCAGCGTTCCGGATCGGGAATGCAGTCTTGGACCTCGTTGATCAACCAGTGCAGCGCGCCGTCACCGCCGTCGCCCACAAGATGAGTGACCCGTGGATCAAGCTCCGCGATGGTCTTGTGAAGATCCTCGAGCGACGCGGTTTCGTGGACCTCGCCCCACGGGCCGAGGATGCGATGCAGTGCGGCGCTGCGATCAGCCGCCACACCACGGTTCCTGCGTGCTTGCGGATTGACGATGACGCCGAGATACATCCGCCCAGGTGGGGCTCCGCGCGTCATCCCAGCACGATACCCGCGGTATCCCCGGGCCGGACGAGCCCATGACCGGTGTCACAGGCCACATCCTTCGTCGGGGCTCCGGCACAACTCTCGGGATTAGGGTGGCTGCCATGCCTGACTGGACCGCAGCAGACCTGCCGTCGTTCGCCGGACGCACCGTCGTCGTGACCGGCGCCAATGCCGGATTGGGTGAGGTGACCGCCCGTGAGTTGGCCCGGGTCGGCGCCCACGTCATCTTGGCCGTACGCAACACCGGAAAGGGTGCCGAGGCCGCCGAACGCATGGGGGGTGACGTCGAGGTTCGGCAACTCGACCTCCAGGATCTGTCGTCGGTGCGGCGCTTCGCCGACGGGGTCGACGGAGTCGACGTCCTGATCAACAACGCCGGCATCATGGCCACCAAATACGCGCTGACCGGCGACGGCTTCGAGGGCCAGATCGGTACCAATCACCTCGGTCATTTCGCGCTGACCAACCTGTTGTTGCCCAAGCTCACCGACCGGGTGGTGACGTTGTCCTCGCTGATGCACCACTTCGGCTACATCAGCCTCAAAGACCTGAACTGGCAGTCCCGGCCGTATTCGGCGTGGCTGTCCTACAGCCAGTCGAAGCTGGCCAATTTGCTGTTCACCAGCGCGCTGCAGCGCCGCCTGGATGTCGCCGGCAGCTCGTTGCGCGCGCTGGCCGCCCACCCCGGCTGGTCGCACACCAACCTGCAAGGGAACTCCGGCCGCAAGCTGGGCGACGCGGCGGTCTTGGCCGTCGATCGTGTGGTGTCCACTGACGCCGAGTTCGGCGCCCGCCAGACGCTGTACGCGGTATCGCAGGATCTGCCCGGCAACACCTTCGTCGGCCCGCGATTCGGCCTGTATGGGCGCTCCCAGCCGACCTGGCGCAACTGGCCGGCCAAACGCGCAACCACCGCCGAGGCGCTGTGGGAGCTGTCCGAACAACTGACCGGCGCCAAGTTCCCGCTTTGAGCGGCGTTTAGATTGTTCACGTAAGTATGGGTGGTTTCGGTGCGGCGCCTGTTGAGCATTCTTTGCACACCGCAGATGAAACAGCCCAGGTGAACAGCGCGCGGGCGTAGCGGCTACCGGGCTGAACGTCGGCGAGGAGGTCACGCCATGTCGAATACGGATATCGCGGGCTTTCTTGCCCTCTGCGCCGCACTGGCAGCTGCGATCGGCAGCGTGGTGCGTCAGCGCTGCGCGCAGGAGATCACCGACAAACAGGTCGGGCACCTGGAGCTGTTCGGCATGTTGGTCCGCGACGGTCGGTGGTGGCTGGGCGGCATTGGCGACATCGCCAGCTACTGTCTGCTTGCTGCGGCCCTCGACAAGGGCTCGGTCATGTTGGTCACGGCCCTGCAGGTGACGGTGCTGCTGTTCGCGCTACCCATCTATGTGCGGTTCAGCCGGCATCGGATAACCCGCCGGGAGTGGAGTTGGGCGGTAGTGCTGGCCGTAGCGTTGGCGGTGCTCGTCACGGTCGCGGATCCGACGGAAGGCCAGTCCCGTGGCCCGCTGGAAACGTGGATTCTGGTGGCCGCCGTGATGGGCCCGGCGTTAGCCGTATGTGTGCTGGCTGCCCGGGTTTGGTCGGATCGCCCGGCCTCAGCGGTGTTGCTGGCGGCTGTGTCGGGGTCATCGTTGGCGCTGTTTGCGGTGCTGACCAAGGGCGTGGTCGACGTACTCGAACACGGCGCCGGCGAATTAGTGCGAACACCTGAGCTGTACGCCTGGGTGCTCGCGGGAGTGGCCGGGATGATCTTTCAGCAGTCGGCTTTTCGTGCCGGTGCGCTGACCGCGTCATTGCCGACGATGACCGTCGCGAAGCCGGTGGTGGCCACCACGCTGGGAATCATCGTGCTCAAGGAAACGCTGGAGGCCGATGGGCCAGAGTGGCTATTGCTGGTGGCGTCGGCGGTGTCGGTGATCGTCGCGACGGTGGCTCTGGCGCGCGGCGAGGCCGCAAGCATGGCGGCCGGCGCGGGGCATGATGCGCAAATCGCCGGCCGGCCGGAGGCGCCGTCGCCACACGTGAGCGGCTGACCCGCGCGATCATCCCGAGTGCTCGGTGGCCCGCAGGCTCAGCGAAAGGACCAGCCGCACATCAGGATCGGCCAGCGACGTCGACAGCAGCTGTTCAATCCGGCGGATTCGGTAGCGCACGGTATTGGGATGCACGTGCAGCCGTTGCGCTGCCGCACCAACATCGCCGAAGCCGTCCAGGTAAATCCGCAGTGTTTCGGCCAGCCCCGGCTGGCGGGCACGCAGATCGCGTACCCGCGCGTCGATGAGCCGGTCGTCGGCGCGGACCATCGTGACGATCTCGTCGAGCAGCACGGTGGTGCGCGCTTCGGCAACCGAGGTGACTGAGCCGATCGAATCCGGGTGGCGCTCAGCGCTATCCAGTACCCGGTCCACGTCGGCGCGTGCCGCGGAGGCCTCAGGCAGTCCGCTGACCGGCGCTGCGACGACAGCCCGCAACTGCAGACCCAGCTCCGCACGCAGCCTTCCGATCATGCCGCGAATCCATGAGGTGAGCGAAGCCGGCTTCGCGATGTGCGGAAACAACACATATATTCGCGCCGCGCTCGAAGTGACTTGGGCGTCGGCCCGAAAAGCGCTGGCGCTCAACGCGACTATCTCAGTCAGCCGGGCATGGCGGTCCGCAGCGTCCAGCCCGATGAGCGCGGCGCAGCCGTCTGCGGCGATGCCCAGCTCGCGGGCGAGGTCGCCGGTATCGAGCCGATCCGTGTCAGCCAGGCCCAGCAGTTGCTGCACCCGCAGCGCATGCGCCGACGGCCGGGCCGCCAGCCGCGACATGATGCCCGCGGCCATCACGGCCGCGCCGCGCAACACCTCCTCGGCGTCCTCGGCCAACGCGCTCGAACCTTGCTGCACCCAGATCGCACCGGCGAACCCGGGTGCCCGCCGGGTGTCGGCAGGCGGCCGGTGGATCCCGATCGCCAGGCGTGACCGCAGGCCCAACTCCGGGCGTTCCGTGACGTGAACCACCTGCTCGCTGGTCCGCAAGGCGTCGAAGATGCCCCATCGGCTGATCCACTCCAGGTGCTCGGGCGGCCCGGCGCGGCCGAGGATGGAGAGCCGCCGCAGCTCGTCGGCCTCGGCATTGGACGCCGAATACGCGAGCACGTGCGATTGCTCGTCCTCGATGCTGACCATGCCATGGATGCGGTCGGCGACCGCTTGGGCCAGGCCGAACAAGTCGGTGCCCGAGTCATAGTGTGGGTCGGCCGGCGAAGGAGCGTGGTGTTCGAAGACATGGTTGACCAAGCGGTACAACCGTTCCCAGCGCGCCCGCGGATCCACCGCCACCACCGCCGTCCCCGACCGGACGGCATGGGCCACCAGCGCGTCGGACGGCTCCTTGGCGAAGACGGCCACCGGCGCGCTCGCCTGCTGGACTTGCCCATCCAGCCACCGCACTGCCTGCTCGTCGCCGACACCGAGCAACAAGAAGACGTCGGCCCGATCCGCGTCGGTCGCCAAACCCAGTCGGACATCGTCGGAATCGATCAGCGCCGCCGAGGCCACCGGCAGATCCAGCCCGCGCGGAGCGTCGACCAGGCTCACCATGGTCGCGTCCAGCGCCAGCAGCAGCTGGCCCAGCCCCACGCCGGCCACCCGCATATTGTCCGATTCTACTATTCGGAGTGATCCTTCTTGTCTGATCGACCAAGCATGTCGGGCCCGTCGGCGAGCATTCTGAGACCATGGACGCGATCACCGATGTTCCGCTGCCCGCCAACGAACCGGTTCACGACTATGCGCCGAATTCCCCCGAACGGGCGCGGCTGCGCGCTGCGCTGAACTCGCTGGCCGCCGACCCCATCGAGTTGCCGCATGTCGTCGGCGGCGCGCATCGACTGGGCGCCGGTGAGCGAATCGACGTCGTCCAACCGCACCGGCACGCCGCCAGGCTCGGCACGCTGACCAACGCCACCCACGCCGATGCCGCGGCGGCCATCGAAGCCGCCGTGGCGGCCCGGACACACTGGGCAGCAACCCCATTCGACGAACGCGCCGCAATCTTTTTGCGTGCGGCCGATCTGCTGGCTGGGCCGTGGCGGGAAAAGATCGCCGCCGCAACCATGCTCGGTCAATCCAAGACCGCCTATCAGGCCGAGATCGACGCGCCGTGTGAGCTGATCGACTTCTGGCGGTTCAACGTCGCATTCGCCCGCCAGATCTTGGCGCAGCAGCCGATCAGCGGGCACGGCGAATGGAACCGCACCGACTACCGGCCGTTGGACGGATTCGTCTACGCGATCACGCCATTCAACTTCTCGTCGATCGCCGCCAACTTGCCCACCGCACCGGCGCTGATGGGAAACACCGTGGTGTGGAAGCCGTCGATCACCCAGACGTTGGCGGCATACCTGACCATGCAGCTGTTGGAGGCCGCCGGACTACCGGCGGGCGTGATCAACCTGCTCACCGGCGACGGTCACCCGGTTTCCGATGTGGCGCTGGCAGATTCGCGGCTGGCCGGCATCCACTTCACCGGGTCGACCGCAACCTTCCAGCAGCTGTGGCGTGAGGTCGGAACCAACATCGAGCACTACCGGAGTTATCCCCGGCTGGTCGGCGAGACCGGTGGCAAGGACTTCATCGTCGCCCACGCCTCGGCGCAACCCGAGGTGCTGCGCACCGCCTTGATCCGCGGAGCGTTCGATTATCAGGGCCAGAAATGCTCGGCGGCGTCGCGGGCGTTCGTCGCGCACTCGGTATGGCAAAAGATGGGCGACGACTTCCTGGCGGCAACCGCTGACATCCGCTACGGCGATATCACCGACTTCGCCAACTACGGGGGCGCGCTGATCGATCGGCGGGCCTTCACCAAGAACGTCAACGCGATCGAGCGGGCCAAAGGCGCGGCCGCCGTCACAATCGCGGTCGGCGGCGAATACGACGACAGCGTCGGGTATTTCGTGCGTCCGACAGTGCTGCTGTCCGACGACCCAGCCGACGAAGCGTTTTCCACCGAGTACTTCGGCCCGCTGCTGTCGGTCCACGTCTATCCCGACGACGCCTACGAACGGATCCTCGATGTGGTCGACACCGGATCTCGCTACGCGCTGACCGGTGCGGTGATCGCCGACGACCGGGACGCCGTGCTGGCCGCGCAGCACCGGCTCCGGTTCGCGGCCGGAAACTTCTACGTCAACGACAAACCGACCGGGGCGGTAGTAGGGCGCCAGCCGTTCGGCGGATCCCGCGGATCGGGAACCAACGACAAGGCCGGCTCGGCGCTGAATCTGCTGCGCTGGACGTCGGCGCGCACGATCAAGGAGACCTTCGTCGCGGCCACCGACCACAACTATCCGCACATGGCAGCCCCGTGATATCGCTCTTCGGGGCGTCGGTACGCCCGGCGATCCTGGCCGCCAGTCGATCAGCTGGGTTGCGCCGCGACGTCGAGCGGCTACCGCTCACCCGCACGGTGGTGCACCGGTTCGTGCCGGGGGAGACGCTGGAGCAGGCGCTGGACAGTGTTGCCGGCCTGCGGGCTTCGGGTCGCATGGTCACCGTCGACTACCTGGGTGAGGACGTCGTCGATGCCGATGACGCCACCGCGACCATGCTGGTCTACCTTGATGTGCTCGACGCGCTGGGCCGGCGATTCGACGCGACGCGCGACGGTGTGCGACCGCTCGAGGTGTCGGTCAAGCTTTCGGCGCTGGGGCAGGCCCTGGAGCGCAATGGCGAGAAGATCGCGCGGGAACATCTCCACACCATCTGCGCACGCGCGCAACACGCCGGCGCCTGGGTGACGGTGGATGCCGAAGACCACACCACCACCGAGTCGACATTGTCGATCGTCGCTGACCTGCGCCCGGACTTCCCTTGGCTGGGCGTGGTTTTGCAGGCGTATCTGCGGCGAACGCTGGGGGATTGCCGGGACTGCGCGGCGGTCGGGGCCCGGGTTCGGTTGTGCAAGGGCGCCTACGACGAGCCGGCGTCGGTGGCTTACCGCGACCGCGACGCGGTCACCGATTCGTATCTGCGTTGCCTTCAGGTGCTGATGGCAGGATCGGGCTATGCAATGGTCGCTTCGCACGACCCCGTGATCGTCGAGACGGTTCCGGTGCTGGCACGCGAATCTGGCCGGGATGTCGATGATTTCGAGTACCAGATGCTCTATGGCATCTGCGATGCCGAGCAGCTTCGGCTGGCTCACACCGGTAACGGGGTGCGGGTGTATGTGCCGTTCGGCACCCAGTGGTACGGGTATTTCATGCGGCGTCTGGCCGAGCGCCCAGCCAACCTGGGGTTTTTCCTACGGGCGCTGGCGCAGCGTTGACGGCTGACGGAACCTGTGCCACAGCCGAAGTGGCAGCAGTCCGATCAACGGCGCCCGCTTGCCCAACTCGTTGCCACGATCAAAGGCAGTGGCGTATCGCTGCGCCTGCTGGGCGGTCGGGTACGTTTTGCAGCCGCTGGCTTGGCCGCAGTCGCGTTCGCATGTCCAGTGCATGGTGCGGCCCTCGGCATGGAAGCGCGGTCGATGGCCCATCACTCGACATGCCCACGACATTGCCGTCACGCGTCCGCAGCGGTTAGCGGCTGTGCGAGGTCCTCTAGCTTCTGGCCTTCGGCCTTGACGCCGAGGAACAGTTCGACCACGCCCGCGATCGCCATGACGACCGCGCCGATCAGAAATGACAGGACAGCCAGATGGCGCTCTCCGGATCCGATGAGTTGTCCGAACAGCACTGGGCCGCTGATGCCGCCGATGGCTGTTCCGACTGCGTAGAAAAAGGCAATCGCCAGCGCGCGGGTTTCCATCGGGAAGATCTCACTGACCGTCAGGTACGCGGCACTGGCACCGGAACCGGCCAGAAAGAAACACGCCATCAGCACGGCGAGGAACGTCCACACACCGCCGAGTTGGCTCACGAAGACGCCGGCCAGAACCGCTGTCAGGACGGCCGAGCCCAGGTAGCACAGCGAGATCATCGGTTTGCGCCCGACCGTGTCGAAGAGCGGCCCGAGCAGCACTGGCCCGGCGAAGTTGGACAGCGCCCACAGGATGAAAAACACCGGGACCATGCTGGAGGTCACCGAGTAGAACCCGTGCAACAGCGTGCCGAGGTTGAAGGTGACCCCGTTGTACATGAACGCCTGCCCGATGAAGAGCGCCAAGCCCAAAACCGCCCGCCGGGGATAGAGCTTGAAGGCCACCTTGGCGATCTCTGCAACAGAAATCGTCTTGCGCTGACGGACCGTCAGCGATCCCTCCGGCTGCGGCAGCGGTTCGTTCTGCTGGCGCTCGATGTCCTCCTCGATGCCGCCAACGATGCGCTCGGCCTCCTCTTCTTGGCCGTGAATGAAAAGCCAGCGCGGGCTTTCCGGAACACCGCGGCGTACGAGCAGTACGGCTAACCCGAACACCGCGCCGATGCCGAACGAGATTCGCCACCCGATGTTGACCGGAAAAAGAGATGTGTTCAGCAGCAGCAACGCGCCGGCGGCGCCCAGGGCTGACCCCAGCCAAAAGGAGCCGTTGATCGCCAAATCGACCCGGCCACGAACCCGGGCGGGGATCAACTCGTCGATCGCCGAATTAATCGCGGCATACTCGCCGCCGATGCCGGTGCCTGCGAAGAACCGCGTCGCGAAGAAGTACCACGGCGCGAACGAGAAGGCCGTCGCCGCAGTGGCCGCCAGATAGATCACCAGCGTGAGGACGAACAGCTTCTTACGGCCGAAGCGGTCGGTCAGCTGACCGAAAAACAACGCGCCGGTGCACGCACCGGCGATATAGAAGGCTGCGGCCACCCCGATCTGCGCGGCGCTGATCGTGATCCCGCTGCCGGGCTCGGTGAGCCGGGCCGCGACATTGCCCACCATGGTGACTTCCAGGCCATCCAGGATCCACACCCCGCCCAACCCGATGACCACCCGCCAGTGGAAACGCGACCAGGGCAGTCGGTCCAGCCGGGCCGGCACCTGCGTGGTGATGGTGCCGGTCTGTACGTCGCTGCCCATCGCGGCGGCATACCCAGAAAAGCGGCGGCATACCCAGAAAGGGTGAGTGGCGAACTGGCCGCGCGAAGCGGTGAAGTGGTGGCAGGCTGACATTTATGCGCCGCGCTGGCGACGATGCAGAGCGAAGCGATGAGGAGGAGCAGCGCAGTTATGTCTGAGCCGATGTTCGAACCCGTCGAGCCCCCGCGGCGCTCCGGCGCTCCGGCATGGTCGCTGTCACTGACCGATCCTGCCCGCGCGGCGGTCGAATTCGGACTGCTGCTCAGTTCGCTACCCCTGCGGCGCATGTTGCCGACCGGCGACGGGCATCCGGTGTTGGTGCTGCCCGGCCTGTTGGCCGGTGACGGATCGACGTTGGCGTTGCGGCGCCTGCTGCGCGACCTGGGGTACCGGGTGCACGGCTGGCGGCTCGGCCGCAACATCGGTCCGACGGCCCAAGCGGTCGCCGGCATGGGCGATCGCCTGGATGACTTACACCAGCGGTACGGCAGTCCGGTGAGCGTGATCGGCTGGAGCCTCGGCGGCATCTATGCGCGCGCGATGGCCCGCCGGCGCCCATCGTCGGTGTGCCAGGTCATCACGCTCGGCACGCCCTTTCGGCTCACCGACAGAAATCAAACCCGGGCCAGTGCGGCTTTCAACCGTTTCTCACACCTGCATGTCGAGCGGGCCTCGGCGCCGCTGGAGCTGGAAACCGAAGCCCTTCCCGTGCCGGCGACCTCGATCTATTCCCGATATGACGGCGTGGTCGCCTGGCAGGCGTGTCTCGATCTTCGCTCGGCACAAGCTGAAAACATCGCGGTGATCGGCAGCCACTTCGGCTATGGGCACAATCCGGCAGTGGTCTTTGCCGTCGCGGACCGATTGGCGCAGCCATCCGGCGAGTGGGCGCCATTCCGGCCGCCGGCGGGCTTGCGGCCGCTGTTTCCGCGCCCCGACACCCCACGCGAGCGGTCGGCGCGGGAGAGTTCGCGGACGCGGCGGGATCCCGCTTAAGGAAGCCGGATGGCTGACGCACGCTCGCTGATCGACAGCTACGGGCTTTACATCGACGGACGTTGGGCTGCCCCGGAAGACGGTCGCTACGACGACATCTGCCCGGCCACCGAAGACAGGATTGCCCCCGCGCCCGACGCAAGCATCGGCCAAGTGACGGAGGCGATTGCGGTTGCCCGGCGGACGTTCGACTCGGGCCCGTGGGCCGACACCACGCTCGGGGAGCGCGCAGCATGCCTCGTCCAACTCGGCGACGCGCTGCAGCAGCACGCCGACGAGTTCCTCGCGTTGGCACAAATCGAATGGGGTTGCGTCGCCAACGAACGACAAATCCAGGTCGACAACGCCGCCTACTTGCCCACTCGCGCTGCCGAACTGGCGCTGCAGCTGACCGAAGAACAGAACGGGAACGCGCTGCTACGCCACGAACCACTGGGCGTGGTCGCGATCCTGACGCCGTGGAACTTCCCGCACATGCTCAACGTGATGAAACTGAGCGCGGCACTGGCCGCGGGCAACACCGTCGTGCTCAAGCCGTCACCACTGACACCGCTCGCCGGCCTTGCCCTGGCGCGAATCATCGACGAGCACACCGACATTCCGCCTGGTGTGGTCAACGTCGTCACGCCGAGTGGGATCGCGGCCAGCAAGTTGCTGACCACCGACCCGCGGGTGGACATGATCAGCTTCACCGGCAGCTCGGCGGTCGGCCGCGAGGTGATGTCCGCCGCTGGTGCCAATATGACCCGAATCTTGTTGGAGTGCGGCGGGAAATCAGCCAACATCGTGCTCGACGACATGGTCCTCGACGATGCTGCACTGAAGCGAATCCTGTTCGATGCGTGTACATTTCACGCCGGGCAGGCCTGCATCCTACAGAGCCGGCTGCTGCTACCAGAACACGTCCACGACGACGTCGTCGAGCGACTGGTGGCACTTGCGCGCGGGGTCAAGGTGGGTGACCCGGCCGACCCGGCGGTGCAGATGGGCCCGCTGATCAGCGGTATGCAATACGACCGGGTAGCAGCACATGTCGCCGCGGCCGTCGACGACGGGGCCAAACTGGTGACCGGAGGACGGCGCCCGGCCGGCTTGGACACCGGCTTCTACTTCGAGCCGACGATCCTGACCGAGGTGGACCCCAACGCAACCATCGCCCAGGACGAGGTATTCGGGCCGGTGCTGACCGTGCTGCGCTACCGCGACGACGACGAGGCCGTCGCGATCGCCAACAACTCGCGGTACGGACTTTCCGGTGCGGTATGGGGCGCCGACGTCGATCGTGCTGTCGGCGTGGCGCGTCGCATCCGCACCGGCCAAATAGCGATCAACGGCCGCGGGCCGGGCGACGCGCCGTTTGGCGGCTTCAAGCAAAGCGGGCTCGGTCGCGAAGGCGGCGGAATCCGCGGCGTGCACCAGTACATGGAGCCCAAAGCCATCGGCCTTCCCGGCTGACGGCGACTCCGATGACCTAGCCGTTGTGGCGCGAGTGTCGCAGCGGGCTTAGGCACCCCCCGGCTCGATGGCTAAGGGGAGGCCGTCGGTGCCGGCTGCTTCGTCGGAAATGTTTTTCCGCGGCGGCCGAGGCGCCCGGCGTGTTTCGAACGGTTAGCGATGAGGGCCGCAACGATCAGCAGGGCGGCATAGACGATCAGGTGCAGATTCACCAGGGGCTGCCATCGAACCCACGTCGGCGCGAACAGGAACAGACCGATGCGCGGCTCGGCAGGCACACAAAGTGGGCATCGGTCGCCCGGAAATGAATACGGCCATGCACCCATCACCGCGAGCAAGGTTGCGACCCCGACCCACCACCACGAGTTGGACAACGCCCGATTTACGAGGTAAACGATCATCGGTACCAACCACACCCAGTGGTGGTGCCAGGTAAACGGTGCCACCGCGCAGGAGCTCAACCCTGCAACGGTGATCGCGAGCAGGGGTTCTCCGCGGCGGTACAGCCGCACGGCGATCCACATGCTGACTGCCACCACGCACGCACTGGCCAGGCCCCACAACCAGGGCGAGGGGGCCTCTCCGGTGAGACGGGCAATGGCTCCGCGGACGGACTGGTTGCCGGCGTCGAAGAGGTGCTTGTCGAGCCAGTCGAGCCAGCTGGTGTCGAGGAACTGTCCGCTCCAGTACTGCCACGAGTCGTTGTGAAACACCAGCCATCCCAGCCCGATTGACGCGGCGAACGTGGCGACGGCGACCCCGGCGGCTCGCCACTGGCGTAAGAGCAGGTAGTACAGCACAAAGTAGGCGGGCGTGAGCTTGATGCCTGCCGCGAGGCCGATGCCGATCCCTTTGACGTGGCTGCGCTCCCCGCGCGAGGCGTCCCACAGCACGATCAGCATCAGCAGCAGGTTGATTTGCCCATAGAACAGCGTGGTGCGAACCGGTTCCAGAAACGCGCAGGCAAGCGCGAGCAGTGCGGAGACGCCGGCCAGGTACGGGGTGATTCGGTAGCCCAGTATCCGAAAGCACAGCATCACGCTCGCAATCAGCAGCACGACGTTGATGGCCAGCCAGATGTGAATGTCTGCGCCATCGGGCAACCAGGCAAGCGGCACGAAAATAAGCGCGGAGAACGGCGGGTAGATGTACCAGAGCTTGCAGCAGCCGAGGGGCGTGGCATACAGCGGCAGGTCTTGGAGCAGATGGCGACCGCCGTCGCGGTAAACCAAGAAATCCGCCCCACCTACCAGCAGGCCGAAGGGGGCTCGCAGCTTCACGAGGGTGGTCAGCAGTACCACGGAAGCGGCCGCCGCGACGAGGAGGATCACCAGCGTCGACCACCGAAAGTCGAGCTGTTGACGTGCGGACTGAACGTCACCATCCGGTGACTGGGCAGCTACTGAAATCGTGAAGGCCGTAACGACAGGCGCCGGGACCCTCGGCCAAGCGGCGGGAAAGTCAGAAACGCCACGGCAGTCAGTGACGCCAGCACAGTATTCTGATCAGCACATCACGTCGATCTCAAAGGGCACAGGCGCTCCCACCGAGGCGGCACCTTGTTGGACCGCGATGGTGCCCACCACCGCGAAACCGCCATTGTCGGCCTTGGTGACGGCGGCGCTACCCGGTGTTCCCGCCACGCCGGGGGTGGCGACCCGGTAGTGCCAGAACTTGGGCCCTTGGGGGGTGGTGATCTCGACGCTGGTTACCTGGGTGCGGGAGGGGTCCAATTCGGCCGTCGCGAGCTTCCCGGTGGGGGTGGTGTCGGCGGCGGTGATGGTCAGGTATGTGGGGGCGACTTGGGGGTTCTCGCAGTGGGCCGCACCCTGGGCGGTGACCTCGCCGTTGTTGACGGTGAATTTATCGAAGGAGTTCTGCGTGAAGTACGGAGCGGCGTGAGCCGGGGTCAGCTGTAGAGCGATGGCGGCTATCGTGAGCCCGGCCAGGATAATCTTCATGATGTTCCTTCCGCACCGCAGATGCCCTTCCGCGGTGAATGGTTAGTGCGTGCCCGCAAGACTGGGCAACGGGTTGTAAGTTGGTGCCCGCCACGGGATCTGGCGGGCGAACCGCGGGAAGCGGCTACGGGCAGGTCGCGTCGATCTCAAACGAAACCAGCGGCCCGTTCTGCACAAACCCCGCGTCAGGCTCCCCTCCGTTGCGGGTCTTCCGGAGATGCCCGGTGATCTTGTAGTTCCCACTCTGATGGGACACAGGATCGGGCGGCCCCTGATAGTGCACGTCGCCCGCATTGCCCTGAATCGTGTCGTCGTAGCTGTATTCCGCGCCGTCGGTTTGCGTGATTCGCGCCTTGTCGATCTTCAGCGGCTGCCCATCCATGGACGGGGTGTGGCCGATCTGGACATAAGCCGAGCCTCTATCGTGGCCCGCCTGAATGACGAACCCGGTGTACTCATAGGTGCAGCTGATTTTTCCGTTAATGGGGGCAACCTGTTCCCCGTTGACGGTAATCGTGGCGCTCGCGGCGCCGGGGGCGGCGTAGGCCACACCGATGGGTAGCGCCATGCCGAGGGCCAGCGCCGCCGTCGTGCCGAGTGTTTTCTCGATGGTTTCCCTCATGAGCGTTTCCTTCCTCGTGAGAAACAATGAGCCCCACCAGCGGCTTATCTCGCAGCCGGCGTAGCTGAACCTAAGGCCCACTATCACATCATCGCGAGGTTTTCAAGACATTTCGACGAAACCCGGTGGGCGGATCCCTAGACATGCAACATCTTCCGGGAGCGCAAGTGGCACATGGGATTCGGGATGTTCCGCTCGACGCCGCGCCTCGACGTGGTGTGGAACTGAGCGCAGATGTTCAGATAACACGAGCGAAGGCAGATAGTGTGGGCATGCTGAAGGGAGACGGGACACTTGCTTCGAGATATCCGTGAGCTGGCTTCGGATCCCGCGGCGTATGCGCAGGAGCTGCAACGGCGCTGGGGCGGCCTGTTGAGCTATCGCTATATAGGGCGAAGCCATGCGTCGATGAACCTCGGTCCAGCCGACGACACAGTCACCGTGCGACACGACATGCGAAATCCCGACGGGGGCATACTCTTTGCCGTTCTCGGCATTGCCGCGCCCGAAGGTGGCCTTGTCACTGACATGGAGGCAGTGCCCAACCCGGTGATTCATTCCTGCCAGGTGCTCGATTTGGGAAGAGACGTCTCGCGCTTCGAAGTCATCACCGAAGACCTCAAACGTGGACAACGGATGGCCTACAGCCGTTCCCGCATTGTCGACGCGGACAACCACAACCGGGTCCTCGCGCTAACAGAGGGCCAGGGCGTCAGTATCGGCGTGCCCCCAGAGGGACTGGAGAGAATGACTGTCGAACCGATCGAGGTCGTCGACTCACCCACCCTTCCTCCGCTCTGGCAGGCTTTCGGTGCTCACCGGCGAGCAGACGGCTTTTGGGCACTACCCGAACTGTCGGCGGAGGTGGCATCCCCGGACGCCGCGTTGCACGTGGGGCCGCAGTTCGTGGCACTGGAGACCGCAGCGCTCGACAGTGCTGCGCAGCTCGCCGGAACCGATCGACTGCAGGGAGTTTCGTCGCACGTCATGTTTCTCGCCCGCGGCAAGGTCGGTCCATTCAGGGCCGAAGGTCAGCCGATCGCGGGCACCACCGGGATTGTGGCTGTACGAGTGTTGCTGTACGACGAGGGCGCCGAAGGCAAGCTCATCACCGTCGCGTCATACGCCTTTCGCACGGCACAGACCGCTTAACTGAGGACTTATGGCCCTGCCCCGCAGGCATCGACAGCGAGATAGTTGTACTACGCGTAGCACATGCCGTGGAGGGCCGAGCCGTGGAGCAACTGACAACACTCGATGCGGGTTTCTTGAAGGCCGAAGACTCCGATCCGCGGGTAAGTCTGGCGATCGGCGGCCTCGTGGTCCTCGAGGGGCCGCCGCCCGATCGGGAAGCGCTGATCACGACAATGACCGAGCGCATCGCCGCCTGCCCCCGGTTCATGCAACGGTTGCGGCTACGCCCGTTCGACCTCGGCGCACCCGAATGGGTCGACGATCCCAAGTTCGATATCGCCCGCCACCTTCGTCGCATTGCCGTGCCGCATCCCGGCGACGACTCGGAGGTATACCGGGTGATCGCCGACCTGATGGCGCGGCGGCTGGATCGCAGCCGTCCGCTGTGGGAGATCTGGGTCATCGAAGGGCTGGCCGGCGATCGGTGGGGGATGCTGATGAAGGTTCACCATTGCATCGCCGACGGGATCGCGACTGCACACATGCTCGCCGGACTGTCCGACGGCGGGGTGGGCAAAAGCTTCGCCAGCCATATCCGCGCAGCCACCGAACAGCCGGAACCCGGTGACAATTGGGCAGCTTCGCTGGCCGGCGTCATCAATCCGCTGAACTGGATGAACGGGCTATTCACCACGTCGGCCGCGGTTACGGTGGCCGCTGCCCGCGCGGCCCGGGGGGCAACCGAAATCGCCGCCGGCCTGCTGCGTCCGACGTCGTCGTCGCTGAACGGACCGATGGGCAATCTGCGCCGCTACAGCGCGGCGCGCGTTTCGCTCGACGACGTCCGACAGGTGTGCGAGGCATTCGATGTCACGATCAACGACGTCGCGCTGGCCGCGCTGACCGAGAGCTACCGAGCGCTGCTGACCCGGCGCGGCGAAGAGCCACTGGCCGATTCACTGCGCACCCTGGTGCCGGTGTCGGTGCGCTCCGCCGACGCGTTCGGCAAGACCGACAACCGCGTCTCGGTGATGCTTCCCTATCTACCCGTCGAGGTGGAAAACCCGATCCGCCGACTGCGGCTGGTCCATTCTCGGTTGACCCGCACCAAGTCGAACGGACAGCGCCAAGCAGGCAGCGCCGCCGTATCGATGGCTAATGTCATGCCCTTCGCGTTGACGGCATGGGCGATGCGCTTGCTGACCCGGCTGCCGCAGCGTGGGGTGACCGCCCTGGCCACCAACGTCCCGGGGCCGCGCGAGCGGATGACGATCATGGGCCGCAAGGTAGTCGGTGTGATGCCGGTGCCGCCGATCGCGATGCAACTGAGGACCGGGGTCGCGATGCTCAGCTACGCCGACGACCTGTTCTTCGGCATCCTCGCCGACTTCGACGCGGTGCCTGATGTCGAAGAACTGGCCCGCGGCATCGAGAAGGCGGTGGCCCGCCTGGTGGTCAGCAGCAAGCGCAAGGCTGCTCGTGAGAGTCGCGGTCTGTCGCTGGTGGTGGGTGCCTGAGGCGGGAGACATTGCCTTGACCTCGAACAGTTTTGGAATGCGCGATCAGCTCACGGTCGACGACACGGCTTACCAGATCTATCGGCTGGACCGCATCGCCGGATCGCAACGCCTGCCCTACAGCCTCAAGGTGCTCTTGGAGAACCTGGCGCGCAACGAGGACGGACGGTTGGTAACCGCTGAACAAGTCGAGGCGCTGGCGGCTTGGGATCCGACGGCTGCGCACGGGCGGGAGGTGGCCTACACACCGGCGCGCGTGTTGATGCAGGACTTCACCGGCGTGCCGTGCGTCGTCGACCTGGTCGCGATGCGGGATGCGATCACCGACCTCGGCGGCGACACCACCCGGATCAATCCGCTGTGCCCGACCGAGTTGGTGATCGACCATTCCGTCATCGCCGACGTCTTCGGCCGGGCGGATGCGTTTCGTGTCAACGCCGACTTGGAGTTCGAACGCAACGCCGAGCGCTACCAGCTGTTGCGTTGGGCCCAACAGGCTTTCACGGGCTTCAGCGTGGTGCCGCCGGACACCGGGATCTGCCACCAGGTCAACCTGGAGTACCTGGCCCGGGTCGTGTTCACCCGCGACGGACCCGACGGGCCACAGGCTTACCCGGACACGCTGGTCGGTACCGACTCGCACACGCCGATGGTCAACGGCCTTGGCGTGCTGGGTTGGGGCGTCGGTGGCATCGAGGCCGAGGCGGCCATGCTGGGCCAGCCGATGAGCATGCTGATCCCGCAGGTGCTCGGGCTGAAACTGACCGGTGAACTCCCACCCGGCACCACCGCCACCGATCTGGTGCTGACGGTCGCGGAATTACTGCGCCGCACCGGCGTGGTGGGCAAGTTCGTCGAGTTCTACGGGCCCGGAGTAATCAACGTGCCCTTGGCCAATCGGGCAACGATCGGCAACATGAGTCCCGAGTACGGGGCCACCTGCGCGATCTTCCCGATCGACGACGTGACGCTGAATTATCTGCGGTTGACCGGACGCTCCGAGCACCGGATCGGGTTGGTCGAGGCCTACGCGAAAGAACAGGGCCTGTGGCACGATGCCGATCACGAACCGACGTTCTCCCAGACCGTCGAATTGGATCTGAGCACCGTCGAGCCGTCGATCGCCGGGCCGAAGCGTCCGCAGGACCGCATCCCGCTGCGGGTCGCCCCGCAAACGGTCAGCGCCCTGCTCGCCGGCGCGCAAACCACCGAGGAAGCGCTGGACGGCCTCGACGAGGCCTCGGCGGAGTCCTTCCCGGCCAGCGACCCGATCGCGATCAGCACCGATGGGCCGCACGACAAGCCGCACGAACCCGCGGTCTCGCACGATGTCGACTGGACCTCGGCGCCGGTGCATGTCGAGCTCGCTGACGGCACCGCGGTCGAATTGGACAACGGGCATGTGGTGATCGCCGCGATCACCTCGTGTACCAACACCTCCAACCCGTCGGTGATGGTGGGCGCTGCCCTCCTGGCGAAGAACGCAGTGGACAAGGGGCTGAGCCGCAAGCCGTGGGTCAAGACCTCGCTGGCCCCGGGCTCAAGGGTGGTCACCGACTACTACGAAAAGGCCGGCCTGACACCATATCTGGACAAACTGGGCTTCAACCTGGTCGGCTACGGCTGCACCACCTGCATCGGTAATTCGGGACCGCTGATCCCCGAGGTCAGCACAGCAGTGACCGATAACGATTTGACGGTCTGCTCGATGCTATCCGGCAACCGGAATTTCGAAGGCCGCATCCACCCCGAGACCAAGATGAATTTCCTTGCCTCCCCGCTGCTGGTGGTCGCCTACGCGCTGGCCGGCACCATGCGCATCAACGTGACGTCGCAGCCGCTGGGTATCGGCAGCGACGGCGAGCCGGTGTATCTGCGCGACATCTGGCCGACGACAGCCGACATCGCCGCTGTTGTCGATAACCATCTGCAGGCCGAGATGTTCACCGCCAGTTACGCCGACGTCTTCGCCGGCGACGACAATTGGCGCTCGCTGCCGGTGCCCGATACCGGCACCTTCGAGTGGAGTCCTGACTCGACGTACGTGCGCCAACCGCCCTACTTCGACGGCATGAGCCGCGAGCCGCAACCGGTTGCCGACATCACCGGCGCGCGGGTGCTGGCCAAACTGGGCGACTCCGTCACCACCGACCACATCAGCCCGGCCGGGTCCATCCGCACTGATTCGCCGGCTGGAAAGTACCTGTCCGAAAACGGGATTGAACGCAAGGACTTCAACTCCTATGGGTCGCGGCGCGGCAACCACGAGGTGATGATCCGCGGCACCTTCGCCAACATCCGGTTGCGCAACCAACTCGCCCCTGACACCGAAGGCGGGTGGACCCGCGACTTCACCCAGTCGGACGGTCCGGTGAGGACGATCTACGACGCATCGGTCGGCTACGCCGAAGCGGGCACACCGCTGGTCATTCTGGCCGGCAAGGAGTACGGCTCCGGGTCGTCGCGCGACTGGGCGGCCAAGGGGACGTTGCTGCTCGGCGTGCGCGCGGTGATCGCGGTGTCCTACGAGCGTATTCACCGCTCCAACCTGATCGGAATGGGAGTGCTGCCATTACAGTTTCCCGACGGCCAGAACGCGGACACGTTCGGCCTCACCGGCGAAGAGACCTTCGAGATCACCGGCGTCGGTGCGCTCAACGACTCGATCCCGCAGACCGTGCACGTCAAAGCCGGCGGTGTCGAGTTCGATGCGGTGGTCCGCATCGACACCCCGGGCGAAGCTGACTATTACCGGCACGGCGGCATAATGCAGTACGTGCTGCGCAAGCTGTTGGCCGCCGAGCCCAGCGCCTAGGTCGCTTCGTTCCGCCGGTCGCCGGTAACCCATACAGTGGTCAGTGCCGAAGCTGCCCCGCTGATGATGGGTGTCTCCAGATGATGAAGTTCTCGCTGACTGCGTTGGCTCGTGACCAACTGGACCGCGCTAAGTCTGAAAACAGCGGGCGCAGTGCGGCCACTGTGTTCGGCGGCCATGAACAAGTATTGCGGCAGACCGTTATCGCGCTCCGGCAAGGTCATGCACTCGACGAGCACCACAATCTCGACGAAGCGACGATTTATGTGCTGGGTGGCCGTGTCCGCCTTGCTACCGACCAAAGTGACTGGATCGGCCGCGCCGGCGACCTGCTCGTGTTGCCGAACACCGTACATGGGCTCAGTGCACTGGAGGATTCGTCGATCCTGCTCACGGTTGCCAAGAAGAACCTCGGCCGCTGATCGCCAACAATCGCGGAACGTCGGCGCAACGACGTCAGTGTTCTGCTTTCGGCGAAGCGGGTACGACGGTGGTCAGTTCGGTGAGGCCACTGACGGTGAGGACGCGGATCAGCAGGGGCCGGACGATGAGATGAATGTGCTCGGCATAATTGAACAGAACGTTGATCGCCGCGCTGTCGAGGTACTCGACCGCGCTGAGATCGACAGTCAGTTTCTCGGCGCTGCCGGCAGTTTCAGTGATGGCCGTGGTGAGCGCCCGAGTAAATGTCTCGACGTTGCTCAGGTCGATTTCCCCCACCCCGACCAGCACGAGTTGGCCGTCGGTGCCGCGCGCGGTGTCGAGTGTCAGCAATGTGGGCATCAGTTGATCCTCGCGGATAAATGAACTGTTGTTCCGGTGCTGTCGGGGACGATGGTGACGTCGTGCGTGAGGGCTCGCATCAGCATGATGCCCCGGCCGCGGTGGGGATTGTTCTCCGGCTCTGGCGTCTTCCACGAGCCGGTATCAGTGATGATCAACTGCACCTGATCGACCAGTGCGGTCGCGCGCAGGCTGATCTCGCCCTCCGCACTATGTCGGTGACCGTGCTCGATGGCGTTGGCGACGGCTTCGCCGGCGGCGACGAGTAGGTCGTAAATCTGGTCCGGGTCCACCTGGGCTCGGTTCAACCAGCTGCGCAAAGCGGCGCGGGAATGCGCGAGGTGGCTGACGTGAGCGGGGAAGTTCATCTCCAGCGGGGCAGGTTGGCGGTACAGCAGCAGCACGACGTCGTCCTGATAGCCGCCGTTCGGCGCGAGACGCGACATGATCTGGTTGGCCAAGTCATCCAGCGTGGCGGCGCGGCCGTCCTGGACCAGGGCGGTGGCACGGCCGATGCCGACGTCCAGTGAACTGCGGCGACGCTCGACCAGACCGTCGGTGTAAAGCAACAGCGTCGCGCGCGCCGGGATGATGATGTGCGCTTCGGGGCGGGGCCGGTCGGGGCGTATCCCTAACGGGATGGTGTGGCCGTCGTCGAGCACGTGGCTCGTGCCGTCGGCGTGGACCAAAATGGGCGGTGGATGCCCGGCATTGGAGTACACCAGTTCACCGGTGTCGGGTGTGAGCACCGCGCAGACGGCGGTGGTGCACTGGGCGCCGGGTAGCCGCGCGGCGAAGCGGTCCAGCTTCGCGAGAACGGCACCAGGGTTGGGTTGGTCGAGCAGGAGCGCGCGGCAGGCGCTGCGCAACTGCCCCATCACGGTGGCGGCCGCCAGGCCATGGCCGACACAGTCGCCGACAACCAATGCGATGCGCCCGTCCTCCAAGTCGACGACGTCGTACCAGTCGCCCCCGACCTGTAGCGGCCGGCTGGCGGCCTGGTAGCGCACCGAAAACCCCCCAGGTAGATCGGCGGGGCCGAGGATCGCATGTTGCAACGCCAGCGCGGTTTCGCGCTGCTGGTCCACCTGGTGGACCCGGTGCAGGCCCTGGCCGAGGCGGCCTGCCAGCACGGTGAGCATGGTCTGGTCCTCGAGGGTGAACGGCCGGTTTTCGGCCAGCTCGATCCAGACGACGACCACGCCTTCGGGATGTTGCAACGCGATGCCCGCAGCCCCGGGCGTGCTGGCATGGGGGGCGAGCAGGTCGCCATCACGCAAAGAGCCGAGCAGTTGTCGTGTCTCTGGCGGCAGGTCCTCCCAACGCGCGGGCTCGCCGACCGACACCACCTCCGGTGCGGTTTCTGTGGCCGAGCTATGGGTAGGGAAGGTGACGGCCAGGACCCGGCGGGCCCGCCACAGCCGACGCAGTTCATCAGCTGCGCCTTGCAGTGCATCATCGACGGTGTCGGCCTGAGCGAGTTGCTGATTGAGCGCATGTTCGCGGCCGGCCGCCAGCGCCAACGCGAGAGCAGCGTGTCGGGCGAAGTCACTGACGAGCTCCAGGTAGTCGCTGCCGAATGCAGGCTGCCGCGGATTGCGTGCGACCGCGATAACGCCCAGCACCGCCTCGTCCGCAATCAGCGGCATGACGACCGCCGGGCGTTCACCCACATCGGTGAACCCCTGGATCGGGTACTGGAACGAATCAGTGATCAGCGGGATGCCGCGACGCGCTACACCACCCGTGGTGGAGCCGTCCATCGGAACCTGCTGACCGATCACCTCGGAGGAGTACCGGCCCGCCGTAGCGGCCACCACAAGTGCGTCGAGCTCGTAGGCCGGCAGATCGGGCTCACTGGGAACCAGCAAGATCGCCTGCTCGGCATCGGCCAACTCCAGCGCCCGGTTCACGATGAGCTGCAATGGTCCGGTCTGCGGGTCGGCGGACAGCAGCGCGCTGGTGATCTCGCGACTGGCCTTCATCCATTTCGCCGATTCGCGTTCGCGCTCGAAGAGCCGCGCGTTGTCGATCGCGACCGCGGCCGCGGAGGCCAATACGCGCACGGCGCCCTCCTGAGTGGCGGAAAACACCCGGCCGGGCCGATCGTCGGCCAAATAGAGGTTTCCAAAGTCAGTTGACCGGACGGTGATCGGTATTGCGAGCAGCGCCCGCAGCTGCGGGGAGCCTGCGTGCAGCCCGGTGGCCTGTGGATGAGCACTCATATCATCGACGCGAAGACCGTCGCCTACCGGTAGATCGCAGAGCCGCCGCGCTGTGTCGTTGTCGATACCCACGTGGATGAAAGACAGGCCGCCGTCGGACCCGCGGATGCCCAGCGCTCCGTAGCGAACGCCGGTCAGCTCCATCGCCGTATTGATGATTCGATGCAACGTCGCGGCCAAATCCAGATCGGAACCGATCTCGACGATGATTTCCACCAGCTGCTCCAGCTGGTCTCGAGCTGCCCGCAGCTCGTCAAGTTGCGAATGTTCTGCGGTCACCGGACGGCACCGGCCGGGTCGGCGAAGGCGGAACCACATCGGTCGCTGTTCACGTACGTCAACCTAATCGGTCGGGTCTGCAATCGCTGCGGTCTGGGCCAGCCAGCCGGACGAAGGTGCTCACGGCAACGGCGCCGACCAATGCAGCGCGACCCCGCCACCTTCGGCGTTTTCAACGGCAAACGTGCCGCCGGCTTCCTCGGCACGCCGGCGCAGGTTCGCCAGGCCGCTTTCGGTGACCGGCCCGGCCAGGCCGCTCCCGTTGTCGACGACGTCGATCGCCAACTCGTCTTCGACTTTGACGTCGACGGACACCTCGGAAGCGTTGGCATGACGGACGGCATTGCTGACTGCCTCGCGCACAACAGCTTCCGCGTGATCGGCCAGTCCGGCGTCGACAACCGAAAGCGGACCGACGAACTGGATTGTGGTGCGCACGCCCGCATCTGCGAATTGAGTGATGGCGTTGTCGAGACGCTGCCGTAGCCGAGTCGCTCCTGGCGGGCCCCCGTGCAGATCGAAGATGGCAACCCGAATCTCTTGAATGGTCGCTTGCAGATCATCGACGGCACTCGAGAGTCGCTGCTGAATTTCGGGATAGCGGGTCCGGGGGATAGTGCCCTGCAGCGCCAGGCCGACCGCGAAGAGTCGTTGGATGACGTGGTCGTGTAGGTCGCGCGCGATGCGGTCCCGGTCGGTCAGCACATCGAGTTCGCGCATCCGGCGCTGGGTGGTGGCCAACTGCCATGCTAACGCAGCTTGGTCGGTGAATGCGGCCATCATGTCGAGTTGTTCCTCGGTGAACGGTGTCGACTTGGCCTCGCGCAGCACCACCACAACGCCGGCTACGGTATCAGCGGCTCGCAGCGGCAGTACCAGTGCGGGCCGCGCGCCGTCGACACCGCCGAATTCGATTTGTTCGACGCGCTGTGGATCACGCTTGGTGAAGGCGTCACCAACAGCGTTGTTCGCCAGTGGAATTGCATCTCCTGCGATAGCAGCGACCGCGTCGCCCACGGTTTCGACGACCACCAACTCTGCAACGCTGTCGTCGGGGGTGTGGTCATCGGCGGGAACGGCGATCATCGCCGCGTCGGCGCCGGTCAGCTTGAGTGCCTCTTCGGCGACGCGCCGGAAGACCGCCGCGGGTTCGGTGCCGGACAGCAAGTCGGTGGCGATGTCGCGGGTGGACTCGATCCAGGCTTGACGCGCCTTGGCTTGCTGGTAGAGGCGGGCATTGGCGATCGCGATGCCGGCGGCTGCCGCCAAGGCCCGCACCAGTACCTCGTCATCCTCGGTGAATGGTTGCCGGCTGGCCTTCTCGGTGAGATACAGATTGCCGAACACGGTGTCGCGGATGCGGATGGGCACACCAAGAAAGGTCCGCATGGGGGGGTGGTTTTCCGGAAATCCTACCGACGCAGGGTGATCCGCGATGTTGTCCAGACGAAGCGGTTTCGGGTCGTCAATGAGCAGGCCCACGACACCGCGGCCCTGGGGTAACTGGCCGATGCTGCGGAAGGTGTCCTCGTCGATACCCTCGTAGACGAACTGCAACACTCGCTTGGACTGGTCGTGCACCTCGAGGGCGCCGTATTGCGCGTCGACGAGATGGGTGGCGGTTTGCACAATCGAGCGCAGGGTGGCATCCAGTTCCAGGCCGGCGGTGACCACCAGCATTGCCTCGATCAGCCCGTCGAGGCGGTCACCACTGGCAGCTATCTGTTCGACCCGGTCTTGCACTTCGGTCAGCAGTTCTCGTAACCGCAGTTGAGAGAGGGTGTCGCGCAGCGGGGGAGTGCTATCCATCGGTACGCCGCGGCCGTTCGAGCTTGGAGGCGAAGACCGCGGCCTGGGTCCGCCGTTGCATGCCCAGCTTGGCCAGCAACCGGGACACGTAGTTCTTTACCGTCTTCTCGGCCAGAAACATCCGGTCCGCGATCTGTTTGTTCGTCAGCCCCTCCGCCAGGTGATCAAGCAGCACGCGCTCCTGTTGGGTGAGCCCGGACAGTGGGTCGGGTCGCTCGGCTTCGCCGCGAAGCTTGGCCATCAGCGCCGCCGCGGCGCGATTGTCGAGCAACGAATGCCCGGCGCCGACATCTTTGATGGCGCGCGCCAACTCCATGCCCTTGATGTCTTTGACGACGTATCCACTGGCACCGGCGAGAATCGCATCGAGCATCGCCTCGTCCGAGCTGTACGAGGTCAGCATCAGACAGCGCAGACCCGGCATCCGGGACAGTAGATCGCGACACAGTTCGATGCCGCTGCCGTCGGGCAGTCGCACGTCGAGGACCGCGACATCGGGTTGTGCCGCGGGAATTCGGGCCAGCGCCTCATCAACCGATCCGGCCTCGCCCACCACCTCCAGTTGCGGATCGGCGCTGAGCAGGTCGATAAGGCCGCGTCGAACAACTTCGTGATCGTCGACCAGAAAGATCTTGACCGCGGCAGCGACAGGGTTACCCGGGCTCATATCCAACACTGTGGGTCGGAAACCGGGCACGCGCAAGGATCGCTCATCGCAAACTCCGCTCAGCTGTGTACCCGCAAGACCTCGTTGAGCGGTCGCCGCGGAGTGGGCGGCGGTACCTCATCCATCGCGGGCGCGACGCCGGCCCGCACCAGGATTTGGGGCACCGCGTCCCGCCCCAGGCACGCCGCGAGCATCTCACGGGTGGCCCGGACCTCGGTGATGTGAGTGACCGTGCAGGTGGCCAAACCGGCCATCGTGCATTCCAGCAAGACCGCAGAGAGTGCCTCGCCGGATGCCAATGCCGCGGCCCGACTGTCGTCGTCGGTGGACACCAGCAGAATCGTCGCTTCGTCTTCCGAGATGCCCGCCCGCCGTTCGCTTTGGTGGGTGACCGGAAAGGCCCGGGCGACGTCGACCCGGTCACCCTCGGCTGCAGAGACCAACGCACTGTAAGGTATGCCCTCCGACGCCTCGAATGGTGCTGTCCACCAGCCCAGTTCGGCGTGATACCGCGAATCATAGAGTCGCAGCGACTCGGCGAGCTGGGATGCCTCGGCCAAACACGAATGCAGGTCGTCGGGCATGACGTCCAGATAGACGGCATCGCCGTCGACGGCGGTGCGCAGCACCGGCTCAAACGATTCCCATTGCATTGCCGTCAGGAACGGAAGACGGTCGGTGCGCCGCAGCAGGATGGCGTCGGCGCGACGACGATGCGCATCGGTGACGAATTCCATCGCACTGAACTGAATACACGCCAGATGGTTGGGGTCGTTGGGGTTCGGGAACCGCTCGACATGCGCCTGCCACCCCGCGGCAGCCATCGCGACCCGAAGGTGGTCGAGCGCAGCCCCGCAGCCGATCAGGGCTTCTCGTCCCGAGCGGTCCGAGAGCATGACCCGGCGCGGATCGAGGAACAGCTGCAGTTGGTCAGCGTCGATGACCCACTGCCACGGCTGGGTATTGTGCAGCGACGGGGCACGGCAGGCTAAGCGCACCGCATCCTTGATGACTTCGGTTTCCACCATCGTGGCAGGCATCTGGACCTCCGATCTCTACCTGCCTCTAAGCATTCTCTGCAAAGCCGGCGGTGGTAAGGGCCATTGGTCCTTCCAGTGGTGCCATTAGGCCCGACCGGTCAGCGATGCTCGCCGAGCGAATCTGCGATGTCCGACAACACCTCTGGGTGTTTCAAGAATGGGGTGATGATGTCGACCGGCAGCGGGAATACCACCGTCGAGTTCTGGTCGGCGCCCAGTTCCAGCAGGGTTTGCAGGTAGCGCAGTTGAAGTGACGCCGGGCTTTTCGACAGCGTCTCGGCCGCCTCGCGCAGCTCCTCGGAGGCCTGCAGCTCACCGCGCGCGTTGATGACTTTGGCGCGACGCTCACGTTCCGCCTCGGCTTCGCGCGCCATCGCCCGCTGCATGGACTCGGGAATCTCGACATCTTTGATCTCGACAACCCGCACTTCGACACCCCAGGGCTGGGTCTGCTTTTCGATGATCGTGCGCAGGTCGCTGTTGAGGTCTTCGCGAT
Source organism: Mycobacterium sp. NGS48 (assembly GCF_059812585.1). Classification (NCBI taxonomy): domain Bacteria; kingdom Bacillati; phylum Actinomycetota; class Actinomycetes; order Mycobacteriales; family Mycobacteriaceae; genus Mycobacterium; species Mycobacterium sp. NGS48. The sequence continues at coordinate 68,043 of NZ_JCALCY010000016.1, forward strand.
GGGCCAGCAGCGTGTCCAGGTCGGCGCGGCCGAGCAGCGAGCGCAGTGTGGTCTGGGCGATCTGCGAGGTCGCCACTGCGAAGTTCTCCACCGCCAGGATGGCTTTCAACGGGTCGACGACCTGAAACATCACCACTGCGTTCACTCGGGCCGGCACGTTATCCCGGGTGATCACCTCCTGCGGCGGGATCGTCAATGTCACGATCCGTTGATCCACCCGGATCATCCTGTCCGCCAACGGGATCAGGAACTTCAATCCGGGTTCATACAACGGGCGGGCATGACCCATCCGGAACACCACGCCGCGCTCGTACTCGCGTAGCACCACCAGCGAAAAGAACGCCAGCACCACCAGCGCTGCCAGCGCGGCCAGCACCACGACGATCACCACACCGGTCACTGGGGGCTGTCCTCCTTCTGCGCCCAATCGCTGCCCCACCGGGTGGAATACCGGTCGATCGCGACAGCCACCTGATCTTCCAGGCCCGTCCGGTGCGGCAGGTATTCAGGGGCATTTGACGGCGAGTTCCACAAATGCCGGGCCAGCGGCAGTCCAGCAGTCATCACCAGCGCAGCGGCGCCACCCAAGATCAGCAGATCGATGGCGCTGTGCCGGCCGATCAGCATCGCCAGCGGCATGATCACCCCGAGTGCGGCCACAAAACAGGCGACTCCACGATGGAAACGGCCGGCATCCGAGTGCGGCCACGGGTCGATGTCACGGTTGATTTCCCGGCCATGATCCGAAGTCGTACAGGTGGACTTCACCGGACAGCTGTTGCACACCGCGGGCAGCGCCCGATACCGCATCACTCGGTGCTGCGGATCGAACGACGTCGGCCACAGCCAGTGGTCTTCGGGGCAGACCCATGCGTCGTGGTCGGGGCGGTACACGAAGTTCCCGGTGCGCCAGCGCGCGGCCTGCTTCGACACCCGCTTCGCCATCGCGTCGAAGCCCCAGGCGATCGCCACCAGCACCAGCGAGTAGCCGGCGACCAGCCACACCGACGCGGTCGGCGCTGTCATCGTCACTCCTTCGCCGGTGCCGCGGGCTCTTCTGCGGCGGTGGTCAACTCGGTGTAAAGCGGATGCTCGGGCAACTCGTCGGCGACCGAGCCGGACCGGAAATGGCCCAACGCTAGCAATGCGATGTAGACGAACGGCAGCACCCCACCGACGATGAGGATGACGTCACCGGGCAGCCGCAGCCATTCCAGCAGCGCGTTGCCGGGCTGGGCGATGAAACCCAGCGAGCGCGCTTCGTAGTAGCCGTCGTTGACCGAGTGGTAGAGCTGCAGCACGCCGAGGGGCAACAGCGTCGCGAACACCATCCACGCCAACCCGAGGTTCATTCCCCAGAACGAGATCCGAGCCCACTTTTCCGGCCATTTGTCGGCCGGAATCACGTAGCGGAATGCGAACATCGCCAAGCCGACGGCCAGCATGCCGTAGACGCCCATCATCGCCGCGTGACCATGGTTGGCCGTCAACGCGGTGCCGATCTGGTAGTACGACACGATCGGCAGGTTGATCAGGAACCCGAAAATCCCTGCGCCCACGAAGTTCCAGAACCCGACGGCAACCAGGAACAGCACTGCCCAGCGGTGCGGGAACGGCTTGGCGTCACCGGCCTGCTGACGGGATCCCAATTGCAGGAACGCCCACGCTTCCACCGTTAGGAAGGTCAGCGGGATGACCTCGGCCGCCGAGAAGAAGGCACCCAACGCCATGTGCTCCACCGGGGTCCCAGAGAAGTACAGGTGGTGCATCGTGCCGATCACACCGCCGGCCGAGTACAGGATGACGTCGAGGAAGATCACCCCGAGCGCGATCCGTTCGCGTACCACCCCGAGCAACACGAAGATGTAGGCCACCATCACGGTGGTGAACAGCTCGAGAAAATCCTCCACCCACAAGTGCACCACCCAGAATCGCCAGAAATCGGCGACCGAGAAGTGGGTTGCGCTGCCGGCCAGCAGGCCGACCGTGTAGAAGACCGGGATCGCCAGTCCCGCGAAGAAAAACAGCCACGGCAGGTTCATCTTCGATTCGGTGCGCAGCCGGGTCCGCATGCCGCGCCAGATGATCACGATCCACAGGAACATGCCGACGCACAGCAGGATCTGCCACAGCCGCGGCAGGTCCAGGTACTCCCACTGTTGGGAGAGCAGGCCGCCGGGCGGAATCACGCCGTAGATCGACAGCGCCTCGCTGATCAGCGACCCGAACACCACGACCGCGACCGCACCCAGCAGCCCGTAAGCCAACCAGCTCTGTCGCCGCGGTTCGCGGCGCGCGATGAACGGCACCAGGAAGATGCCGCCCGCCAGAAACGCCGCCGCAGTCCAGAACAGGGACAGCTGCACATGCCAGGTTCGCGCCAGGTTGTACGGCAGCACCCGGGCCAGGTCCAGGCCGAAGAAGGTCGACAGGTCAGCCCGGTAGTGCTGGGCGGCGGCGCCGACCAGTGTCTGCGCCAAGAACAGCACCGACACGATTGCGAAGAACCAGATCGTGGCGCGCTGCGCCGGCGTCAGGCTCACCTCGCCCGGCTCGCGGAAGGACAGCGTGGACGACGTTGCGTCGCCGTGCCACCCGATTTTCTGGCTCCAGCGCCCGTAGACCGCGAACATGATCCCGATCCCGCCGAGCAACGCGACCAGTGACAGCGCCGACCACACGATGACCTGGGCGGTCGGGCCGTTGTCGACGCGCTTCTCGGCCGGCCAGTTGTTGGTGTAGGTGTAGCTGTGGCCCGGCCGTTCGGCCGCCGCTGCCCATGCCGTCCACGCGAAAAATGCGGTGAGGGCATGGATCTGGGCTTTGTCGGTGATCATATGCGGCAGAAAGCCGTACTTCGTGGAGTCCTCACCAAAGTACGTTGCGTAGTGCTGCTGAATGTCCTCGAATGCCCGTGCCTGCCGGTCGGTGAACACCAGCGTCTTGGTGTCGGGGTGATAGCGATTGGTCCGGAACTCGGTCACCACCCGGTCATGCGGGTCGGTGATACCTTGCGCCCGCCACTGGTCGGCGACCTTATCGGTCGCCATGCGCAGGTACTCCGCGGTGCGGTCGGGCCCGAGGTAGGCGCCGTGACCGAGCACCGACCCGTACTCCATCAGGCCGCGAGCCTGGAAGAGCTCCTGACCGCGGGTGATGTCGGCACCGGTGAACAGCGGCTGGCCGGATTCGCTGACCACCTTGTCGGGCATCGGCATCGAGGCGGTGTAGGTGCGGTAGGCCAAAATGCCCATCACCAGAAAGCCGAAGATCATCACCAGGGCCACACCCTGGACCCAGCCCTTGCCGATCAACGGCTCCGACGTTGCCTGGGTTGGCCGCTGCGCCTCTGCCGGTTCGGTTGCCATACCGAAGACCCTTCTGGTCGGTGGACGGATCGCCCTGTATTTAACCCGCTGCGCTCGGATGAAACGCCGGATTCTCGTTTCGCACGATCATGCCGTTACGACGTCGGTTGTGCTACAGCAAACCTCGCAAAAAGGACCAATGCCGACCGTGAAGTGACAAACGGCCCTCAACAGCCCCGCCGCGCGCTCCTAGCGTGATCATCAGGAGATACGTTGAGCCTTTGGACCAAAGGTGATCGCGATGTGTGACTCTTGTTCAGCTCCCGCAGTTGTGGTAGGCGTGGACGGATCCAGGGCCGCGATCCAGGCGGCGCTCTGGGCGGTAGACGAGGCCGTCGGCCGGGACATCCCACTGCGTCTCGTGTACGTCGTCGATCCCGCGGATTTGCCTGCCGCTGATTTCGATCGCAGTCAATTCGTCTCGGCGCGTAAGGTGTTGTACTGCGCACAGCGCGCCGTCGAGGCCACCGGGAAGCCGGTCAAGCTCGAAGCCGAGACGCTGACCGGGAAGCCGCTGGCCACGTTGGCCGAGGAATCGCGGTCTGCTGCGATGGTCTGTGTCGGCTCTATCGGAACCAAACACGCATGCCGCGGTGCCGGTTCCGTCGCAGCGGTCCTGCCGGCGCTGGCCCAATGCCCGGTCGCCGTCGTCAGCGTGCCACGGGGCCGGGCGGTCAACCTTGAGCAGCGCAGCATTCTGGTCGGGGTGGATAACGGGGTAGCGCTGCACCATGCTTTCGAAGAGGCGCAGCTACGCGGAGTGCCGCTCCGCGCGGTCGCCGCATGGTGTCCAGAGGCACCCGAAGACGTCGGCGACGGAAAACGTATGGCGCGAGCGCATCTGGGCCGTCAAATCGCCCGTTGGACACGACTGTACCCCGATGTGGCGATCGAACCGATCGTCGTGCGTGGCACCCTTCGCCGTTACGTTGCCCAAAACGCGGAGTCGGTCGAGGTATTCGTGACCGGCAGCCGCGGCTGCGACGCAGATAGGACCGTCGACTGCCCAGTGCTGACCGTGCGGTCAAGCCACCTGTAGCCGGCTACCCAGCTACAGGCTTGCTATGCAAAAGCAGGTTGCTCACACTCGTCTCGCCAGTCGATGACGTCGCTGACCGCGCGGCGCGGCGTCGACGGCAACGGATCGGCGTTGACCGGGGCCCAGCCGATCCGAAGCAACATCTGCGGGTATCCGCTGGCGCCGAACACATCTGAGCGGATCGCATCGCGGGTTTCGGCGATCTCCAGCGGCTCGGTGACCGGGCAACTGGCCAAACCTATCGAGGTGGCGGTCAACAGCACGACGCTGGTGGCTTCGCCGGCGCGCAGGCGGGCCAACCGGTCGTCTACTTGCGTGCCCAGCGCCAGAATGACCGCGTTGTCCTCGGCGGGGGAGACGCCGGGCGGCTGCGCCAGTGCAGGACCGGCGAACAGCCGCCCGGGTATCACCGCAGCCGAGGTGGGCGTCGGTATGTTGCGTGCAGGCACGCCGGCCACCGAGCCGTACCGCCCGCTCCACGCGGTGAGTTCGGCGAGATAGTCATGGTCGCTGGCGTGGCGCCAGACAGCCTGCGCGACAATCTTGTTGAGCTTGTCCACCGGGTCGACGCGGCGCAACATCACGCCGCTTCGGGCAGCGCGCGCTCCCATCAGCGCGATGTCGCCGTCGGGCACCGGCCAGGAGCTGTAGATTCGCCGATCGGTTCGCCGCCGAGGGATTGCCGCCGCCAGCATGACGTCGACCTGATCCACATCGCAGCAACACACTTCGATCCGCGCCAGATGATCGGGGTCGTCGGGGTCGGGCAGTCGGTGCACGCGAGCCCGCCAGCCCAGCGCGGCAAGCGCGATCACGCAATGATTCAGCGCCGCACCGCAACTCAGAACCAGCTCACGGCCGTCGGGGTCGGCGCCGGGCAACTGCAAGTCCGGGTCGACAAACAGGTCCAGCGCGTCGTCGCCGACCTGCCAGCGCCACGGTTGTGAGTTGTAGATCGACGGCGCCCGGCCGGCCAGCGTGAGCGCCGTGCGGATCGCCTCGCTATCGGGAAAATGCGCATTCATCGACCGTGCCGCCTTCGGTGCAGTGCAAAAACTGGTGTCACTCTTAGGCTGCCGCGCGCTCACCGGCCGGCCCAGAGCAAGAAGACCTCAGTTCGAAAGGACTTTGGGCCACCGCTTGCAGCTCAGTCAGCGTTTCAGCAGGGTGTCGAGTTCCGGCGCGTCAGCGCCGGTCAGCCGACGGTGCATGGCCCAGGCGATCCGGGCGGCCTGAACTTTCGCCTGCTCGGCGACGGGCCCGCTGTACATCTCGTCGACGGTGTCCTGCCAGGTCGTCAGCCAGCGGACAAAGTGACCGCCGGACAGCGCAGTTCTGTCGTGAACGTGGCGGTGGGCGTGCAGCGCACTGCCCTTGTAGAGGCCGGCGCGGAACAGCACCGTCTCCCAGAAGTCGCACATCCTCGGTATATGCGAATCCAGCCCCCGGGCGCGCACCTGCGCGAACGGCTCGCCCAGAACGTCGTCGTCGAGCACTCGACCGTAGAACCGCCGCAGCAGTGCTTCGACGTCGGCGCGGTCAGTCAGGTCCGCGCATTCTTGCTCGGGTAACACCTGCAGGTCAGTCATTGGCGATCACGTGCGCGATGCACAATTCCGGTTCGACGAACGGTTGCAACTCGGCCCGCAGTCGTGAGCTTTGGCGGTCGGCGACCAGGCCCTCGAGTAGACCCAGATGCATAGCGCACCCCACCTCCGGGTGTGCGGCAGCCAGTTCGCGCACCGGGCAGCCGTGCAACCGGATTGTGCGCCTGCCGGTGCCGCCCGACGGAGTCAGTTCAGGCCCGAAACCCATCCGCTGGAAGGCTTCCGTCGTGCGCTGCGCCCGTCGATCCAGAACCTCACTCGCTTCCGCGTCTGGCGATTCCGGCGCCGAGCGGGCAGTGATGCCCTGGGCCCAGCGGCGCCCGGCCCGTTCGGCGCGGCGCCGGCGCTTGTCGGCAGTGTCACCGAGCTCCAGTGCGAGGACTTCCGCAAGAATCTGGTAGTCGAGCTGGCCTTGCGCCGCGAGGTAGCCGGTCCTGGGACGCCCGACGCCGGTCGGCGCGATGCGGGTGCGCTCGACGGCGCCCTGGTCGCATAACGCGTCGAGGTGAAAACGCACGGTGGTCACGTGCAGCTCCATCTGCGCGGCGATTTCGGCTGCGTCGACGGCACCGTCATGCTCACGGACCAGCTGGAGCACGCGCTCACGCTGGCGGTTCCGCGGCCCGCGGCTACGCCGCTCGTCATTCACCTCGGTGCCTCTCCGTCGGGGGCTATTTAACGGATATTATTCATTAATATTAGCTGCCGCGCCAGCAGAAGCCAACAGTCGCCGCGCGTCTTGGAATCATTGGCGGATGCCGCTGATGCCGAAGCCGTCGAGCGCGGAGGTCGATGATGCGGTGATCCGACTCGGGGTACGTCTCGACGGGCCGCCGTGGCCATCTCTTGCGTCGGTGGTCGCACCGGTCACCTTCGAAGGACGACCGGCATTGTTGAAGGTGACAAACGAACCGGAGGAACTGGCCGGCGCGCGGGCACTGGAGAAATGGGATGGGGGCGGTGCTGTCCGGCTACTCGCACGCGACGGCAACGCGATGGTGCTGGAACGGTTGGGGGCAACGCTGCTTTCGCGGGTGACCGATGACGCCGCTGCGACACGGGCGCTGTGTGCCGTAGCAGCCCGACTCCACAGCCACACTCCCGAGAGCTTGACTGAATTCCCGTCCCTGGGTGGCTGGTTCGCGTCCTTGTTCGCCGATACCAGCCCCCGGTTCGACCAGGTCAGACAGATTGCGGACCAGCTCTTGAAACGCGACGCCAGGCCGGTGCTCCTGCACGGCGATCTACACCATGAAAACGTCCTCGACGGCGCGGATCGAGGGTGGTTGGCCATCGACCCAAAGGGAGTTGTGGGCCCCCGAGAGTTCGACTACTGCAACATCTTCACCAACTTCACGCCCGAGGACGCCGTCCCGAACTTCGACGTGCGCCTGCATATCGTGGCCGGCACCGCCGACCTCGACCGCGCTGACCTGTTGCGCTGGATCGCGTCGTGGTCTGCGCTTTCGGGCATCTGGCATCTCGAGGACGGTGACGACATGCTCGCGGCATTTCCGCACTCCATCACCGACCTCGCCCTCGAGCGACTGGACCGGGCATGAGTTGCGCCCGGTAATCTCGCTCACGTGCTGCTGACCTCACTGAACCCCGCAGCGGCCACGGATATCGGTGACGCCGTCCGCATCGGCGACGTGACGTTGAGCCGCAGCGACCTGGTCGGCGCCGCCACGTCGGTGGCCGAGCGAGTCGGCGGCGCGGGCCGGGTTGCGGTGCTGGCCACGCCGACCGCGGCGACTGTGCTGGCGGTCACCGGCTGCCTGCTTGCCGGCGTCCCGGTGGTGCCGGTGCCCGCCGACGTCGGCCAGGCCGAGCGACGCCATATCCTCACCGATTCAGGTGCCCAGGCCTGGCTGGGTCCGCCGCCGGATGAGCCCGAGGGCCTGCCACACATTCCGGTGCGGTTGCACGCCCGCTCATGGCACCGCTATCCCGAGCCTGCGCCCGAGGCCACCGCGCTGATCATCTACACCTCAGGTACCACCGGTCCGCCCAAGGGGGTGCCGCTGAGCCGGCGCGCCATCGCCGCGGATCTGGACGCTTTGGCGCAGGCCTGGCAGTGGACCGCCGACGACGTCCTGGTGCACGGGTTGCCGCTCTTTCACGTGCACGGCCTGGTGCTGGGTCTGCTCGGTTCGCTACGGGTCGGAAACCGCTTCGTACACACCGGAAGACCCACACCCGAGGGGTACGCCGCAGCGGGGGGCACGCTGTATTTCGGTGTGCCGACGGTGTGGTCGCGGATCGTTTCTGATACCGCCGCCGCCGAGGCGCTGCGGCCGGTGCGGCTGCTGGTGTCGGGCAGCGCGGGGTTGCCGGTGCCGGTATTCGACGAGCTGGTCCGGCTTACCGGGCATGCGCCCGTCGAACGCTACGGCAGTACCGAATCGCTGATCACGGTATCCACCCGCGCCGACGGCGAACGCCGTCCCGGCTGGGTGGGCCTGCCGTTGCCCGGCGTGCAGACTCGGCTGGTCGACGACGCCGGTGGTTCAGTGGCGTGCGACGGGGAAACCATTGGGCGGCTTCAGGTTCGCGGTCCGACAGTGTTCGACGGCTACCTGAACCGGCCGGACGCGACCGCTGAGGCGTTCGGTGCCGACGGCTGGTATCGCACCGGCGATGCCGCGGTGGTCGACGGCGACGGGATGCATCGCATCGTGGGCCGCGAGTCGGTCGACTTGATCAAGTCGGGCGGATACCGGGTCGGGGCCGGCGAAATCGAGATGGTGCTGCTGGGCCATCCCGGCGTGAGTGAGGCGGCCGTCGTCGGGCTGCCCGATGAGGACCTGGGTCAGCGTATCGTCGCGTTCGTCGTCGGTGACGCCGACGCCGGTGAGCTGATCGACTATGTGGCCCAGCAACTTTCGGTGCACAAGCGGCCGCGCGAGGTCCGCTTTGTCGACAGCCTGCCGCGTAATGCGATGGGCAAGGTGTTGAAAAAGGAGCTGCTGAGCCGGGACTGATCTCTCGGCGAGCGTGCGGAGTCCCGGGTATTTGCC
>NZ_JCALCY010000017.1:0-71678 GCF_059812585.1 Mycobacterium sp. NGS48
CTCGGCGTAGCAGGGCTAGGCCCGAAGCGGGTTAAGCCGTTTCGGTGATGGGGCGGTCCACCCAGCTCATCAGATCGCGCAGCTTCTTGCCGGTCACCTCGATGGGGTGCTCGGCGTTCTCCTTGCGCAACCGCGTGAGTTCCTTGCCGCCGCCCTCGACGTCGGCAACCAGCTTCTTGACGAAGCTGCCGTCCTGAATGTCGCGCAGGATGGCGCGCATCCGCTCCTTGGCGTCGGCGTCGATCACCCGCGGACCCGAAAGGTAGCCGCCGAACTCCGCGGTGTCGGACACCGAGTAGTTCATCCGCGCGATACCGCCCTCGTACATCAGGTCGACGATCAGCTTGAGCTCGTGCAGCACCTCGAAGTAGGCCATCTCGGGCGCGTAACCGGCCTCGACCATCACGTCGAACCCGGCTTTGACCAATTCCTCGGTGCCGCCGCACAACACAGCCTGCTCACCGAACAGGTCGGTCTCGGTCTCTTCCTTGAACGTGGTCTTGATGACGCCGGCGCGCGTGCCGCCGATGCCTTTGGCGTAGGACAGCGCCAGCGCCTCGCCTTCCCCGTTGGGGTCCTGGTCCACCGCGATCAGGCAGGGCACACCCTTGCCGTCGACGAATTGGCGGCGCAACAAATGCCCCGGGCCCTTCGGCGCGACCATCCCCACGGTGATATCAGCGGCCGGCTTGATCAGGTCGAAGTGAATATTGAGCCCGTGGCCGAAGAACAGTGCGTTGCCCGCCTCGAGGTTGGGCTCGATGTCGTTCGTGAAGATGTCGGCCTGCGCGGTGTCGGGTGCCAGCAGCATGATCACGTCAGCCCACTTGGCCACCTCGGCCGGGGTGTCGACCTCGAGTCCCTGCTCGGCGACCTTGGCCCGCGATTTCGAGCCCTCCTTCAGGCCCACCTTCACCTGGACGCCGGAATCGCGCAGGCTCAACGAGTGCGCGTGTCCTTGGCTGCCGTATCCGATGACGCCGACCTTGCGGCCTTGGATGATCGACAGGTCGGCGTCGTCGTCGTAGAACATCTGCACTGCCACTTGGCTTTTCTCCTTATTAGTTATTTCGTGGTGCCGATGCCACGCGGACCGCGCGACAGTGACACCAATCCGGATTGGACGAGTTCACGCACCCCATAGGGTTCCAGCACACGCAGCAGCGCCTCGAATTTCGCCGGGGTACCGGTGGCTTCGATGATGAGCGACTCCGGGGAGACGTCAATCACCCTGGCCCGGAACAGGTTCGCCGCTTCGATGATCTGGCCGCGAGTACTGGCATCGGCGCGCACTTTGATCAGCGCCAACTCGCGGGCCACCGCATTGTCGTCATCCTGCTCGACGATTTTGATGACGTTGACCAGCTTGTTGAGCTGCTTGGTGATCTGTTCCAGCACAGCGTCCTCGGCGGAGACGACGATCGTCATCCGGGACATGTCCTTTTGTTCGGTGGCGCCGACAGCCAGCGACTCGATGTTGAACCCGCGCCGCGAAAACAGCGCCGCCACTCGGGCGAGGACACCGGGTTTGTCCTCGACCAGCACCGAAAGCGTATGCGTCTTCGCAGAATCCAGAGCGCTCATCACGCGTGCCCCTCGTTGCCTTCGTCGTCGAACAGCGGACGGATTCCGCGCGCGGCCTGGATCTCGTCGTTACTGGTGCCGGCGGCCACCATCGGCCACACCTGCGCGTCGGCCCCGACGACGAAGTCGATCACCACCGGGCGGTCGTTGATGGCGCGGGCCTGGGCGATGACATCTGCCACGTCTTCCTCACGCTCGCAGCGCAATCCGACGCAGCCGAGCGCCTCGGCCAACTTGACGAAGTCGGGAATGCGGTGCGAGTGGGTCGCCAGATCGGTCTGCGAGTAGCGCTCTTGGTAGAACAGCGACTGCCATTGACGCACCATGCCCAGGTTGCCGTTGTTGATCAATGCCACCTTGATCGGAGCGCCCTCGATCGCACAGGTGGCCAGTTCCTGGTTGGTCATCTGGAAACAGCCGTCGCCGTCGACCGCCCACACCTCGGCGTCCGGGCGGGCGATTTTGGCACCCATCGCCGCCGGGATGGCGAAGCCCATGGTGCCCAGACCGCCGGAATTGAGCCAGGTGCGCGGATTCTCGTAGGAGATGAACTGCGCAGCCCACATCTGGTGCTGCCCGACTCCGGCGACGTACACCGCGTCCGGTCCGGCCATCTTGCCCAGGGTCGAGATCACGTATTCGGGGCTGAGGCTGCCGTCGCTCTGCGGCCCGTAGGACAGCGGGTAGGTGGACCGCACCTCGCGCAGGTACTCCCACCACTCGTCGACTTCGATGGTGGTCCCGTCGTGGCGCAGCGCCGCGATCAAATCGGTGATGACCGCTTTGACGTCACCCACGATCGGCACGTCGGCGTGACGGTTCTTGCCGATCTCGGCCGGATCGATGTCGGCGTGGATGACCTTGGCCTCCGGCGCGAATGATTCGAGCTTGCCGGTGACCCGGTCGTCGAAGCGGGTGCCCAGCGCAATCAACAAGTCACTGCGCTGCAGGCCCGCCACTGCGGCCACCGTGCCGTGCATGCCCGGCATGCCCAGGTGCTGCGGGTGACTGTCAGGGAAGGCGCCACGCGCCATCAGCGTGGTCACCACCGGGATGCCGGTCAGCTCGGCCAGGTCGCGTAGCTGCTCGGTGGCGTCGCCGCGGATGACCCCGCCGCCGACGTAGAGCACCGGTTTGCGGGCCGCCGCGATCAGCTTGGCGGCCTCCCGGATCTGCCGGTTGTGCGGCTTGGTGTTGGGCTTGTAGCCGGGCAGATCCATGCGCGGCGGCCAGCTGAACGTGCACTGGCCTTGCAGGATGTCCTTGGGGATGTCGACCAGTACCGCACCGGGACGCCCGGTGGCCGCGATATGGAAAGCCTCGGCGATCACCCGGGGGATCTCGTCGCCGTCGCGGACCAGAAAGTTGTGCTTGGTGATCGGCATGGTCACACCGGAGATGTCGGCCTCCTGGAAGGCGTCGGTGCCGATCAGCGCCCGGCCGACCTGCCCGGTGATCGCCACCACCGGGACCGAGTCCATCTGCGCGTCCGCGAGCGGAGTTACCAGGTTGGTGGCACCGGGACCCGACGTGGCCATGCACACCCCGACTTTGCCGGTGGCGTGCGCATAGCCGCTGGCGGCATGCCCGGCGCCCTGCTCGTGACGCACCAGCACGTGGCGCAGCTTCTGCGAGTCGAACAGCGGGTCGTACACCGGCAGCACGGCGCCGCCCGGAATGCCGAAGATGACCTCGACGTCGAGTTCCTCCAGCGACCTGATTACCGACTGCGCACCGGTAAGCTGGTGCGGCGCAACGTGGCTCGGTTGGGGGCCGACGGGTTTGGCTGCGGCGGACGCGCCGTTGGCAACCGGCGGTCTCGCCGATCGCTCCGATGGTCGCGTTATGGGTGCGCTCACTGTGTCCTCTTCAGGTGCTGGCAACAAAAAACCCCCGCCAGCTCTGCTGCACGAGGGGTTGCGCGTTGGTGCTCGAAAGCTAATCAGCTACCAACGCGCCGACCAAGTACTACGAGCATTTCGCGGCTGTACATAGCGTCCGACGGTAGTCTCCGCACAGGTCAGCCGTCAAATCCGGATCGTAACCCGCTCAGCGTTGAGATTGCGCGTCCGGTCGTGATTGTTCATCAAGGCACAGCCCTGCGCGCAATCTCACCGGGCGGTGACACAATGCACCGGTGGCTGCCAGTTCGCCCGCGACATCCCCGGCGGTGATCAAGATTTCGCCGATGGCCCACTTTGCGGTGGGCTTCTTCGCGTTGGGTCTGCTGATACCGGTGCTGACCTGGCCGGCAAGCGCGCCACTGTTGGTGATCCCGGTCATGTTGTCGGCGTTGATCATTCGCCTGCGCACCGTGGCCGACCAACAAGGCGTGACGGTCCGCACCCTGCTCGGCAGCCGGGCGGTGCGCTGGGATCAGATCGACGGGCTGCGGTTCACCAAGAGTCTGTGGGCGCGGGCGCAACTCAAGGGCGACGGCGAACTGCGGTTGCCCGCGGTCACCTTCGCGACGCTCCCGGTGCTGACCGAAGCCAGCGGCGGCCGGGTACCTAACCCGTACGCCGGCTAGACCCGCTGCTCCGGCTCTACGTCAGCGGATTCGAACCGTTGAGCAACACCCACATGGCGATACCGGCGCCGACCCCCAACAGCAGGGCCGCGAACGAGCCGATGAACGGCCGCCGCGCCCAGCCACGACCAGCGTCGAATCCGTACCGTCCCGGGCCGATCAGGATGACCGCGGCGGCCATGACGATCAGCGTGAGCTCGTACTCGTGCCCATCAGGCAGGAAGAACGGAACCGATTGTGAGTCGGACTGCGCCGACACCCCGGCGATCAGGCCGTTGATCAGGTACGCCAGCGCGCCGGCGGCGGCGATCGGGGTGAACAGTCCCAGCACCAGCAGAACTCCCGCCAGGATCTGACCGCTCGCGGCGACATAGGTGAGGATGTCGGCGTGCTGGTAGCCGGCGTCAGCCAGTGAGTTCTTGAACCCGGTTAACCCCTGGCCGCCCCACCAGCCGAACAGTTTCTGCAGCCCGTGGGCGATCAGCACCGCACCCAGCCCGACCCGCAGCAACAGCAAACCGAGGTTCTGGGTGCCGCGCCGGCCGGCTGCACGGACACGCTCGTCGTCGAAGCCGGTCTCGAGCTCGCCCGGCCCGAATACCGAATGATGGCCGTTGTTCTGCGGCTGGACATACGGCAGGGCGCCCAGTGGCTCCTGGCCGCCGATCGCGCCGTATCCGTTGCCGGGCAACCGCAGATTGCCGGAGTCTGGGGACATGCCGGCGGCGGCGTCGTAGTGCGGAATGGTGGTCGTCTCGAAATCGCCTGCATAGGTGGCTGACGGCAGGTCGTCTTCCGGGTCGACCAGGCTCGCTGCGGCCTGGCGTCCCGGAGTTGGCGCCTCGGAGCTGTCCGGCCGCCGCCATCGTGTGTCATGCGATTGACTCGTCACGCGTGTCAGGGTAAGGGCAGTTGGGCCGAGATTGGGGATTTGAGCGGCGCTTTTACCAGACTGATGCACGTCGGGGGCGCCGCGACGGCCGCCGGCGGGCTTCACGCCAGCGGATTGACACCGTTGAATAGCGCCCAGAACCCGATTCCGCCGCCGACGCCGATGAGCAGCGCTGCCGACGATCCGATGAACGGGCGACGGGCCCAGCCACGGCCCGCATCGAACCCGTAAAGCCCCGGGCCGGCAAGGATGATCGCGACCAGCGCGACGATCAGCATGATGTGGTATTCGCTGCCGCCGGATAGAAAGAAGTTCAGGTGGCCGCGCTGTCGCTGTGTCGCGATGTCAGCCAACAGGCTGTTGACCAGGTAGGCCAGTGCGCCGGCCGCGACCACCGGGGTGAACAACCCGAGGACCAAAAGTGCACCGGCCACGATCTGGGCACCGGCTGCCAGATAGCTCAGGATGTCCGCGTGCTGATACCCCAATTCGGTCAGCGAGTTTGTGAATCCGTCGATCCCCGGTCCGTCCCACCAGCCGAACATCTTCTGCATACCGTGAATCACCAACACGACACCGACACCCACCCGCAGCACCATGAGGCCCAGATGCTGGGTGCCGCGCTGCCGCGCCATCTTGAGCCGTGGGTCGTCTAACAGCCGCGGCTGCACAGACGGCGGCAGTTCGCGGTCGACGGCGGCCGACTGGTCGAGGCCCTCATCGACATCTTCGGCCGGATCGTCGGTTGGCTCGTCGCGTGCGATCGCGGTCGTTTCGGAGTCATCCTCGTCGACGACCGGCTCCAGCTCGTCCTCGGGCTCGACCGCCTCGGGCTCCGCGGACTGCTGCGGTGGCTCCGGCGGACGGGACTCGCGCGGCGGCGGAGCGGGCTTGCGCGCCGGCGATGCCTCAGCGTCCTCAAGCCGGTGAAAGCGGGTAAAGCCATAGGGGTCGCCGGTCACCGTGCCAGCCTAAGTGCAAGCAACCTGCGAGACGACGGTTTTGTATCACGGCTTGATCGGTCCGTTATTCGCCGCTGTCGGCGCGTCGGTGGGACGCCATGGCGAGGCCCGCAGCGTTGTCCGTACCCTTGCGGACATGCAGGTACGGCGGTCGGCGCGGTACGCGCTTGTCGCGCTGTCCGCGGCGCTGCTCGTCGTCAGTGGATGCGCACGCTTCAACGACGCCCAGTCGGAACCGTTCACTACCGAGCCGCAGCGGCATGCGCCGGCAAGCTCGACACCTCCCCCACCGCCACCGCTGCCGGCCAAGCCATTCCCCAAAAAGTGCCCGGCTCCGGGCGTGATGCAGGGCTGCCTGGAAAGCACCAGCGGCCTCATCATGGGTCCCGACAGCAAGTCGGCGCTGGTCGCCGAGCGCACCACCGGCGCCGTCAAAGAGGTCTCGGTCAGCGCCGAGCCCAAAGTCAAAGTAGTGATCCCGGTCGATCCCGCCGGCGACGGCGGGCTGATGGACATCGTGATGTCGCCGACCTATCAGCAGGACCGGCTGATGTACGCCTACATCAGCACGCCCAGCGACAACCGGGTCATTCGCATCGCCGACGGCGATATCCCCAAAGACATCCTGACCGGAATCCCCAAGGGCACCAATGGAAATACCGGAGCGCTGATCTTCACCAGCCCCACCACGCTGGTCGTTCTCACCGGCGACGCCGGCAATCCCGCGATGGCCGAGGACCCAAACTCGATGGCGGGCAAGGTGCTGCGGATCGAGCAGCCGACCACCCTGAACCAGGCGCCGCCGACCACCGCGCTGTCCGGACTCGGCGCCGGCGGCGGGGTGTGCACCGACCCGGTTGACGGCTCGCTGTACGTGGTCGACCGCGCGCCCACTGCAGACCGTTTGCAGCGCATCACCCGCGATTCGAAGGTCTCCACGGTTTGGACCTGGCCGGATCGGCCCGACGTTGCCGGATGTGCGGCGTTGGACGGCACCGTGCTGGTCAACCTGATCAACACCAAGCAGACGGTGGCCATTCACCTGGCCCCGGCGACCGGTGCGGTCACCGGCGAACCCGACGTGGTCCGTCAGGACACGCACGCCCACGCCTGGGCGTTGCGGATGTCGCCGGACGGCAACGTGTGGGGCGCGACGGTCAACAAGACAGCCGGCGACGCCGAGAAACTCGACGACGTGGTCTTCCCGCTGTTCCCGCAGGGCGGCGGATTCCCCCGGGCCAACGAGGACAAGACGTAACGCTAGGCGTCGTGGCCCGGTTCCATGTCGAGCACGTCGGAGAAGCTGACGAGATCGTCGGCGCGCTTCGGCGCATATCCCGCAATCGGTTCGAGCAGGTAGCCCATGTGGTCGCCGACGTCGAGCCGGCTCAGTGTTTTCCCGACGAACCAGGCGACGGCATCGTCGAGAATCGGCATCCCGGCCGGGCCGCTGCGCCAGGCGCACCGCTCGAATTTGTCGATCTCATCCCCGGTTTGGCCGCCGAAGAGCCGGGCCAACTCGATGTCGCGCCGCGACAGCACATGGACCGCTACGTGGTCAGCCCGGCTCGCCACTCGATACGTGTGGTTGCGTTTGGAGATGCCGACGAGAAACCTCGGCGGCGCCAAGCTGGTCTGGGTGGCGAAGCCGACCAGACAGCCCGACGAGTGGCCGTCGGCTTGGGTGGTGACAACGAACATCGTGTAGTCCAGCAGGCCGACCAGCCGGTCGAATGATTCATCGTCCACACAGCCATCATGGACCCGGGTGGGGCCTGGCCTTCGTACGTGGTCTGCTCAGGGACGCGACGCTGTGTCCGTCGGAGGTGGAACCGCCAGCGCCACGATCAGCTCGAGGATGGTTTGCGGGTCGTCGAGCCGGTCGCCGTAGAGTTCCCGTAGTTGGGTCATGCGGTAGCGCACAGTTTGGGCATGCACGAACAGATCGGCCGCGACGGCGTCGCGTCGGCCTTGGTGCAGCAGCCATGAGCGCAGTGTTTCCGCCAGCCGTTCGGCAGTATGCGGGCGCAACTCGGACAGCGGTGCGAGTACCTGCCGGCGCAGGTCATCCGCGGCATCGGGGTCGGCGCCGAGAACCAGTGCGGCCAAGTGGTTCTCGGTGTCGAGCACGTCGGCGTCGTCGGCGGAGCGTAGTTCGCGGGCCCGCAACACACGACGGTAGGACGACTGTGCCTGCGTCCAGGTGCGTGCGGGGCCGACCACGGCGCGCCTGCCCTGCAATATGTGCAGCAGCTGCGGCCGGTTGGGGCCGTCCATGTCGGGAACCAGCAGCACGACGGCCGACTCCGAGACGTCGATGCCGGGTAGGTCCTCGCTGAGCAGCAACGTCGACTGTCCGAATCGCGAAACCACCCCGCGTGTTTGGGCCAACGGCAGTAACACCGCGGTGAGGGTGGCCGGCGGCAGCCAGTCCGCCCGCTCGGCGCTGGTGAGCAGGGTTTCGGCGGGATCGCCCGCCAACAAGCTCTGTCCGAGCCGGTCGAGGTAGCGCTGCCGGACCCGACCCGATGTCGCCAGTTCGTCGGCATGCCCGGAAAGGCTTGCCGCGGAAAGTTCGTCGATGAAGGCGAACACCAATTCGGCAAACGCGGCTATCGTCGCAGCGGGCAGCTGGGCGGCCACAGCGGTTGCCGACAGCTCACGCCACGCCACTCGCGCTCCCACGCGGTAAGCCGACAAGAGAGCGTCCATGGACCGGCCGTTGCGCGCCTCGCCCCGGCCGAGCTCATAGGCGCCGTCGAGCGCAGGTGAAAGCGACGGACCCGGATCGGCATCTTGTGAGCGGGCGGCCAGTCCCAGAACCGCGCTGAGCGCCATCCGGACCGCGTTTTGGATGTTCGGGCCGATTCTGCCGCCGAGCGCGCCCGCGTAGCTGGGCACTTCGACGACGACGGCGTCGACGGTGTGTTCGGCCACTTTGGGCAGCACGGCCCGCAGCGCCGCAACGATGTGGTCCTCGAGGTCGAGGCCGGTGACGCCGCGAACCTCACGTCCGAGCGCCTCGTTGGACAAAACTATTTCCTTCGAACAAAACCACGGGGATACTTCACGTTCTCCAGACAAGAGTTTATACCCGAAGCTCGCGATAGTGGGCTTATGACAACGACAGCACCCCGGCCAACCGTGGCGGGCACGCTGCGGGACCGAGTCCTGCGGATCGCGGGACGGGTCACCACGCCGTTGGTCCCGGCCGACTACCTCGACATCGTCGATCCGCTGCGCTTCGGCGCTGACCTGCGCGGTCGCATCGTGGCGATCCAGCCGGAAACGCGCGACGCGGTGACGGTGACGATCAAGCCCGGACGTGGTTGGCGCACGCATGTGCCCGGGCAATATGTTCGCATCGGCGTTGATGTCGACGGCGTCCGTCAATGGAGGTCGTACTCGCTCACGTCGAAGACCGACGATGGTTGCATCGCGATCACCGTCAAAGCAATTCCTGGCGGGAGGGTCAGCACCCACCTCGTGCGGCACGCGACCGTGGGAACGATGGTTCAACTCGATCGCGCAGCCGGAGAATTCACCCTTGGCACCGAATTGCCGTGCAAGGCACTGTTTCTCACCGCTGGCAGCGGTATCACGCCGGTCATGGGAATGCTGCGAAATATGGCAGATCACCTCGATGACGTGGTGGTGGTGCACTCGGCCCCGACTCGCGACGATGTGATCTTCGGCGACGAGTTACGCATGCTGGCACGGCTGGGCCGAATCCGGCTGGTCGAGAAGCACACCGGCACCGACGGAAGGATCGGCGTCGCCGAACTCGGCGATCTGGTCGGCGACTACGCCGAGCGCGAGACGTGGGCATGCGGACCGACCGACCTGCTCGATGCACTCGAGCAACACTGGATCGACAACGGCATCACCGATCGCCTACGCACCGAGCGGTTCCGGCCGGCCATCCTGACCGGCGGGGAAGGCGGCACGGTTACCTTCGCCAATTCCGGCACCGTCGTCGAAACCGACGGCGCTCAAACACTGCTCGACGCAGGTGAGTCGGCCGGAGTGTTGATGCCGTCGGGATGCCGGATGGGAATCTGCTTCGGCTGTGTCGCACCCCTGCGAGAAGGAGCCGTGCGCGATCTGCGCAACGGCGAAATCACCACCGCTGCACCAGGTGACGGCGTGCTCATCCAGACATGCGTGTCCGCCTGTGCCGGCGCATGCGACATCGAACTTTAACGACTTGAAGGAGTCGACATGACTACTGTGCAACGCAAACAACACAACCCGATCGCACACCTCAGCAACGAGGACATCGAGAACCTGGGCAAGGAGCTTGACGCCATCCGTCAGCAGGTGCTTGACGACCGTGGTGAGCGTGATGCGGCCTACATCCGCAACGTCATCGGCCTACAGCGCAAGGTCGAGCTCGGCAGCCGAGCCGTCTTGCTCTTCTCGCTGTTTCCGCCCGCCTGGCTGGCCGGCACTGCGGGGCTATCGTTCTCGAAGATCGTCGAGAACATGGAAATCGGGCACAACGTGATGCACGGACAGTGGGACTGGATGCGGGACCCGAAGATCCATTCGACCACCTGGGAGTGGGACAACGCGTCGCCGTCGGAGCTGTGGAAGCACTCCCACAACCAGCTTCACCACACCTACACCAACGTGCTCGGCAGAGACAACGACCTCGGCTACGGCATCATGCGGGTCGACGAGGGGCAGCGCTGGACGCCGTTCCACCTTGGCCAGCCGCTGTGGAACTTCATCAACGCCTGCATCTTCCAATACGGCATCGCCGGTTATGACCTTCAGATCGGCAAGTACCTCAAGGGGAAAACGGACCAAGCAGAATTCCGCCGGCAGGGAAAGAACGTCCTCGACAAGATCGGCCGGCACATGGGACGGGATTACCTGTTGCATCCCTTGCTGTCGGGCCCGTCGGCCCTCACCACACTGACCGCGAACCTGACAGCCAACTTGGTCCGTAACCTCTGGACGCACTCCGTCATCATGTGCGGCCACTTCCCCGAGGGTGTGGAGACCTACGAGAAGACCTCGATCGACGGCGAAACCCGTGGCGAATGGTATCTGCGGCAGATGCTCGGTTCGGCCAACATCACCGGAAGTCCGTTCCTGCACTTCATGACCGGCAATCTGTCCTTTCAGATCGAACACCACTTGTTCCCCGACCTGCCGAGCAATCGGTACCAGGAGATCGCGCCGAAGGTGCGCGCGCTCTTCGAACGATACGAACTGTCGTACACCAGCGGTCCGCTGGCCCGACAGGTCGGCTCCGCGTGGAAGAAGGTGTTCCGACTTTCGTTGCCCAACAACTTCCTGCGCACGGCGACGGCGGCCGCGAACCCGGCGACACTTACACAATTCATCTTCCGCAAGCCCACAGCCCCGGCGGCCACGGCCGCGTAAGCCGCTTGCTGCGAGCAGCCGTCCCTACAGCGCCAGCCGCTGATTGGTCGCCTTCAGCTGGCGCGCCGTCGCATCCGTCAGCGCCTGAATCTGCTCGGGCCGCAGTCGGCCGCACAGCCGGCCCCAGTGCACCGCGACCTCGTCGCCAACGGCCACGTCGGGCACCGCGCTGTATCCGTCGGCCCATACGTCGACCCGGCGGGTCGACGGTTCGGACAGTTCCAGCACGTGACCGTCCCACAGCAGCGCACGGCACGATACGTCGACGTCATCGCCATCACGGGAAATCACTGTTCCCCAAGTGATTCGACAATTATCCAAGACGCCCAGCGGATGCTCGTCGAGACCGCGACCCAGCAACCGCGACCAAGGATATACCCCGAACACGTGGAAGCAGTGGTTAGCAGCCGCCTCGCCCACCAAGTCCGAGTCCAGGTGCGACCAGTACCGACCGGCCTGCGGACCGATGATGGCGAGCAACTCGTCGACGAACTCGGCCGGGTTCAGATCGGCACCGAGACCGCCGCCGAGCCAGTACGACTCGACGAGTCGGTAGTCCAGCGGATCGGCGATGCCGGTCATCCTGGAAAGCACCTGCAAATAGGGCCAGGCCCCGGAGAACTTCCGGGCGGCGATCCGTACGTCTTCGACCGAGCCGTCCCGCAGGGTGGCGCCCAGAGGCGGCCCGCAATAGCCCAGCGCGTTGGGAGCGTAGGCGTAGCGGGCGAACATCTCCGCCCCACGGGTATCCACCGACGCGGTCAGGTTCGAGATCCCACCAGCTTGACGGCATCGCGGTGCATCCGGCCGAAGTTGTAGTAGGCCGCGCAGGCGCCCTCCGGCGACACCATGCAGGTGCCGATCGGGGTTTCGGGGGTACAGGCTGTGCCGAAAACCTTGCATTCCCAAGGCTTGAGCACGCCCTTGAGCACCTCGCCGCATTGGCATGCCTTGGGGTCGGCGACTCGCACGCCGGGCATCGCGTAGCGCAGTTCGGCATCGAACTCGGCGAAATCGTCGTGCAGCCGCAGCGCGCTCTGCGAGATGAAGCCCAACCCGCGCCATTCGAAGTGCGGGCGCAGCGCGAAAACCGTGCCCATCAACTTCAACGCCGCCGGGTTGCCCTCTGGACGCACCACCCGCGAGTACTGGTTCTCGATCTCGCAGCGGCCCTCCCGGATCTGGGTGAGGAGCATCGCCACCGATGCCAGGATGTCCAAAGGCTCGAATCCGGCGATTACCAACGGCTTGTGATAGACGTCGTTGACGAACCGATACGGCCGGTTGCCGACGACAGTCGACACATGTCCGGGGCCGATGAAGCCGGACAGTCGCAAATCCGGCGACTCGAGGATGGCTTTGATCGGCGGCACGATCGTGACGTGGTTGCAGAACACGCTGAAGTTGGTCAGGCCCATATCGCGGGCCCGCACCAGCGTCACCGCGGTGGAGGGCACGGTGGTCTCGAACCCGACGGCGAAGAACACCACGTGCTTGTCCGGGTTGTCGACGGCGATCTTCAGCGCGTCCAGCGGCGAGTAGACGAACCGCACGTCGGCGCCGCGGGCTTTGGCGTCCAGCAGGTTTCCGTTGGAGCCGGGCACCCGCATCATGTCACCGAAGCAGGTGAAGATCACGTCGGGTTGCTCTGCCAGCCACATGGCGTCGTCGATGCGGCCCATCGGGATCACGCATACCGGGCACCCCGGCCCGTGCACCAACTCGACGTTCTCCGGCAGCAGGTGTTCGATGCCGTGCCGGTAGATGGTGTGGGTGTGTCCGCCGCACACCTCCATGAACTTGAAGTGCTCCTCCTCACCGGCCAACCGTTTGATCGCTGCGATCAGTTTGCGCGCTGCCGCCGGGTCACGGAACTCGTCAACGAATTTCATAGCTATCCCTTCACACGATGGCCGACGAATCGAAGGCTTCCATTTCGGTGGTGTAGGCGTCACCGAGTTTCTTGACGGCCGCCAGCGTCAGCAAGGCTTCGGTTTCGTCGATCTTGGCCATCGCGAAACCGACATGCACCAGCACCCAGTCGTCGGGTTCGGGCATGTCCTTTTCCAGCAGCCGCACCGAGATGGTGCGCTGCACACCGCTGACATCGACCTTGGCCAAGTAGTTGTCGGCATCGGTGATTTCGACGATCCGCCCCGGAATCCCAAGACACATATCAGTTCCTCTCTCGTGGCGACCCGCTGCGCCCGGCTTCGCCGCGCTTGCGATCGCCACGTCTCAACAGATCCGCGGCAGCGGGTCACCGACGAGCATGTCGACGATCCGGGAACCGCCGAACCCGGTCTGCACCACCACGGTTTCCGCGGGTTCCTCGACGATTTCTCCCACCTCAGCCGCTTCGGCGCCCAGCGGGTGCGAGCGCACGGCGGCCAGCCCCGCCTCTGCCTCGTCGGCGGCGACGACGGCGACGAACTTGCCCTCGTTGGCGACATAGAGCGGGTCGATGCCCAACAGCTCGCAAGCGCCGCTGACCATCGGGTGGATCGGCAACTTGTCCTCTTCGAGCACCACCGCCAACCCGCACGCCTGGGCCAGTTCGTTGCAGACGGTCCCGACACCGCCGCGAGTCGGGTCGCGAAGCCAGCGAGTAGACGGCGCGGCAGCCAACAGCAGTTCCACCAGCGGGCTCACCGACGCAGTGTCGGAACGGATGTCGGCTTCGATGGCCAAATCGCCGCGGGCCAGCATCACCGCCATCCCGTGATCGCCCATCGAACCGGACAACAGCAGCTTGTCGCCCGGACGGACCGACTCCGCTGAGAGCCGCCGGTCCGCCGGGATGACGCCGGCGCCGGTAGTGGTGACAAACATCCCGTCGGCTGCACCTTTAGGCACCACCTTCGTGTCGCCGGTGACGATCTGCACACCTGCCGCAGACGCCGCGGCGGCCATGTCCGCGACGATCTCCTTCAATTCCGCGATCGGAAATCCCTCTTCGAGCACGAACGCCGCCGAGATCCATTGCGGCACCGCTCCGGCCACCGCGAGATCGTTGGCGGTGCCGTGCACGGCGAGTTCGCCGATCGAGCCGCCCGGAAATCGCCTGGGTTGCACCACAAACGAATCGGTTGACATGACCAGCCGTTCGCCGCTGGGCAGGGTGAGGACCGCGCCGTCGCCGAGCGACTCGAGCAGCGGATTGCGGAAGGCCTCCATGAACACCGCATCCACCAGGGCCGCCGATGCCTTTCCACCGGCGCCGTGCGCGGTCGTGACGTGCTCGTCAAGCAACCGGGGCCGGCGCTTGCGGAAGGTTTCGATCCGCTCGATCACCTCGCCTTCGGCGAATTTCGGCCCCGATGACAGGTATTCGTTGGCGGACTTCGTCATGCCACTCCCACCCCCAGCTCTTCGTGGACCTTCAGCCACAGCTCGTAACCCAGCAGTGCTTGCGATTCCTGTATCCGGTGCACGCTTTGCGAGTGGACGACGAAGCAGGCGTCGACGTCCAGGCTTTTGGCGAATGCGCCGCCGTCGTAACCGGCGAAGCCGATGGTGTACATGTCGCGATGGCGGGCTTCGGCCAGCGCTGCCATCAGGTTTGGTGAACTGCCGCTGGTCGACATCGCGATCGCGATGTCGTCCGCCTTCGCCCGGGCGATCAACTGCCGGGCGAACACCAACTCGAACCCGACGTCGTTGCCCAACGCGGTCATGATCGCCTGGTCGGCGGTCAGCGACCACGCCGGCAACGGCTTTCCGAGCGGCGGGCGGGCGAACAGCCGCGCCAACGTGGTGCAATCGGTACAGCTTCCGCCGTTGCCGAAGGTGAACAGTCTGCCCCCGGCGGTGAAACGAGCTGCCATCTCCGCGGCCGCGGTGGCGACCAGTTCGGTGTTTTCCTTCAGCGTGGAGCGGCGCAGCCTCAGGCTTTCGGTAGCCTTCGCTTGTGCCGACGCGGTCAGATCGGCGAGCAGCGACTTGGGATCGTCCTCCTGGGCGTCGATGAACGGATACAGGAAGTTAGTGGGCTCCTCGCGAGTCATGCCACCTCCTCACTGACGCGGCTGATCGCCGTACCGGCATGCACCAAGACAAGCTCGCCGGCGGCGACCGGGTCGACGAGGGTGGTGGCAACCGACTCGACGCCCTTGGCGGTGCGCACCGCAGCCATGCCGTCGGTCGACGCCGTCACCACCTCACCGAGCCGACCTTCGTCGCTGCACGTCACGCATACGTCGTCGGTGCACGCGGCGTCCTCTTTCAACAGGCCAGGATGCTCGAAACAGACATGGGTCAGCTCCCACAGCAGGTGGTAGAACAGCACGAAGCCACCGGTTGCCGGCACCCTGGGATCGGGGTCGTCGAGCCACAGCACATGGTCGGCCATTCCCGCCTCAGGTCGCTCGCCACTGCCGATCCAGATGGTGGTGGCGCCCCAGGCCGGACAGCGGTGCATCACCGAGCGCACGTCCGGGTCGTCGGCACCCGACACCGCGATCACGATGTCGCCCGGGCGCACCGAAACCCGAACCAGATCAACCAAGTCGGATCCGATCAGAGCGACCGCCGGCAGTGCCCGCTTGCCCATGATCACCGGGTGCACAAACTCGACGGCGATGTGCAGGGCATGCGGCTCCCAGGACGGAGCTATCGACCACATGGTGGCGCCCGCCGCAAACCGCCGGGCCAGCGTGAGTGCGGTAGCCGCGAGATCGGCGGTCAGCTCGGCGTCCAGCCCGCGGTCAATCGCGGTGGTAGTCATGACAAATCAGTCCCCCTCTCGAATTCGGATTGCGATGCCAGCGCGGTCAGCACCGACACCGCGGCCTGGCCGAGCGCGAGCCCGCCGTCGTTGGGCGGGACCGCCCGGTGTGTCAATACCTCAAAACCGGCCTGCTGCAACCGCTGACGACATGCGCGCAGCAGCAGTACGTTTTGGAACACGCCGCCGGTAAGACCCACCAGTCGTACGTCGCCGGCGACTCGGCCGACCACCTCCGCGACCGCGACGGCGACCGCGTGATGGAACCCGGCTGCCAGTGAAGCGGTTTCGGTACCAGCGCGCAGAGCGGCAACCATTGCGCCAATCATGCCGCGTGGGTCGATCACCCCGTCGTCGTGCACCGCCAGGCGCAGCTCGGCCGACGCGTCCGCGGACTCGGCCAGCACTTCGAGTTCAATGGCGGCCTGCCCCTCGTAGTCGATGTGGTGTCGCACCCCCAGCAGGGAAGCGACGGCGTCGAACAACCGGCCCATGCTCGAACACGGCGCGCAACCGAAACCGGTTTCCAATTGCGAACGGGTGGCCCGCAATTCGGCCTGGGTGGCGGCGGTCACCGGCGGCAGGTCGGCGGCCCAGTCGACGTCGGCCGCCCACAACTGCGACAGTGCCATTCGCCATGGATTGCGCACTGCGGCGTCACCGCCGGGCAGCGGCACCGGCAGCAGATGACCGGCCCGGGCGAACCGATGGCTATCGCGTCCGAGGGCAAGGACCTCACCGCCCCAGATGGTGGCATCGCAACCGTAGCCGGTGCCGTCGAACGAGACGCCGATGATGGGTTCGCCGAGCCGGCCGTGCTCGGCCAACAGCGAGACGACGTGCGCGTGATGGTGCTGCACGAGGTCCAGCGGGCGCTCACCGACATGCCGCTCGGCCCAGCTTCGGGTCTGATAACCCGGGTGAAGGTCGGCAGCCAATCGGACTGGCCGAGAACGGATTTCGCTGAGCTGGCTCACCGCGCGCTCGAACGCCCGCAGGGTTTCCAGGGTTTCCATATCGCCGATATGCCCAGAGAGGTAGGCGCGTGAACCGTCGGTCAGGCAGAAGGTGTTCTTCAGTTCCCCGCCGACGGCCAGCACCGAGGGCGCTTCGTAGCCGAGATCGACGGGCAGCGGCGCATAGCCACGGGAACGGCGGATCGGCAGTTCGCGGCCGTCGACGACGCGGACCACCGAGTCGTCGCACGGCACGTGGATCGGCCGGTTGTGGTCGAGCACCACGTCGCAGAGCGGCGGCAGTCGGCGCGTCGCATCGTCGTCGGTGAAGCAGATGGGTTCGTCGGAACGGTTGGCACTGGTCATTACCAGCGCATCGAGTCCAGACGCCAGCAGCAAGTGGTGAATCGGTGTGTACGGCAGCATCATTCCGAGCAGCGGACTGCCCGGCGCGACGGCGTCGGCGACCGGGGCGTCCGCGCGGCGGCGCAGCAACACGATCGGCCGCGCCGGGCTGAGCATGATCGCGGCCTCGGTGTCGTCGATGTGCGCGTAGCGACGCGCGACGTCGAGATCCCGGACCAACATCGCGAACGGCTTGGCGCCGCGCGCCTTGCGGGCCCGCAGCCCTGCCACCACCGCTTGGTCGTCGACGACGCAGGCCAGGTGGTAGCCGCCAATCCCCTTGATCGCGACGACGGCCCCGTCGATCAGCTCCTGCTGGGCGGCGGCCAGCGCAGCGTCGGATCGGTGGATCTGCTCGGCGCCCCGCTGCAACCACAACGACGGCCCGCAATCCGGGCAGGCGATCGGCTGGGCGTGGAAGCGGCGGTTGGCCGGATCGTGGTATTCGGCGGTGCAGCGTTCGCACATGGCGAAGGCCGACATGGTGGTGCCAGGACGGTCGTACGGCAGTTCGCAGATGATCGTGAACCGCGGTCCGCAGTTGGTGCACGTAATGAACGGGTGCCGGTATCGGCGGTCGGCGGGGTCGAACAACTCGGCGAGGCAGTCGTCGCACACCGCGATGTCGGGCGGAATCGGCGTGCCGGCACCCGGGGCGGTTTGGCTGTCCACAATGCGGAATCCGGTATCGCCGTTTGCCTCGATGTCGACCACGGATACCGCGCTGATCCGCGCCAGCGGCGGCGCGTCGGCGCGCAACCGGCGACCGAATTCGTCAAGGCGCGCGGCGGGGCCCTGCGCCTCGACGAACACCGCACCGGAATCGTTGCCGACGAACCCGACGAGGCCTAGTTCGCGGGCCGTGCGGTGGACGAACGGACGATATCCGACGCCCTGGACGACACCGGTCACGGTGAATCGCTGCCGAACGTCGTCGGGGTGCAGCACCAGCGTGCCGGTCATGGCATCCGCCGGAGGTCGGTGGACAGTGGGGAGCCGGGCGGCTCAAGATCTCCGCCGCACCGATATATCCACCCGTCAGCACACGTCGCGATCACACCGTTTCGTCAGTCACGGCTTTCCCCGACCAAAATCCATCGTAGGCGTGTCAGACGCGCGTGGGTGCAGCTTTAGAGCATGCGATTACCCAGGGCCGGGGTTGGCGCTATTGGCACGCGGCCAGCACCAGCTCGCGCACCCGCGCCGCGTCGGCCTGGCCCTTGGTGGCCTTCATGACCGCACCGACGATCGCCCCCGCCGCGGCGACTTTGCCGCCGCGAATCTTTTCGGCCACGTCGGGATTGGCGGCCAGCGCCTCGTCGACGGCGGCCTGGATCAGCGAGTCGTCGCGCACCACGGCCAAGCCTCGGACGGTCATCACGTGTTCGGGTTCGCCCTCCCCGGCCAACACACCCTCGATAACTTGACGGGCCAGCTTGTTGGACAATTTGCCCTCGTCCACCAGCGCGACCACCGCGGCGACCTGCTTGGGGGTGATGGCCAGTTCGTCGAGGCCGACGCCGGCCTCGTTGGCCTTCTGCACCAGAAAATTGCCCCACAGCGCACGCGCGGCCTCGCTCGGCGCGCCATGTTCGACGGTCGCGATGACCAAGTCGACGGCGCCGGCGTTGACCAGGTCGCGCATCACCTCGTCGGAAACACCCCACTCTTGCTGAATTTGCTTGCGGCGCAACCACGGCAGCCCGGGGATGGTTTGACGCAGCCGCTCTACGAGCTCGGCGTCGGGCGCAACAGGTTCCAGATCGGGCTCCGGGAAATAACGGTAATCTTCGGCGGTTTCCTTGGTGCGACCCGGGCTCGTGTAGCCACTCTCGTGGAAGTGTCGAGTCTCCTGGGTGACCCGGCCGCCGGCGGTCAGCACCGCGCCTTGACGCTGCATCTCGTAGCGCACGGCGACCTCGACGCTGCGCAGCGAGTTGACGTTCTTGGTCTCGGTGCGGATACCGAACTCGCTCGCCCCGATCGGCTTGAGCGAGACGTTGGCGTCACAGCGCATCGAGCCTTGATCCATCCGCACGTCGGAAACACCCAACGCGCGCAACAGGTCACGCAAAGCGGTCACGTAAGCCCGGGCGATTTGCGGGGCCCGCTCGCCGGTTCCTTCGACGGGTTTGGTGACGATCTCGATCAGCGGCACGCCGGCACGGTTGTAGTCGATCAGCGAACCGGTGGCGCCTTCGATGCGTCCGGTTTCGCTGCCCAGGTGGGTCAGCTTGCCGGTGTCTTCCTCCATGTGCGCGCGTTCGATCTCGACTCGCCAGGTGGTGCCGTCGTCGAGCGGCACATCGAGGTAGCCGTTGACGGCGATCGGCTCGTCGTATTGCGAAATCTGGTAGTTCTTCGGCATGTCCGGGTAGAAGTAGTTTTTCCGGGCAAACCGGCACCAGGGCACGATCTGGCAGTTCAGCGCCAGCCCGATCCGGATCGCCGACTCCACCGCGGCTTGGTTGAGCACCGGCAGCGAACCGGGCAGGCCCAGGCATACCGGGCACACCTGAGTGTTGGGTTCGGCGCCGAATGTCGTCGAGCAGCCGCAGAACATCTTGGTGGCCGTGGACAGCTCGACGTGCACCTCCAAGCCGAGCACCGGCTCGTAGCGTGCCAGGACATCGTCGTAGTCGAGCAGCTCAGCTGCAGCAACAGTCACGGACCCGATCCTAGTCAGGCCGGGGTGTCCGCCTGCTCGTCGGAACAGTCGACAACCCGTTCATGTGCGGTGAGCAGAAGATGGTCGAACGCCGAGCGCGACGGGATGGCGTCGCGCCCTGCCTCGCAGAAGTCCTCGGCGACCTGCTCGGCGAGCAACCGCAGCTTGACATTGGTCTCTTGGGACCGCCATTTGAGTCGGCTAGAAAATTTACCGAAAGTCGTCGCTTGCCGGCGTCGGGCCGTTCTCGGTGGGGAACAGGTCGGCCAGCGAGGCCGCCATCTGCAGGTAACGCCGCCTGCTTTCCCTGCTCAACCGCTGCAGCGTGATCTCACTGCCCTCATACACGTGCCGGTCAAACGGCAGCTCCACCACCCGTTCGGACGGGAACCGCTGAGCCAGCTGCTGTAATTCTTTGCTTGCGACGGGGCCCGACTTTCCTGGCTCGGTGTGGTTGATCGCCAGGACCGTCGCGTCAATCAGTTTTCGATACTCGTTGTTTGCCAGCCACTGCATGGTGGTTCGGGTCTTCTTGATCGCGTCGACGGAGGCGCTGGTGACCACCACCAGGGCTCGTGACTCGCGCAAAACTGCCTTCGTCACACCCGATTTCAGGTCGCGGCCGCAGTCGATCAGTATCACCGAATAATGTTGCCGCAGTTTCGAAAACGTTTTGACAACGTCGTCATGCTCGATTCGCCAATCGCTGTAGGCATAGTCCGGGATCCCTAAAATCTCCAAGCCGGAACTGTTTTGGTATGTGTGAGCTCGCAGGTCCGGATACTGCGTGACCGAGCGATCGGCGAGTAGGTCGACCATGTTCAGCGAGTTGCGGCGGCCATGGCGATCAGCGAGGCCGCCGGCGTCGAGGTCCGCGGCGAGGACGTGGTCGTCGCGCGCGTCGGCGAACGTCGATCCCAGTGCTTCGACGACCGCGGTCTTGCCGACACCTCCCTTGAGGTTGAGAACCGCAATCGGGAATGCGCTGCCCGCCGATGCTCGGATCCGGTTGCGCAGCGCGAGTTCGTCGGCCCGCGCTTTGCCGGGACCGCGGTCGATCGGTGTCAGTCGGACCAGCAGGCTCCGCCAGTCGCGTTTGGCGGAGAGCTGGGTGTCGCGCTCCTGGGGGCTGTCGGGGGTAACGGCGGCAGGTATCTGCCGATCGACCGGAGGCGCCTGCGCCTGTCTTACCGGCACTGTGGCGCGAATGTCCGCCGGCGACGGCGGGCGGTAGGCGGGGGCATCGTCTCGGGGCTGCGACACGGCGCCCGGCGCGGACCGCGCCCGAACCGGCGATCGTCGGCGCTGCGGCGGCGGACCTTGCGATTGCGCCGACGGGGCCGGCTGTTGAAGTACGCCGCGACCAGTACCGCGGTTGTTCATGATTCCGACCGTAGCACCGGTTGGCGGGTCGAAAACCCAAGGAATATCCCGATTTTCGTGAAGAATTCGTGGCCCGCGGGTAAACAGCAGGCGACACCGCCTGCGCTAGCCGAAGAAGGCCGCGGCGTCGTCGTAGCGGCTCTGCGGTACCAGCTTGAGTTGTCGCACCGCGTCGGCCAGCGCGACTCGGCCGATGTCCTGACCCCGCAATGACACCATCTGGCCGTATTCACCTGCGTGGGCGGCATCCGCCGCATTCACCCCGAACCGGGTGGCCAGTACCCGGTCGTAGGCGGTCGGGGTGCCGCCACGCTGCACGTGGCCCAGTACGGTCACCCGGACATCCTTGTTGATGCGCTTTTCCACCTCGGCCGCCAGTTGTGCGGCCACCCCGGTGAACCGCTCGTGGCCGAACTCGTCGAGGCCTCCTTCGGCCAGCGTCATCGAACCCGCGGCCGGTTTGGCGCCCTCGGCGACCACACAGATGAAGTGCGAGTCGCCGCGCTGGAAACGCTGCTTGACCAGCCGGCACACCTCTTCGATATCGAAGGGCTGTTCGGGAATGAGAGTCATGTGAGCGCCGGAAGCCAGCCCGGCGTTCAGCGCGATCCAGCCGGCATGCCGGCCCATCACCTCCACCAGCATCACCCGCTGATGCGATTCGGCGGTGCTGTGCAAGCGGTCGATGGCGTCGGTGGCTACAGTCAGCGCGGTGTCATGGCCGAAAGTCACGTCAGTGCAGTCGATGTCGTTGTCGATCGTCTTCGGCACGCCGACGACGGGCACGTTCTCCTCGGACAGCCAGTGCGCGGCGGTCAGCGTGCCCTCACCGCCGATCGGGATCAGCACGTCGATGCCGTTGTCATCCAGCGTCTGCTTGACCTGGTTCAGACCGGCCCGCAGTTTGTCGGGATGCACCCGGGCGGTGCCGAGCATCGTGCCGCCTTTGGCCAGCAGCCGGTCGTTGCGGTCGTCGTTGCGCAGTTGAAGGCGACGGTTCTCCAGCAGCCCCCGCCAGCCGTCCTGGAAACCGACCACCGACGAGCCGTACCGGGCGTCGCAGGTGCGCACCACCGCCCGGATGACCGCGTTGAGCCCTGGACAGTCGCCACCTCCGGTAAGAACCCCGATCCGCATAGCCCCATCTTGCCGGGTGGTCGGCTGACGGCGCGAGCAGACGCAAAATCGCACCAAACCTCCGCGGGAAATGCGATTCTCTGTCTGCTCGCCCTTAGATGGCCGATGGCAGCGGGCCGCGGGCGGCCTCGTAGGCCGCGCCCACCCGGTAGAGCCGGTCATCGGCCAGCGCCGGCGCCAAGATTTGCAACCCGACCGGCAGGTTGTCGTCCGGCGCGAACCCGGACGGCACCGACATCCCGCAGTGGCCGGACAGGTTCAGCGGCAACGTGCACAGGTCGAACAGATACATGGCCAGCGGATCGTCGACCTTCTCCCCCAGCGCGAACGCAGTGGTCGGCGTGGTCGGCGACACCATCACGTCGACGGATTGGTAAGCGTTGTCGAGGTCGCGGGCGATCAGCGTGCGCACCTTCTGCGCCTGGTTGTAGTAGGCGTCGTAATAACCCGCCGACAACGCGTAGGTGCCGATCATGATGCGCCGCTTGACCTCCGGGCCGAACCCGGCGGCGCGGGTCAGCGCCATTACCTCTTCGGCGCTGCGCGTGCCGTCGTCGCCGACCCGCAGCCCGTAGCGCATGGCGTCGAAGCGAGCCAGGTTGCTGGACACCTCCGACGGCAGGATCAGGTAGTAGGCGGCCACCGCGTAATCGAAGTGCGGACAGTCGACATCGGTCACCTCGGCGCCCAGCGCGGTCAGCTGCTCGACGGCATCGTGGAACGAGTCCAGCACACCGGGCTGATAGCCCTCGCCCCGCAGCTGCCGCACGACGCCGACCCTCACCCCGTTGAGGTCGCCGGACGCGCCGGCCTTCGCGGCGGCCACCACGTCGGGTACCGGCGCGTCGATGGACGTCGAGTCGTTGGCGTCGTGGCCGGCGATCACCTGATGCAGCAGCGCGGTGTCCAACACGGTGCGTGCGCACGGACCGCCCTGATCCAGCGACGACGCGCAGGCCACCAGCCCGTATCGCGACACGGTGCCGTAGGTGGGTTTGACGCCGACGGTCGCGGTCAGCGCGGCCGGCTGGCGGATGGAGCCGCCGGTGTCGGTGCCGATGGCCAGCGGCGCCTGAAACGCGGCCAGCGCCGCGGCGCTGCCGCCGCCCGAACCGCCGGCCACCCGCTCGACGTCCCACGGGTTGCGGGTCGGGCCGTAGGCCGAGTTCTCGGTCGACGAGCCCATTGCGAACTCGTCCATGTTGGTCTTGCCGAGGATGGGAATGCCCGCCGCGCGCAGCCTTGCGGTGACGGTGGCGTCGTAGGGCGAGCGCCAGCCGTCCAGGATTTTCGACCCGCAGGTCGTGGGCATGTCGACGGTGGTGAACACGTCCTTGAGCGCCAGCGGCACCCCGGCCAACGGCGACGGCAGCTCTTCGCCGGCCGCTACCGCCTTATCGATCGCTTCGGCGGCCTGCAGTGCCGTGTCGGCTGCGACATGCAGGAAGGCGTGATACCGGTCGTCGGTGGCCTCGATCTGGTCCAGGCAGGCCTGGGTGATTTCCACCGACGACAATTCGTTGGCCGCGATTTTGGCCGCCAAGGTCGCCGCGTCCAACCGGAGGATGTCGCTCACTGGCTTTCTCCGAGGATCTGCGGGACCGCGAAGCGGCCGTCGACGGCTACGGGGGCCTGATCGAGTGCTTCCTGCTGCGTCAGGCACGGCGCGGGCTCGTCGGGCCGGGTGACGTTGACGTCCTTGAGTGGGTTGTCGGTCGGTTCGACGCCGGTGACGTCGACGGCCTGGATGGCGCTGACGTGGTTCAGGATGGCGTCGAGTTGGCCGGCGAAGCTGTCCAGTTCGGCATCGGTCAACGCCAGCCGGGCCAGCCGAGCCAGATGGGCGACGTCGTCACGGGAGATCTGGGACACGAGGCCAAAGCGTACCCAGCTGCCAGCGTGACAGTGGCGTCACACTCGGCGGGCAGGGCGCAGACGCCTGTGCGACAGTGTGCGCGTGCCTTCCTATCTGCTGCGAGTCCGGCTGGCCGATCGACCGGGCAGCCTCGGCTCGCTGGCGGTCGCGCTGGGTTCGGCGGGCGCCGACATCCTGTCGCTGGACGTGGTCGAGCGCGGCTCTGGCTATGCGATCGACGACTTGGTGGTCGAACTACCGGCCGGGTCGATGCCGGACAGATTGATCACCGCCGCCGAAGCGCTCAACGGAGTGTGGGTCGACAGCGTTCGCCCGCACACCGGGCTGCTGGAGGCACACCGCGAGCTGGAACTCATCGACCACATCGCCGCTGCCGGCGCCACGGCGGCCAAGCTGCAGGTGCTGGCCGACGAGGCGCCGCGTGTGTTGCGGGTGGGCTGGTGCGCGGTGCTGCGCCGTTCGGCCGATCAACTTGACTTCGTCGTCGGCAGCCGCGGCGCGCCGGAAACCCAGCCCGACGAAGCGCCATGGCTACCCCTTGAACGTGCCACCGCCCTCGACGGCACGGCGGACTGGGTGCCGCCGCTGTGGCGCGATATGGACACCACCCTTGTCGCGGCGCCGCTGGGCGAACCGCACACCGCGGTGATGCTGGGTCGTCCCGGCGGCCCAGCGTTCCGGCCGTCCGAGGTGGCGCGGCTGGGCTATCTGGCCGGCATCGTGGCGACGCTGCTGCGCTGACTGCGCACCTCAGCCTTTGGCCCGTTCGCGGGCAGCCTGTGCCGCAGGCGAATGCTGCAGATAATCCATCGCCATCTGGGTCGATGCCTCGGCGCTCGGGTGATGGCTGGGCCGCAGATAGCGGAATTGCGCGCTCACGATCAGCTGCCACGGCCCTGGCAGTCGGTACTGTCGGGCGGCGCGTAGCCAGTCTCGCCAGCGCGGTTTGGCGTCGACGGTTGGGTCACGCGCCATCAAGAACCGCGCTCCGGCAAGCCAGCGGATCAGGAAAATCGGCGCGGTGGACAGCATCGTCGACGCCCGCAGCAGATAGTTGCCGCACAGATTCTGGTAGACGTCGAAAACCAATGACCGATGCTCGATCTCCTCGGCGCCGTGCCAGCGCAGCAAGTCGAGCATGGCCGGGTTGGCTCCGGCGTAGTCGAGGCCACGGTTCTGGATCACCCACTGCCCCAACACGGCGGTGAAGTGCTCAAGCGCAGCGACCACCGCAAGCCGCCGGTACAGCCACCACCGCTGCAGTGGCTTCGGCCAATTCGGACGCTGATCACCGAGCCTGGACAACCATTTTTGGAGGTTTTCGGTGTAAGCAGTGGTATCGATGCCCTGCTCCGCCAGGTGGTCGAGCACCAACTGGTGTGCGAAGGCATGCCAGGATTCCTGCTGGATGAATGGCTTGATCGCCGCCCGCAATTCCGGATCGTCCACCATCGGTTCGGCCTCGTTGACGACCTGGATGAACCACCGCTCGCCGGCCGGCAGCAGCAGATGCAACACGTTCATCATGTGCGTGGCGAACGGGTCGCCGGGCACCCAGTGCAGCGGGGTATTCGACCAGTCGAAGCGAACTTTCCGGCGATAGGCCGGATATCCGTCGTGATGCACCTCAACGTCAGTCATCGGCAATCCCCATCCCAAATGGCCCCGACCCGTTCAGGTTAGTCCGGCCCTTCCGCCAACAGCTTTCGAAATCCGTCCTCGTCGAGAATCGGGACATTCAATTCGACGGCCTTGTCGTATTTGGATCCGGGCGAATCGCCGGCAACCACGTAGGCGGTCTTTTTCGATACCGAGCCGGCGGCCTTGCCGCCGCGGGCCACGATGGCCTCCTTGGCGTCGTCGCGCGAAAAGCCGGTCAACGAGCCGGTGACCACAATAGAGAGCCCCTCCAGGGTGCGCGGCACGCTGGCGTCGCGTTCGTCGGCCATCCGCACCTCGGCAGAGCGCCACTTGTCGACGATCGCGCAATGCCAGTCGACGGTGAACCACTCGGTGACGGCGGCGGCGATCGTCGGGCCAACCCCCTCCACGGCGGCCAGTTGCTCGGTCGACGCCGACGTGATCGCATCCAGGCTGCCGAACTCGGTGGCCAGCGCACGTGCGGCGGTCGGGCCGACATGCCTGATCGACAACGCGACCAGCACCCGCCACAACGGCTGCTTCTTTGCCTTATCCAGGTTGGTCAGCAGCCGGTTACCGTTGGCCGACAGCGCACCCCTTTTGGTGGTGAACAATTCGGTGCGCAGCAGGTCGTCTTCGGTGAGGGTGAACAGATCGCCCTCGTCGGCAATGACGTGGGCCTTCAACAGTGCGATGGCCGCCTCGTAGCCCAATCCCTCGATGTCGAGTGCGCCGCGGCCCGCGACGTGAAAAACCCGCTCCCGCAGCTGCGCCGGACAGGACCGCGCGTTGGGGCAGCGGATGTCGGCGTCGCCCTCCTTGGCCGGAGCCAACGTCGTCCCGCATTCGGGACATGTTGTGGGCATGATGAATTCGCGCTCTGAGCCATCCCGCAGGTCGACGACGGGACCGAGCACTTCGGGAATCACGTCACCGGCCTTACGGATTACCACGGTGTCACCGATCAGCACGCCCTTGCGCCCGACCTCCGACGCGTTGTGCAGGGTGGCCAGCCCGACCGTCGACCCGGCCACCTTCACCGGTGTCATGTAGGCGAAGGGAGTGACCCGCCCGGTGCGGCCGACGTTGACCCGGATGTCCAGCAGCTTGGTCTGTGCCTCCTCGGGCGGGTATTTGTAGGCGATCGCCCAGCGTGGCGCGCGTGACGTCGAACCCAGCCGGCGCTGCAGCGACACCTCGTCGACTTTGACGACGACACCGTCGATTTCGTGCTCGACGTCGTGGCGGTGCTCACCCCAATAGGTGATGCGCTCGTGCGCGCCGGCCAGCCCGTCGACACGGGCGGTGTGCTCGGAGACCGGCAGCCCCCAGGCCCGCAGCGCCAGATAGGCGTCGTGCAGCGTGGCCGGTCGAAATCCTTCGGTGCGGCCCAGGCCGTGGCAGATCATCCGCAGCTTGCGGCGAGCGGTCACCGCCGGATCCTTCTGGCGCAGTGAGCCCGCGGCGCTGTTGCGCGGATTGGCAAAAGGCGTCTTGCCGTCCTCGACCAACGCGGCGTTGAGCGCCTCGAAGTCGGCCAGCCGGAAGAACACCTCGCCACGCACCTCGAGGACATCGGGTATCGGATAGTCGTCGCTGGCGGCCAGCCGCTGGGGGACATCGTCGATGGTGCGGGCGTTGAGTGTGACGTCTTCGCCGGTGCGGCCGTCACCGCGGGTCGCCGCGCGGGCCAGGCGCCCTTTTCGGTACACCAATGACAGGGCGACCCCGTCGATTTTGAGCTCGCACAGGTAATGCGCGTCGGTGCCGATCTCGGCTCGCACCCGGGCCGCCCAGGCGTCGAACTCCTCGGTGCTGAACACGTTGTCCAGCGACATCATCCGCTCGAGATGCTCGGCTTCGGCGAAGTCGGTGGCAAAGCCGGCGCCGCCGACGAGTTGGGTGGGCGAATCCGGGGTCCGCAACTCGGGGTAGCGCTCCTCGAGCGCGGCCAGCTCCCGCAGCAGTGTGTCGAACTCGGCGTCGGAGATGATCGGCGCGTCGCGGACGTAGTAGCGGAACTGGTGTTCGCGCACCTCGTCGGCCAGTTCCCGCCATTGCCGCCGAATGTCGGGCGGGACCGGGTCAGCTTCTGGTGAGCTCACCTTGGCAGGCTATCGGAGGGCGCTGACATGGCTGCCACCTCAGATCGCCTCGGGGTCATCGGCGAACGCCTCGGCAACGTTGCGGGCCAGTTCGACGGCCGCGCGGGCCCACTCGGGGGTCGCGCCGGCCAGTCCGCAGGCCGGGCTGATGCCGATCCGCTCGCGCACAGCCGACCGGGCGAAGCCGAGCCGGTCGATCACCGCGACCGCAGCAGCGGCGACCTCTTCCATCGACGGCCGCCGCGCCGGCGCCACCGCGGCGACCACCCCCAGCATGACCGTGCGGCCCGAGTCGACGAACTCGGCGACCCCGTCCAAATCGGCAGCCTGCAATGTCGCGACATCTACGGATACCGCGTGAATACCGCTACGCAGCAACACCTTCCACGGTAAGCCGGCCGCGCAGCTGTGCACCATCACGTCGGCTCCGGCGGTGGCGGCGCAGCTGTCCAGCAGCGTGGTGGCCAGCGCCTCGTCGATCGGGTGCACCGGGCTCAGCGCGGTCACACCCGCCAGCCGCCCGGCCAGCGCCGCCGGCAGGGACGGCTCGTCGAACTGCACCACGACCGGGGTATCCAGCCGGCGCGACACCGTGGCGCGGTGTGCGGCGACACCTTCGGCCAGCGACGCGGCGAGATCGCGCACGGCACCGGCGTCGGTGATCGCCCGGTGCCCGTTGGCCAGCTCCAATTCGGCGGCCAGCGTGACCGGCCCCGGCGCCTGCACCTTGACCGCACGCCCACTGCCCCGCAGGCCCGCGGTTTCCCAGGCCTCTTCGAGCGCGTCGACGTCCTCGTCGAGCAGGCTGGCCGCCCTGCGGGTGACCGCGCCGGGGCGCGCTGCAATGCGGTAGCCGCGCGGGACCGCGTCGATGGCCACGTCGATCAACAGCCCGCCGGCTCGCCCGATGGTGTCGGCGCCCACACCCCTGGCGGGCAATTCGACGAGATGGGCCAGCGCACCGGCCAACTCGCCGACCACGACCTCGGCGGCCTGCCGCGCCGAAGTCCCGGGCCATGACCCGGTTCCGCTGCCGGTTGCGAAAACGCTCACCGGCCAACCGTACTGGCAGCCCGCGACTACCCTTGAGACAATGTGGCGCCCACTGCTGATGTGTGGTGCGGTGTTGCTGGCCGCAGCGTGCACGCGAGTGGTGGGCGGCACGGCGCTGCCGGCGTTCGACGCCGGACCCGTTTCCGGTGTCGACGTCGACCGGGTCCTACTCGACCAGTTCCGGATGCGCGCGATCACCGGCGCCGACGAGCGTCTGACGATCATCCCGTCGATGGATGGCAAGTCGCCGATCGACATCGACACGCTCGCCGACACAGCGCCGCCGGAGTGCCGGTTCGTCTACGCCGAGACCGTCACCTTCGGGCCCGATGTCGAGGAGTTCCACAAGACCACCTTCCAGTACCCGCCCCGGGGCGGGCTGATCTCCGAAGGCGCCGCCGCCTACCGTGATGCCGACACCGCGCAGCACGCCTTCGACGCCCTGGTCGAAACCGTCGATCACTGTGGGTCCAGTTCGGTCGGGAAGGCGTTCGTCGGCCATTGGCGCGCCGACACCCAGTCGCTGCAGACCCGTCCGGGCGACTGCGGCCGCGACTACCGGGTCAAGTCGGTGGTGTTGCTGGAGGTCACCTTCTGCGGTTTCCCGGAGTCGGTGTCCGACATGGTGATGACCAACATCGCCGCCAACATTCCCTAGCGGCGAGTGTGTACTGGTGGCGAAGGGCTCAGGAAGCGCCGGCGATGGTGGCGCTGCCGATCACCTCATCGCCGTCGGGATCGGGACGGTAGAGCACCAACGTCTGACCGGGCGCCACCCCGCGCAGCGGAGCCCGCAAATCCACCTCGAGCCGCTCACCGTCCAATGCCGCGACGGCGTCAACGGTGTCGCCGTGCGCGCGTACCTGGACCGCACATTCGACGGGCCCGGACGGTGCCGTGCCTGCGGTGAACACCGGCTGGTGCCCGGTCAGCCTCCACACGTCGAGGTCGGTGGCGGCTCCGACCCGTACTGTGCCGCTGTCAGCGTCGATGGCGGTGACGTAGCGCGGGCGGCCGTCGGCGCCGGGGCCGCCGATGCCCAGGCCCTTGCGCTGCCCGATGGTGAAGCCGTGCACCCCGTCATGCTCGGCCAGCACGGTGCCCTGGCCGTCGACCACGGTGCCCCGCCGCACCCCGATGCGGGCACCCAGGAAGGCCTGGGTGTCGCCGGACGGGATGAAGCAGATGTCGTGGCTGTCCGGTTTCTCGGCCACCGCAAGGCCGCGACGGTTGGCCTCCGCGCGGATCTGCGGCTTGGCGGTGTCGCCGATCGGGAACGCCGCGTGGCGCAGCTGCTCGGCGGTGAGCACCGCCAGCACGTAGGACTGGTCCTTGTCACCGTCGACCGCGCGGCGCAGCCGCCCGTCGGACAGCCGGGCGTAGTGCCCGGTGGCCACCGTGTCGAAACCCAGTGCAAGCGCGCGAGCGGCCAGCGCCGAGAACTTGATCCGCTCATTGCACCGCACACACGGGTTCGGGGTTTCTCCCCGCGCGTAGGACGACACGAAGTCGTCGATCACGTCTTCTTTGAACTTGTCCGCGAAATCCCAGATGTAGAACGAGATTCCCAGCACGTCGGCGACACGGCGGGCGTCGCCGGCATCCTCCTTGGAGCAGCAGCCCCGCGAGCCGGTACGCAGCGTCCCGGGCGCTTGCGACAGCGCCAGATGCACACCGACCACATCGTGGCCGGCATCGACCATGCGCGCGGCGGCCACCGACGAGTCCACGCCGCCGCTCATTGCGGCCAGAACCTTCATCGTGGTACTCCCGCTGCGGCCAGCGCGGCCTGCCGCGCGCGGGATACCGCGCCCGGCAGCACCCGCAGTGCGGCATCGACGTCGGCGTCAGTGCTGGTGTGCCCCAATGACAGCCGCAAAGACCCGCGGGCACTGGCCGGGTCGGCGCCCATTGCCAGCAGCACATGCGACGGCTGCGGCACCCCGGCCGTGCAGGCAGAGCCGGTC
The DNA here is from genome assembly GCF_059812585.1 of Mycobacterium sp. NGS48. Taxonomy (NCBI): domain Bacteria; kingdom Bacillati; phylum Actinomycetota; class Actinomycetes; order Mycobacteriales; family Mycobacteriaceae; genus Mycobacterium; species Mycobacterium sp. NGS48. The sequence continues at coordinate 31,280 of NZ_JCALCY010000017.1, forward strand.
GAGCACTCGATCCCGTTGGCGTCCAACAACATCAGCAATGCATCGCCTTCGCAGCCGTCGAAGGTGAAGTGGGCGTTGCCCGGCAGCCGCGGCTCGCGGGCGCCGTTGAGGCGGGCTCCGTCGACTTCGGTCAGCACACCGTCGATCAGCCGGTCGCGTAAGGCGTGCAGCCGTGCACTGTTGGCCTCCAGCCCGTCGACTGCGATCTGTACGGCGGCGGCCATTGCGACGGCGCCGGCGACATCTGGTGTGCCGGAGCGGATGTCCCGCTCCTGCCCGCCGCCGTGCGACAGCGAGACACAGGAGACGTCTCGGCGAAGTAGTAATGCACCGACGCCGGGTGGGCCGCCGAACTTGTGCGCCGCCACACTGACCGCCGACAGTTGGCCGGCAGCGAAGTCGACCGGCAGCTGACCGACCGCCTGGACCGCGTCGCTGTGCATGGGCACATCGAACTCAGCGGCGATCGCGGCGAGCTCGGCGATCGGCATGATGGTGCCGACTTCGTTGTTGGCCCACATCACCGACACCAGCGCCACGTCGTCGTGGGCTTCCAACGCGCCGCGTAATGCTGCCGGCGACACCGACCCGTCCGCGGCGGTGGGCAACCAGGTGATCTCGGCGCCTTCGTGCTCGGCCAGCCAGCCCACCGCGTCCAGCACGGCGTGGTGCTCGACGGCGGTGGTGACGATGCGGCGATGGCGCGGCTGGGCGTCACGGCGGGCCCAGTAGATGCCCTTCACGGCCAGGTTGTCGCTCTCGGTGCCGCCCGCGGTGAAAATCACTTCGGACGGGCGCGCACCCAGCTTGGCCGCGACCAGTTCGCGGGACTCCTCCATCCGCCGTCGCGCCGCCCGGCCCGTGGTGTGCAACGAAGAGGCGTTGCCGACGGTACCCAGCACAGCCGTCATCGCCTCGATGGCAGCGGGATGCATCGGGGTGGTGGCGGCGTGATCCAGGTAGACCATGACCCGCCCAGAATACCGACGCCCCCCTGCGACGATGCAGGCCGCGGAGCGGTCGAGCGTGAATGCCCAGCAAGCGGCCGTTGCCCGGGATCGCGAATTAGTCCAGGATGCTGCCATGGACGGCGGCCTGCGATTCGACACCGAGGCGCTGCGCGCCAAATACGCCAGGGAGCGCAACCGCCGTCTGCGGCCCGACGGTATCGATCAATATGTCGAAATCAGCGGCGCCTTCGCCCGCTTCGGCGACGATCCGTGGGCCGATCCCGGCTTCACCCGCGACCCGCTGGCCGACGCGGTTGACGTGGCGGTCGTCGGCGCGGGTTTTGGTGGGCTACTCATCGGAGCGCGCTTGAAACAACTCGGCGTCGACGATGTGCGACTGATCGACAAAGCCGCCGACGTCGGCGGTACCTGGTATTGGAATCGCTATCCCGGTATTGCCTGTGACGTCGAATCCTACGTCTACCTGCCGTTGCTGGAGGAGCTCGGTTATCTCCCGACCGAGAAGTATGCCAAGGGGGCGGAGATCTTCGCCCACTGCCGACGCATCGCCGAGCACTATGACCTGTACCGAAACGCGTGTCTGCACACCGAGGTACGTGAAATTCGTTGGAACCCGGTCGAATCGCGATGGATCATCAGCACCGATCGTGGTGATCGTATCCGCGCCAGGTTCGTGGCGATGGCCAACGGGTACCTGCAGAAGCCGAAACTCCCTGGCATTCCGGGCATTACGGATTTCAGCGGTCATACCTTCCACACCAGCCGCTGGGATTACGGCTACACCGGCCCAGAGCTCGCCGAGCTGTCCGATAAGCGGGTGGGAATCATCGGGACCGGCGCGACAGCCATCCAGTGTGTTCCCCGCCTCGCCGAAGCGGCCCAGCGCCTCGTCGTGTTCCAGCGGACCCCGTCAACCGTCGACGTACGGGCCAATCGGCCCACCGACCCGCAATGGGCAGCGACGTTGCAGCAGGGGTGGCAACGCCGGCGCATGGAGAACTTCCAAATCCTTACGGCGGGCGGCCAAGCCGACGAGGATCTGGTTGACGATGCCTGGACCAGCCTCACCAAGAAGATGCCGATCGTGAACGCCGATGGTCCGAACGCAGCGGAGCTGGCCGATTTCGCGAAGATGGAAGAGATTCGGGCGCGGGTGGATTCGCTGGTCACTGATTCCGCCACCGCCGAGGCGCTCAAGCCCTGGTACGGGTATTACTGCAAGCGGCCCTGTTTCCACGACGAATACCTGCAGACGTTCAACCGCGCCAACGTGACCCTGGTCGATACACGCGGCCGCGGGGTCGAGCAGATCAGTGAAAGCGGCGTTGTTGTCGACGGTGTCGAATACGCCCTGGACTGCCTGATTTTCGCTACCGGGTTCGAAGTCGGCACCGATTACCGGCAACGGACCGGCTTCGAAGTCGTCGGTCGCGATGGCGCCACCCTCACCGACAAATGGGCCGACGGGATATGCACTTTTCATGGCTTGCAGATCAACGGCTTTCCGAACTGCTTCATCGAAAGCATCGCGCAGTCCGGCTTCACGGTGAACTTCCCCTACCTCATCGACACCCAGTCCCGCCACATCGCTTGGGTGATCGCCTGGGCGCTACAGGGCGGCGTGGCGGAGTTGGAAGCCACCGCCGACGCCGAAGCAGCCTGGGTCGACGCTGTCGTGCAACGCTCCAGCGTCATCGCCGGACGGCGTGAGTCGTGCACGCCGGGCTATTACAACCGCGAGGGCCAAGCGACCAAGAGACTCAACCAGGACAGCTTCTTTTTCGGCAGCCCAACCGAATACGCCGACATCCTTGAAACATGGCGGTCCGCAGGCACTCTGGACGGGCTTGACATACGGGCCGCTGGCGACCGTCCGGTGATGACGACGGCCCCCCGCGACGGTGTTTAAGCGGCGGCACCGCCGCCGTCGGCGTGCAGTGTTGAACCAGTGATGAAGCTCGAGCGGGGCGAGGCCAAAAACAGCACGGCCTGGGCGATCTCGGCTGGCTTGGCGGTCCGGCCGAGCGGTAGCGCCCGGCCCAGTTCGTCGTTGGTGTCGCCCCACTCGGCGGCGACGCCGTCGGTGGCGGTGGGCCCGGGCGCGACGCTGTTGACTCGAACCCCGCGTGGCCCGAATTCGGCCGCCCAAGTGCGGGTCAGCGATTCCAGCGCAGCTTTGGACGCGCTGTAACTCGACGCGCCGGGGATGCCCTTGAACGCGGCCATCGTCGTGACATTGACGATGCTGCCGTGCCCGCGGCGCAACATGCCCGGCACCAACGCCGCAACCAGGAAGTAGGCGCCGCGCACGTTGGTGTCGAAGGTCGACTCGAATGATGCGACGTCCTGTTCCACGGTCAACGCGCCGGGGAAGCTGGCCGCGTTGTTCACCACGATGTCGACGTCACCGCATTGCCGGACAAGGGCTTTCACCGACTCCAAATCCAACAGGTCGGCGGCCACGAAACGCGCCCCGGCGCCCAACTCGGCGACGGCCGCGGCACCGCGGTCACGGGAGCGACCCGTGATGATCACCGCGGCGCCCTCAGCCGCAAGCAGCCGCGCGGACTCGAGGCCGATGCCCGCCGTTCCCCCGGTCACCAGCGCGGTCTGGCCGTGCAGTTCGCTCACTGCGCTGCCAGCCATTCGGCCAACCGGGTGCTGGCCAACACGGCGCCCTCTCCGGTGACCAGGCCGGTGTCACCAACCTGGGTGCCGAAGTAGACCGCCGACGGGTCGACGACGATCGGCAGGTCCTCGCCGCGGTGGGCCAGCGCCAGCTTGGCCAGCTCGGCAAAACTCATCTTCTCCGGCCCCCCGACGTTGACGATGCCGTCGACGGGCGCGGCCTGGGCGACCCGGGCCACCTCGGCGGCCACGTCGGCGCCGGCGATCGGCTGGATCTGGCCGTCGGGGGCCCGCACCTCCCCGTCGACGGTCAGCGACGCGGTGATCGCGTCGGCGAACTCGTGAAACTGGGTCGCGCGCACGATCGTGTAAGGCAGCCCCGATTCGGTGATGATGCGTTCCTGGGCCACCTTGGCGCGCATGTAGCCGCTGTCGGGCAGGCCGTCGCACCCCACGATGGACAGCACGACGTAGTGGCTGACGTCGGCGGTCTTGGCCGCGGCCACCTGGTTGGTCGCCGACTTGGTGAAGAATTCCATCACCGGGTCGTCGTCAAAGTTTGGCGAGTTGACCACGTCGACCAGCACGTCGGCGCCCGACAGCGCCTCCACCAGGCCGTCGCCGGTGAGCACGTCGGCGCCGGTATTGCGGGAAGCGGCCACGGTCTCGTGGCCGGCGGCGCCCAGCAGCGCGACGACCTTGGAGCCGATCTGCCCGCTGGCGCCCATCACTGTGATTTTCATTGGTTCCCTTCCCAGTTCGTGAATCCCGGTGGTGATGGGACAACACTGGCACCCCGGTGCCCGCGGGGGAACCCTGGAAAGTCCGTGGTCTGGCAGGCGGTCTAGCGCCAGGAGCCGTCGCGCAGTTCGCGGCGGGACCGGATTCCCAGCTTGGCGAACACCTTGCGCAAGTGCCATTCGACGGTATGTGCGCTGATGAACAACCGCGCGCCGATTTCGGGGTTGGTCAGACCCGCGCCGGCCAGTTCGGCAATCTGCTGTTCCTGGGGAGTCAGCACGTCACCGGCGGCGTTTGGTCGTTTGCTGGTGTTGTCCCCGGTCGCCTGGAGTTCGCGCCGGCTGCGGTCGGCGAACGCGTGGGCTCCCATCCGGCTGAACATCTCGTGGGCAGTCCGCAATTGGACGCGCGCGTCGGTGCGGCGCTTCTCTCGGCGCAACCATTCCCCATACACCAAATGGGCGCGGGCCAGCTGCACCACGATGCGGGTGCGGCCCAGCCGCTCGATCGCCTTGACGTAGAGTTCCTCGGCGGTGCGGCCGTCGCTGAGCAGCGCCCGCGACCGGGCCTGCGCCCCCAGTGCCAAATCGGTACCGGCGGCCAGGGTGCGTTCCTCGAGTTTTGTCAGCGCATCGCGAGCGATCGGGCGCTCGTCGGCGCGCACGGCGGCCTCCACCAGCTCGAAGAGATTCCATCCGTACAGACCCAGATCTTCGTATTCACACGCCCGACACAGCGCCGCGCAGGCCACCGGGTAGTGGCCCAGGCCGATACGCAACACCGCGGTGGCATAGCCGACGAGGGCGCTGACCCGGCCTTCACCGCGGGCGGCCGCGTCCCGCGTGGCGGCCTCGACCAGCTCGGTGGTCTCCGCTTCGTCACCGGCCCAGGCCGCCAACGCCAGTTCGTGGTAGCGCACCGGCGTATGGCCGGCAGCGGCGGACAGTGTCCGGGCGTCGGCGATAAGCGCCCGCGCTGACGCGAATTCGCCGGCCTGCACGTGCACCCCGGCGCGCGTCGTCAAGGCCGCCGGCAGCATCGCCAGCGCGCCGCCGTCGGTGGCGACCCGCACCGCGTCGGTGGCGATCCGGTACCAGGACTCGTCGTCCCACAGGTCGTGCACGACAGCTTCGTGGGCAATCGGAAACGCCTGCCACGACCAGGTTTCGGGGGCTATCGCCGCTATTGCCGCGCGCATCGGCGCCACACCGGCCGCGCAGCCTTGACTGATCCGGGTGGTCAAGCCGCGCAGCAGCAGATCGGCCGGGCGGGTGGAGTCGGTGTCCGGCCGGGCGAGCAGGGCCGCCACCGTGTCCGCACGCGCCGCAGCGCCGAACTGCCGGCCGGCATACATGGCCGCGCTGACCGCTTCCAACAGGGTCTCCTGCGCCATAGCAGCGTCGAGTGGCTCTAAAGCCTTTGCGGCGTCAAAGAATTGATGCACCGAACCGATCAGCGCGGGCGCATCAGCGCTGCCGCGGCTGCGGGTGAATGCCAGCTGCGCGCGCATGCGCCCCAACCTGGCCCGCTGCAGCTCGTCCAACGGCGCCAACTCCGCGATGGCCAGCAACTCACCGGCGGCGTCGAGTTCAGCCGCCGCCCGCTTGGTCTCGGCGGCGTCGAGCGCGCGGGCTCCACGCACGGTGGCGTCGGGAGTCAGTTCGGTAGCCCGGATCAAAAACGCTGCCGCCGCGGCGGTCCCACCACGCAGCGCAGCCCTGCCCGCGGATCGTTCCAGCTCCGCAGCGACGGACTCGTCGGGAGCGGCCGCCGCGTAGGCGCGATGCCACGCGCGACGGTCGGGGTCGTGCGCGGGGTCGGTTGCCTCGGCCAGGGCGCGGTGAGCGTCGCGGCGATCGGCGCCCGTTGCCGCACGGTAGGTCGCCGAACGGACCAGCGGGTGGCGAAACCGCACCCGCGCACCGATTTCGAGCAGTCCGGCCTCCTCGGCGGGGGCCAACGCACCGGGCGCGATCCCCAGCGACTCGGCCGCCCGCAGCAGCAGCGTCGCATCGCCCACCGGCTCCGCGGCGGCCACCAGCAGCACCCGTTGGGTGTCGTCGGGCAACGACCGGATCTGGGCCAGGAAGTGCCGTTCGATCTGCCCGGCGACGGGCTGCACGTCCGGGCGGTAGTAGCCGCCGGCCAGCTCGGCCGCGGACAACCCGCGGGGCAGCTCCACCAGCGCCAGCGGATTGCCGTGGGTTTCGGCGACGATCCGGTCGGCGACCTGCGGGTCAATCGGGCCGGGCAGCGCCGATTCCAGCAGCGCGTGGGCGTCCGCGTCGGCCAGGCCGCGCAGCATCAGCCTCGGCAACCCGGTCAATCCGTCGACGGGTTCGCGCAGCGCGCACACCAGGGCGATCGGCTCGGCCAGCAGCCGCCGCGCCACGAACCCCAGCGTCTGGGCGGAAACCCGATCCAGCCAGTGAGCGTCGTCGACAATGCAGCACACCGGCTGCTCCCCCGCGGCCGCCGCGAGCAATCCCAGCACTGCAAGCCCGACCAGAAACCGGTCCGGGGCGGGCCCGGTGCTCAACCCGAACGCGATGCACAGCGCCTCGCGCTGCGGTTCGGGCAGTATTCCGAGGCGGTCCATCAGCGGGGCGCACAGCTGCTGCAGCCCGGCGTAGGCGAGTTCCATATCGGACTCCACCCCGGCGGCGCGGATCACCTCGAAATCGGCGGCAGCGTCGCTGAGGTATCCCAGCAGCGCCGTCTTGCCAATGCCGGCTTCGCCGCGCAGGACCAATATCTGGCTGTGGCCGGTGCGGGCCGCCTTCAGAAGTTCGTCCAGTTGCGCGCACTCGGCGCCGCGGCCGGTGAGCGCCTGCCGAGCAGGCGTAAAAGCCCCCGACACACCGGGTGTGCGGGGGCTTTTACGTCTAATCACGCAGCAAAAGCTATCCCTTGCGGGCCTTGACCGCCTCGGTCAGCTGCGGGGTGACCTTGAACAGGTCGCCGATCACGCCGTAGTCGGCGATCTCGAAGATCGGCGCCTCTTCGTCCTTGTTGACCGCGATGATCGTCTTGGAGGTCTGCATACCGGCGCGGTGCTGGATTGCGCCGGAGATGCCCAGCGCGATGTAGAGCTGCGGCGACACCGTCTTACCGGTCTGCCCCACCTGGAACTGCCCCGGGTAGTAGCCGGAGTCCACCGCGGCACGCGAGGCACCGACCGCAGCGCCCAGCGCGTCCGCCAATTCCTCGACCACGCTGAAGTTCTCGGCGCTGCCGACACCACGACCACCGGAGACCACAATGGTGGCCTCGGTCAGCTCCGGGCGATCGCCGGCGACGGCGGGCTGACGGGAGGTGACCTTGGTGGCGTTCTCGGCGGGCTCGGGCACCTCGACGGTGACCTGCTCGCCGGCTCCGTCGGCCGGTTCGGCGTCGATCGCACCGGCGCGCACGGTGATCACCGGGGTGTCACCGTTGGCCTGCCCCTCGACAGTGAACGCGCCACCGAAAATCGACCACAGCGCTTTGCCGCCTTCCTTCACGTCGACGACGTCGACCAGCAGCCCCGAGCCGATCCGCGCGGCCAGCCGGCCGGCGATTTCCTTGCCGTCGGCGCTTGCGGCCAGCAGCACGCCCGCCGGCGCAGCCGATTCGGCCAATGCGGCCAGCACGTCGACCGCCGGGGTGATCAGGTAGTTGTCGACCGTTTCGGATTCGCCGACGTAGATCTTGGCAGCGCCGGCCGACTTCAGGCCGTCGATCAGCGGCTCGGCCGTTCCGGGCGCACCGAGCACGACGGCGGCCGGCTCGCCCAGCACACGGGCGGCGGTAATCAGTTCGGAGGTGACCTTCTTCAGCGCGCCTTCAGCGTGCTCGACGAGCACAAGTACTTCAGCCATGAGTTATGTCCGTATCTTTCGGGTCTAGGGGTCTTAGATGATCTTCTGGCCGACCAGGTATTCGGCGACCTTGGTGCCGCCGTCGCCCTCGTCGGTGACCTTCTCACCGGCCGTCTTGGGTGGCTTCGGGTTCGATGCCAGCACCTTCGACCCGGCGTTGGCCAGCCCGACTTCGTCACCCTCGACACCGATCTCGGCCAGCGTCAAGTTGGTGACTTCCTTCTTCTTGGCGGCCATGATGCCCTTGAACGACGGGAAGCGTGGCTCGTTGATCTTCTCGTTGACGCTGACCACCGCCGGCAACGAGGCCTCCACGGTGAAGACGCCGTCGTCGGTCTCTCGCTCGCCGGTGATCTTGCCGCCCTCGACCGACAATTTGCGCAGGTGGGTGAGCTGCGGCAGACCCAGGTACTCGGCGATGATGGCCGGTACGGCTCCACCGGTGCCGTCGGTGGATTCGTTACCGGCGATCACCAGCTCGGTGCCCTCGATGGTGCCCAGCGCGCGGGCCAGCGCCCAGCCGGTCTGGACGACGTCGGAGCCGTGCATGCCGTCGTCGAGCAGGTGGACGGCCTTGTCGGCGCCCATCGACAGCGCCTTGCGGATCGCTTCGGTGGCCCGCTCCGGGCCCGCGGTCAGCACGGTCACCGACCCCTCGGTGCCGTCGGCGGCCTCTTTCTCCCGGATGAGCAGCGCCTCTTCGACGGCGCGCTCGTTGATCTCGTCCAGCACGGCGTCGGCGGCCTCGCGATCCAGCGTGAAGTCGCCGTCAGTGAGCTTGCGCTCCGACCAGGTGTCTGGGACCTGCTTGATCAGGACCACGATGTTCGTCATAAGTGTGGTTCGTCCTCCTCGAAGGAGTCCCGCAGCCGTCGACTGCAGGACTGGGTCACGTCTTAAGCCACCACACGCGCATGTTACTGAGCGGTAACTTTGTGCGGTTCGCTCTCACACCATAGCGGGTCGTGCTAAGCCGATTGCCCGCCCGTCTGCGGTGACCCGTTCGCGATCTGCGTCGCAGGGGCTAGCCTGCTCATGCAATGAGCGCATTAGTTCCCGACGTTCCGCACACCCCGGTCGACGCCGCACTGCCGTTGACCGGTGAGCGCACCATTCCCGGCCTGGACGTGGAGAACTACTGGTTTCGGCGCCACGAAGTGGTCTACCAGCGGTTGGCTTCGCGTTGCGCCGGCCGCGAGGTGCTCGAGGCGGGCTGTGGCGAAGGCTATGGCGCCGACTTGATCGCCGCGGTGGCCCGCCGAGTGGTCGCGCTGGACTACGACGAGTCCACCGTCGCCCACGTGCGTGCGCGCTATCCCCGCGTGCAGGTCATGCACGGCAACCTCGCTGCGCTGCCGTTACCGGACGCTTCGGTGGATGCCGTGGTCAATTTCCAGGTCATCGAGCATCTGTGGGATCAGACACAATTCGTCGCCGAGTGCGCCCGGGTGTTGCGGCCGTCGGGGGTTCTGATGGTGTCCACACCGAACCGGATCACGTTCTCACCGGGCCGCGACACTCCGATCAACCCGTTTCATACCCGCGAACTCAATGCCGACGAACTCAGGCAGCTGCTGCTCGACGCCGGATTCACCACGGTGACAATGAGCGGGGTCTTCCACGGGCCGCGGCTGGCCGACATGGATGCCCGCCACGGCGGCTCGATCATCGATGCGCAGGTTGCCCGGGCGGTGGCCGACGCGCCCTGGTCTGCTGACCTACTGGCCGATGTCGCCGCGGTCAGTGCCGCCGACTTCGAGATCGTCGACGCAGCCGACCGCGATATCGACACCAGCCTGGATCTCGTCGCGATCGCGGTGCGCCCGTGAGCCACTCGACCGGTGACCGGGTCCCTGGTCTGTTCACCCTGGTGCTGCACACCCACCTACCGTGGCTGGCCCACCACGGCCGCTGGCCGGTCGGCGAAGAGTGGCTCTACCAGTCGTGGTCGGCGGCCTACCTACCACTGCTGCGGGTATTGCACACCCTGGCCGACGAGGACCGGCACCGGGTGGTCACGCTGGGGATGACACCGGTGGTGACCGCCCAACTCGACGACCCCTATTGCCTCGAGGGCATGTACCACTGGCTGGCCAACTGGGGGCTGCGCGCCGCCGAAGCCGCCAGCCTGCCGGAACCGTTGCGGGACTTCGGGATTCGCGAGCGTGCCGAAGCCGACCAGGCTCTCGAGGACTTCGCCACGCTGTGGCACCACGGCGGCAGCCCGCTGCTGCGCGGCCTAGTCGATGCCGGCACGGTGGAGTTGCTCGGCGGTCCGCTGGCGCACCCGTTCCAGCCGTTGCTGCATCCGCGGCTGCGGGAATTCGCGCTGCGTGAAGGGCTGGCCGACACTCGGCAGCGGTTGGCGCACACCCCGAGCGGCATCTGGGCTCCCGAATGCGCCTATGCCCCGGGCATGGAAAACGATTACGCCGCAGCCGGAGTCGGGCATTTCATGGTTGACGGCCCCTCCCTGCACGGCGACACGGCGTTGGGACGGTCGGTCGGCGACACCGATGTGGTGGCGTTCGGGCGTGACCTACAAGTCAGCTACCGGGTGTGGTCGCCGAAATCCGGCTACCCAGGTCACGCCGTCTACCGCGACTTCCACACCTACGACCATCGCACCGGCCTGAAGCCGGCCCGGGTCACCGGCCGCAACGTGCCTTCGGATGCCAAGGCGCCCTACGATCCCGAGCGCGCCGACCGTGCGGTCGACGTCCACGTCGCCGACTTCGTCGACGTCGTCCGCGGCCGACTGCTGGCGGAATCCGAGCGGATCGGCCGACCGGCCCATGTCATCGCCGCGTTCGACACGGAGTTGTTCGGCCATTGGTGGTACGAGGGACCGGTATGGCTGGAGCGGGTCTTGCGGGCCCTGCCCGAAGCCGGGGTGCGGGTCGGCACCTTGAGCGACGCAATCGCCGACGGTTTTGTCGGCTCTGCCGTCGAATTGCCGCCCAGCTCTTGGGGTTCCGGCAAGGACTGGCAGGTGTGGTCCGGGGACAAGGTGGCCGATCTGGTGCAGCTCAATACCGAGGTGGTCGACACCGCGCTGAGTACGGTCGACAAGGCGCTGACCCAGAACGCGTCATTGGATGGGCCGATCCCCCGCGATCAGGTCGCCGACCAGATATTGCGCGAGACGCTGCTGACGGTCTCCAGCGACTGGCCGTTCATGGTCAGCAAGGATTCCGCGGCCGACTACGCCCGCTACCGGGCGCACCTGCACGCCCACGCCACCCGCGAGATCGCCGATGCGCTGGCGTCGGGGCGCCGCGAGGTCGCCCAGCGACTGGCCGAGGGCTGGAACCGTGCCGACGGTTTGTTCGGCGCCCTCGACGCCCGGCGGCTGCCATGCTGAAGTCGGTTTCTTTTTCCCGCGAGCGTGCGTGTCCCCGGTCCAAAAGCGGCGTGTCGGACCGGGGACACGCACGCTCGCGCCCAAGGTGGGCGCGCCAAAAGTGGGCAACCGCATGAAGATCTTGATGGTGTCGTGGGAGTACCCGCCGGTGGTGATCGGCGGCCTGGGCCGCCACGTCCACCACCTGTCGACAGCGTTGGCCGTGGCCGGCCACGAGGTCGTCGTCCTCTCCCGCCGCCCTACGGGAACCGACCCGAGCACGCACCCGTCGACAGAGGAGTTCAGCGAGGGCGTGCGGGTGGTTGCGGCCGCCCAGGACCCGCATGAGTTCAGCTTCGCCGACGACATGATGGCCTGGACCCTTGCCATGGGACACGCGATGACCCGCGCCGGGCTGTTGCTGGATTTCACCCCCGATGTTGTGCACGCACACGACTGGCTGGTGGCCCACCCTGCCATGGCGCTAGCCGAGTTCCACGACGTGCCAATGATTTCCACCATCCATGCGACCGAGGCCGGCCGGCATTCCGGCTGGGTGTCCGGTCCCGTCAGCCGCCAGGTGCACGCCCTCGAGTCATGGCTGGTGCGCGAATCCGACTCGCTGATCAGCTGTTCGGCGTCGATGAGCGACGAGATCACCGAACTGTTCGGTCCGGGGTTGAGCCAGATCACGGTGATCCGCAACGGAATCGACGCGGGGCGTTGGCCCTTCGCGGCCCGTCGGCCCCGCACCGGCCCACCGGAGCTGCTGTATGTGGGCCGGCTGGAATACGAGAAGGGCGTACACGACGCGATCGCCGCATTGCCGCGGATCAGGCGCGCCCACCCCGGAACGACGCTGACCGTTGCCGGTGAGGGCACCCAGCAGGACTGGCTCGTCGACCAGGCGCGAAAACACCGGGTGCTCAAGGCCACCAACTTCGTCGGACGCCTCGACCATGCCGACCTGCTGGCCGCGCTGCACCACGCCGACGCAGCCGTATTGCCCAGCCACTACGAGCCGTTCGGGCTAGCGGCGCTGGAGGCCGCCGCGGCCGGCACTCCGCTGGTGACGTCGAACATCGGCGGCTTGGGCGAGGCGGTGATCAACGGCCAGACCGGCATGTCCTGCCCACCGCGCGACGTGCCCCAGCTGGCCAAGACGGTCGGTGCCGTGCTCGACGACCCGGCCGCCGCGCAGCGCCGTGCGCACGCCGCCCGGCGGCGGCTGACTTCGGACTTCGACTGGCACACCGTGGCCGAGGAGACCGCGCAGGTGTACCTGGCGGCAAAGCGCCGCGAACGCCAGCCGCTGCCCCGGTTGCCGATCGTCGAACACGCGCTGCTGGACCGGTAGCAGGATCACTCGATGCCGATAGCGTCCGCGCAGTAGCGCCAAAGCAGTTCGCGGTCGCGGTCTTTTTCCCGGGTGAACGACAGGTAGTGCTCGGGACGTGGCCGTCGGTCGTGCCAAAACTGCCCAGTTGGTGGTTCCGGTTTGGTGGCGGCGAGCCAAACTGCGGTGTCGGCCCCTTCAGCTGGTCCGCGCAACATCGGGCCGCTAAGCATGCGAAAGACCGGCAGAGAATCGGCCACCCCCGGCGTGTCCGCCCAACCGGGATGCATGCTGTACACAGAGATCCGCTCTGCCGCAAGGCGTTCGGCGAGGATCGGCGTGAGCGCCACCTGCATCCGCTTGGTGCGCGCATAGGCAATGGCGCCGCGGTAATGGCCGTCGCGGTACTCCGGATCATCGACATGTAAGCGCTGGCTATACATCCCGCCCGACGACATCAAGATCACCCGCGAACTGTCGGAGCGGGCCAGGATCGGACGGAGGCGCTCGGTCAACAACAGCGGACCCAGCACATGAGTCGCCAGCGTGATCTCGTGCCCCTCGCCGGTTTCCGCGCGAGCCGAGGGAAGGACACCGGCGTTGTGAATGAGTACGTCCAACCGGGACACCCGGCTGGTGAGGTCGTCGGCGAAGTCACCGACAGCGGCCAGGTCGGCGACATCGCACACCTCGACGTGCAACTCGGCATCCGACCGCGCAGCCACGATTTCGGCACGAGCCCGCTCACCGCGCTCGGCATTACGCACTGTCATCAGAACCTTCGCACCAAGCTCGGCCAAGCCGGCCGCAATTGCCTTTCCGATACCACTGTTCGCTCCCGTTACCATGACGGTCCGCCCGCACAGCGCGTCGCCGACCGGGTCATCGTCGGACCAGGCAAATCTTCGCAGTCGATAACCAAAACGCGTATAGCCGGGAACGACCGCACGGTCGAGCAGATTATCGACCAGCGAGATGCCGGCTCGACGGATACTCATGTCGACTACTGTGCCGTGATCGCATGTGGGCTGTCTCGCCGGTACCGTCGACGAAATGGGACTGGTGTACTCAAGCGTCATCGACGCGCCCCGCGACGAGGTCTTCGCATGGCACGGCCGGCCGGGCGCCTTCGCCCGATTGTCGCCGCCGTGGCAGCCGATGCGAGTGATCGCCGAAGCGTCCTCGCTTGATGACGGTCGCGCCGTGCTCGCGCTTCCCGGCGGTCTGCGCTGGATCGCCCAGCATCAAGCGGATCACTACGATCCGCCCCGGTGTTTCGTCGACGAAATCAGTGCTGATGGGCTCGCGTCGGTTCCCGCCCGGGTCGCGGTGCGGTGGCGCCACACGCACGAATTCGACGAGGCCGACGGCGACCGGACCCAGGTGACCGACCGAGTCGCGACGACGGTGCCGGAGCGAATGTTGCGCGCTATGTTTGTTTACCGGCATCGCCAGCTGGCTGATGACCTGGCCGCCCACCGGCGCGCCGCCGAGCACGGCCTGACTCCGAAGACCATCGCGGTCACCGGATCCTCCGGGCTCGTCGGCTCAGCGCTCACCGCATTTTTGACCACGGGCGGCCATCGGGTCATTCGACTAGTTCGCCACGAACCTGCGACAAGTGATGAGCGCCAGTGGAATCCGACTGAGCCTGCGCCCGATCTGCTGGCCGGCATCGACGCGGTGATCCACCTGGCAGGCGCCTCAATAGCGGGCCGGTTCAACGAAGCACACCGACACGCGATTCGCAACAGCCGGATCGGCCCAACCCGGCGGTTGGCCGAGCTTGCAGCGAGAACGCCGAGCGGTCCGGCGGTGCTGATATCGGCGTCCGCGGTCGGCTATTACGGTTATGACCGCGGTGACGACATCGTGACCGAGGAGAGCGATCGCGGCGATGGCTTTTTGGCCGACGTTGTCGCCGACTGGGAAGACGCGACCGCACCGGCCGAGCAGGCCGGCGTACGGGTGGTGCACGTGCGCACCGGCATTGTTCAGTCGCCGCGCGGCGGCACCCTTCGCCTGTTTCGGCCGCTGTTCAGCGCCGGACTCGGTGGGCGGGTTGGCAATGGCCAACAATGGCTGCCCTGGATCGGAATCGACGACCTGGTGGACATTTATCACCACGGACTATGGAATGACAGCCTGTCGGGTGCGGTGAACGCGGTCGCCCCAGAACCCGCCCGCAACAGCGACTACACCCGTACTCTCGCCCATGTCCTGCGTCGGCCCGCGTTGTTGCCGGTGCCCGCCCTGGGCCCAAAGGTGCTGCTGGGCGCCCAGGGCGCCCGCGAACTGGCCTGCGCGAGCCAACGAGTGATCCCTTCCCGGCTGAACCAAGCAGGGCACCCGTTCCGCCACCCGCGCTTGGAGCAGGCGTTGCGGCACGTCTTGGGGCACGCGGCGGCACAATGAGCGGTCGCGTTATCAGCCCGCTCGGCGCGGCGTGGCCGTGACGAATCGACGGGTGCCCCATAAGCCGGGCCCAGATCAAGAATCGGTATGGGACTATCCCCGGCCACCCCGGCTTGAGCCGTTCAAAGGGTCGATCACAGTAGAGTTGGGCGGCAGCATCATCGCATCGACCGAGCAGGCATGGCGAGTACTAGAAACCAGCCACCCGCCTTCCTACTATCTGCCACGTCAGTGCTTCGCCGATGGCGTGCTGCGTCTGGCTTCCGGCACGTCGTGGTGTGAATGGAAAGGCCAGGCAACGTATTACGACCTGGTCAGCACTGACCGGGTCGCGCACAAATCCGCGTGGACTTACCCTGAGCCCACGCCCGCTTTCGCGGCGATCGCTGGTGCTGTCTCCGTAATGGCCGCACACGTTGACTGCTGCACGGTCAACGGCGAGCAGGTCGTACCGCAGCCCGGGGGCTTTTATGGCGGATGGATCACCAGCTGGATTGCCGGCCCGTTCAAAGGTATTCCGGGATCGATGAACTGGTGACGCGACGACGATAGCCCAGCACGCGGCATGGCCAATGACGCGGAACCGTAGTAGTCATGCAGTATGCAACCAACCACGCCACAGGCCCGATTTTTTCCGTACCGCTACGACCGTCGGCTGGCGCCACTCTGGCTTCCATTCAGAGTCTGGTCCCGAGGCCAGGGGGTGACGCTCGACGACGGTCGCTTCATGGCCCGTTACGGACCATTTCGGGTCGATGTGCCGTTACGCCAAGTAGCCGATGCCCACATCACCGGCCCGTACCGTTGGTGGACTGCTGTCGGACCGCGGCTGTCCATGGCCGACGACGGGTTGACGTTCGGAACCAACGCGACCGCCGGCGTCTGCATTCACTTCGAACCACGAATCCGGCGTGTCATCGGGCTGCGTGACCACTCCGCTCTCACCGTGACCGTCGCAGACCCCGACGGTCTCCTCAGTGCGCTCCAACAAGCGAGCAGTCCCGGCTGAACCTGCTCACCATCTAGCCAACGCAAGATATTTTCAGTAAGTTAACGTTTAACTTAGTGAAGGGTGGGCACTAAGTGGCATATCCGTGACTGCGCAGGATGAGTGTGACGGGAGGGCAACCTGTGGACGTACGAGACCAGCTGTCGCACATGACCTCGGAGACACGCGAAGCCCTCGCCCGGAAAATCAAGGCTCAGCTGTCGGATGTCGGCACCACCGCAACACATCACGATGTGACAATCGTGGGAGGCGGCGTGGCCGCCCTCACCCTGGCGCTAGAGATTCGTCGCGCGCGGCCCACGACGCGCATCCTGATTGTCGAGCCAACCGCTCACCCGGTGCCCGAGATCACCCATACGGTGGGCGAGTCGACGGTCGAGGTTGCCGCGCAGTATCTACGGGATCGCCTTGGGTTGGCCGACCATCTGCACACTTCGCAAATTCGCAAGATGGGTTTGCGAATGTTTTTTTCCCACGATGGAAACACCGATATCGCGCAACGGCAGGAACTGGGCAGCACGGCATTCACGCCTCAAGTGACTTTCCAAATCGACCGCGGCAGGTTAGAGAACGAGCTGAACCGGCGATGCCTTTCGGCCGGCGTGGAAATCGCTTCTGGGCGTGTCCGATCAGTCGACTTGGGGACACCGGACGGCGCACATACGGTTTCCTTTCAAACCGGTGACACCATCACGCACACGACGGCCCGCTGGGTGGTGGACGCTTCCGGACGAAATCGGACGCTGAGCCGGCAGTTGGACCTCAGATGCGCCAACGAGCACAACTGCAATGCTGTGTGGCTGCGGGTTGCCGCCGAACTCGACGTTAGTCAGTGGAGCGATGACCCGAGTTGGCAGGCGCGCTTAGTCGAAGGTGACCGAGCACTATCCACCAACCATCTAATGGGCGAAGGCTACTGGGTCTGGCTGATCCGACTCCCCTCGGGATCCACCAGTGTCGGCATTGTGGCTGATCCCGCGTTCCACGCGTTTGACCAGTTCAACACGCTTGCTAAAGCTCAATCCTGGCTTCGTGAGCACGAACCGCAATGCGCTGCGGCTTTGACGCAGCATGACCACCAGATCAAAGACTTCAGGGTGATGAAGCATTACAGTCACGGTGCCACGAAAGTATATGACGGTCGTGACCGCTGGTGCCTTACCGGGGACTCCGGAATTTTCCTAGACCCGCTCTACTCGTCGGGGCTGGACCTGATAGCGATTGGCAACGGGCTCATCACCGATATGATCGCGCGCGACCTCGATGGAGAAAGAGTCGATGCCCGAGCCGCCATCAGCGATTCGCTTTTTCGATCTCTCACTGAGATGTGGCTCGCTATATATTGTCACCAGTACACCTTAATGGGCTCGCCAGCGGTAATGTCGGCAAAGATTATCTGGGACATTGCGTTTTACTGGGGCTTCGTCGGACTGCTCTACAGCAACGACCGATTCGTCAGCGTCGCCGACGATGGCGAGGTAGGGCCACACGTCGAAGGCCTCATCGACCTCAGTAATCGTATGCAGCAATTTTTCCGGGAATGGGCCGCAATCGAGAGCGCCCGCCCTTCGGCGGGATTCGTCGATCTGTATTCGCCACTCAATTTCATGGTGACCCTGCACACCGTGATGATGGGTAAGTCTCACGATTTCACTGCGCAATTCGACGCTAATACCCGAATGCTGCGTCAAATTGCGGGTCAACTGGTAGACGCCGTCGTGGGGGATAAAAGCGGAAGGTTCGCCGAGGACGATGTCATGCGGCAGGTCCAAGTGTGGCAACGCGACTCGCTGCTGCGCGAACTCCGATCCATCTACCGTCGCGAACAAGCGGTAAATCCCATCAGTCATGAATGGATTCTCAGTGCAGCGCCCGCGCTCCAACTTCGTTGACCACCGGAAAGACGTGCCGGCTCAAATATTTGACGGAGCCCCCCCTCCGTTGGGAAACACCCCAATGCTCCACGTCTCACTGTCGACCCCGCAACCTCATCTGAACGTTCGTCCCGCCAAGGATCTCGTCACTGCGGCGCCGCTCTGTATTGCTCGTGCTTCCTGCCGCGGAACCGAGAACGTCTGCGTCATGACAGCGATCTCTTAGAAGTGAAATGTGCTTGATTGCCAGCGTAAGGCTAACTGCGGACCGGGGGTTCAGCGTGAACTCACGACCGCTTATGGGGCGAAGGGATGAACTTGCTGACTGAAGTAGCTAGTCGCCGGCCGTTGGCGATCGTCGGAATAGGATGCCGGCTTCCAGGCGGTGCGGATTCTCCGGAAAGCTACTGGAACTTGCTGTGCAACGAAGTCGACGCCACGTGCATCGTTCCCAAAACACGTTGGAACGTCGGCAAATACTACGATCCAAATCCAGACAAGGTCGGGAAGATGGTCACCCGTCGAGGCGGGTTCCTTCGCGAAATAGACCAATTCGACCCACAATTCTTCGGCATCTCGCCACGTGAGGCCAACTTGGTCGATCCGCAGCAACGCTTGCTGCTGCGGGCTACGTGGGAGGCCCTGGAAGACGGGGGGATATGCGCGGACGCATTGGCCGGAGCTGAGGTTGGGGTCTTCATCGGCGGCTTCACCCTTGACTACCAACTGCTGCAGAATCAGGGCCGCACCAGCCGTTTTCAATTCAAAACTCATTCCGCTACCGGAATGATGATGACGATGCTGGCGAACCGGATCTCGTTCACCTTCGACTTCCGCGGGCCGAGCATGACGATCGACACCGCGTGCTCCAGCTCGCTCGTCGCGGTACACCTTGCGGCGCTCAGCATCTGGAACGGCGAATGTGATCTCGCACTTGCCGGCGGTGTCAACATCATGATCGGACCGAATACGGCTATCGCGGAATCAAAGAGCGGATTTCTCAGCCCTGACGGGCGCTGCAAGGCGTTTGATGAGTCCGCTGACGGTTACGCGCGGGGCGAAGGTGGCGCGGTCGTCGTCATCAAACCTCTTGAGCAGGCGCTACGCGATGGCGACGACATCTATGCGCAAATTTTAGGCGGCGCGGTGTCGCAAGACGGTCACACCGACGGCATCACCGTGCCTCGGGAGCAAGCTCAAGAGGCAGCAATTACAACAGCGCTGCGACGAGCCGGCGTGCGCCCAAACGAAATCGGGTACGTGGAGGCGCACGGCACCGGAACCCCTGTCGGCGACCCAGTTGAGTTGCGGGCTCTCGCCAAGGCGCTCGCTTCCGACCGGGCGGCAACAAATCCTCTACTGATCGGATCGGTCAAAACCAACATCGGTCACCTTGAGGCCGGCGCCGGGGTGGCCGGGTTGATCAAAACAGCGTTGGTGCTCAAACACGGGTACATCCCGGCGAACCTGCATCTAAAGAACCCGAGCGGACAAATCTCGCTGACAGACTTGAATATCGACATTCCGCGCACTGGTCGCCAGTTTCCCGAGAGCAAGCGACGCATAGCAGGCGTCAACTCCTTCGGCTTCGGAGGCACCAACGCCCACGTCGTGTTGGCTGAGCCGCCCGCGTCGGCCGACGTCCCCGCTTCGAATCATCGGCGGCACCCGCCGCTTAGCTTGCTCCCGATTTCCGCGCGTTCCGAGGACGCGTTGAAAGCGACGGCCCATCAGTTGGCGCAACACGTGAGCGCTCACCCCGACCTCAAATTGGCTGACCTTGGTTACACCCTGAGCCAACGCCGCTCTCACCTAAACTATCGTCGCGCCCTCGCCGCGGACAGCATGACCGATGCGCGCGACCAACTTCGAGCCATCGCTGACGGCGAGCTGATCTCCGCAGGCCGTGCCTACCCGACTGTTCCCAAGCTGGCATTCGTCTGTACTGGCATGGGTCCGCAGTGGTGGAAAATGTGCCGAGGACTGCTCGACGTATATCCCGCGTTCACCGAAAGCATCCTGCGATGTGATCGCGAGCTATCCCGTTATACGGACTGGTCTTTGGTCGACGAGCTTCGGACCGATGAAAGCCGTTCTCGGATGGCTGAAACAGACGTCGCGCAACCTGCCAACTTCGCCATCCAGATAGCACTCGCTGAGCAGCTCAAACAGTTCGGAATCGAACCTGACGCCGTGATCGGACACAGCGCAGGTGAAGTGGCCGCCCATTATCTCGCCGGTTTGGTCACGTTCGAGCAGGCAGTTCGGATCGTCTATCACCGAAGTCACCTTCAACAACGCACGAGCGGATTGGGCCGCATGCTTGCAATCGGCATCGGCACAGACGCGCTCATGGAGACGCTCGACGACAAGGCGGTCGATGAAATTGGTCGGCGCATATCCATCGCCGCCGTCAACAGCTCCTCAGCACTGACCATCGCCGGCGACACCGAAATCCTCGACGACATCGCCGGTCAGCTGGACGAGGTAAGGATCTTCAACCGATTTCTCACTGTCAAGGTGCCCTACCACACCCATTACATGGAGGCGGTGAAAGAAGATCTCTACCGCGCTCTTGAGGGGCTGTCGTCGGGCGTGGCGAGCATCCCCCTGTATTCCACAGTCACCGGCGAACAGCTGGACGAATACGCTGCCGGCGCCGCCTACTGGTGGCAGAACACCCGCGCTACCGTTCTGTTCGAATCCGCTGCCCGCCAGATGCTTGATGATGGATACACGCACTTCGTCGAGTTGGGCCCGCATCCTGTTTTGGCGGCATCGATTATCGAGATCGCCGCGACCCAAAAAACAGACGTTGTCGTGTTGGCAACACAGCGGCGCGATGACGACGACGGCCGTACGCTGATGAACTGCGTTGGCGCTCTGCACTGCCACGGCCACAAGATCGCGTGGGACGCTGTGAACCCGCCGCAGCAGGCGCGACTTGCGAAGCTACCTTCCTACCCCTGGCAATTGAAGCGATTCTGGAACGAAACCGACGAAGCAGCAGAGGAATTGCACTACAACCCGGTGCATCCCCTACTGGGACAATCGGTCAACGCGGTGCACCCAACCTGGGAAGCCGAGTTGAGCACAGCCATCATTCCCTTTCTCGCGGACCACCAGGTGCAGGGAAGTACGCTGGTGCCCGGATCGGTGTTCATCGAGATTGCCCTGGCAGCTGCGGAGGCGGTTTACGGGTCAACCGATTACCGTGTTGACAACCTGGTGCTGCACCGCGCCCTGATCCTCGCCGAAACCTGCGATCCCCTTCTCAGGACCACCCTCAATCAAAGCACCGGCACCCTCGAATTCGCCGCATTCACGGCAACTGCTGACGGTGACCTCAACTGGGCCATTACCGCGACCGCAGAGCTCAACACACTCTCAACGTCGCCGCACTGGCGCGACGCTCCGAAAGGCCCGGAGCCCGTCACCACAATCAGCGGTGACGATTTCTACTCACACACCCGCGCCATCGGATTCGCTTACGGTGACGCATTCCAGACTGTCAGCACGGTGACTTCCGGTGCCGGCTGGGCAGAAGCGCAAATCACCGTTCCGGCGCAGATCGCCGACGAACTCCTTAACTACCGATTTCATCCGGCGCTCGTCGACGGTGCCTTTCAAACACTGCTCGGCGCACCGATTCCCGGGCGTGACGCCAGCGAGACCCCGTATCTTCCCACTCGCATTCGGCAAAGCGCCATCTATCATCCGCCCGAAGCGAAGATGACTGCCCAGCTACGTGTCGTTTCAGCAACCAAAGAAGAAGTCGAGTGTGACATCACGATCACCAACGACGTTGGCGAGCCGCTCGCTGCCTTCAATGGCTTTACCGTGGCATCACTCAGCGCCTCGTCTCGTATGTCGCCCGAACGCCTCGACAAGGGTCTGTACGAGGTCCACTGGGTCGCCAACGGTGACGTCCCGCACGATCATCAGGACAACGCCCCTGCCACCGACAACCTGTCTTGGCTCGTTTTCGTCAACGCCTCCGGCGTTGGCACGAATATCGTCGAACATCTACGCCGCCGCGGCCACCGTGCCCGAGCGGTTATTCCCCGAAGCGTCGGTGCCCTGACAGAAGTCGACGCGGGATACCTGGTCAACCCCCGCCAGCCTGAGCAACTGCGCCAGTTGGTGAAAGCGCACCTCGAAAAAGAAGGTGACCTGGCGGGGATCATCAACTGCTGGCCGATAGATATTCCCGCCCCCGCTAACCGGACAAGGCCCTCAGCACCGACCTCCCCGGTCAGGCAGGACGACGCGTGCGTGAGTGTAGACGCCGCCGAACTGAACACTCATACAGGTGCTTTCACCATTGTCAACATCGTCAAAGCCGTCGCCCACTACAACACAGTCCAACCGCGCCTCTACTTGATTACCGCCAATGCGCAGCCCGCACCGGGAACCTCAAACCTTGCCCCCGACCAGGCCACGATCTGGGGGCTCGGCCGGGTCGTCGGCCACCAGGAATTCGCCACCCAGTGGGGAGGACTTGTCGACATTGACGACGCCGACGACCCCGCTGAGACTGCTTCGCGCGTCTGCGAGCACATCCTCAGCAATGATTTCGAGGACCAGATCGCACTGCGCGGCCGCACAACATTCGTGCCGCGCCTTCGGGCGTGCACCAGCCTGACAAAGGCATTCCCCACCAAACTCACGACGGATGCCACCTACGTTGTCACCGGCGGAGCCGGAGCCCTCGGCCGCACCGTGGCCGTGTACCTCGCCGAACGCGGGGCACGACATATCGCGCTGCTGAGCCGAAGTGAAATCCCGCCCAGAAACCAATGGCCGCTGCTCACGGAGGACCACCCACACTTTGCGACCGTCGATACGATCCGAAAGGCCGAACGCCTCGGTGCCCAAGTAAGCACCGCCAGTGTCGATATCACCGACTTCCACCAAGTGAATTCGTGGCTGACAACCCACACCCGAGAAGGGGTCTCGCCAGTCCGCGGAATCATCCACGCCGCAGGGTCTGTCGACGACAAACTTCTGGTGAACATGAGTGAAAGTGACTTCGTCAACGTGCTCGCTCCCAAAATCAGCGGTACCCGCGTGCTGCACAACGCTTTTGAAGGGCACGATCTGGAATTCTTCGTGATGTTCGGCTCTGCCGGGTCGGTGATCGCTTCGCCCGGTCAGGGCAACTACGCCGCCGCCAACGCTTTCCTCGACGCCTTCGCCCACTACCGGCACACGCAGGGGCTGCCGGCGCTCACCATCGGTTGGGGCCCGTGGACAGTAGGCATGGTTGAAGAGCTCAACCTGGACAAAATCTACGCTCAGCGTGGAATCGAGCTCATCACGCCCGCAGCGGGCGCTCGAATCCTCGACCGGCTCATCAACCAAAAAACTCCTCACGTCATTGCTATCAGCGCCGACTGGAGAAAAGCCCGCAGCGCTGGGCTCACCGGGCAGCTGCCGCTGATGTTCTCTGAACTGGGCACCGCCGAAGCTTCACTGAATCACGCCGATTCAGAATCCTCGATCCTCGACGTCCTCTCGGAGATCTCAGAAGCCGACCGCTTCGACGTGGTCGCGGAAAGAGTTCGACAAATCGTTGCTGCTGTCTTCGACCTCCCCGTTAACGACATCGGCGCGGACGACAGTCTGAACGACATCGGCTTGGACTCAATGATGGCAATGGATTTCAGAGTACGGGTCAACACGATGTTCGTGATCGATCTGCCGGTGCTAGAGCTCCTCAGAGGTGTGAGCGTCAACTCACTGGCCGTTCGAATACTCGCCGAGCTTCACATACCCGGTACCGATGCGCCGGCAGCCACCGAACACCGATCAAAGTCCACCGCAGCTGACGACGACGTGAACCAACTCATTGAACAGCTATCTGAGGCCGATTTGCGGGAAGTATTAGCTGAACTTGAACGACAGCCTTCCGAGCAGGAGACCGGAGGGGCGAACTCATGAACGCAGACGGCGAGCACCTCAAGGCTCGGCGACGGCAATGACTTACCCGGATCAGTCGTCGGCAGTGCGCGTTCGCGGTTTGTCAAAAACCTACGGGCAGCTGCACGCGGTACGGGATTTGGATCTCGACGTTGGATTCGGCGAGATATTTGCGATCCTCGGGCCTAATGGCGCGGGCAAGTCGACGACCATCGAAATTTTGGAGGGGCACCGCAGACGCGATGCTGGACAGGTGCGTGTACTGGGTGAAGACCCCGGGACTGCGGGCAGGAGTTGGCGCGCCAAGGTCGGCATAGTGCTGCAAGAGGTCAGTGACTCCGGAATGCTGACAGTGTCCGAAACCGTTGAGATGTTCGCGCGATGCTACGGCAAGGCTCGAATCCCCCGCGATGTCTTGGAACTCGTCGGACTCGAATCGATCGCCGGCTCGAAGGTACGGACGCTGTCAGGTGGGCAGCGGCGCCGGCTCGACGTCGCTCTGGGCATCATCAACATGCCCAAGCTGGTGTTTCTCGACGAACCAACCACTGGGTTCGATCCAGAAGCCCGACGACAATTCTGGGACCTCATCAGAGTATTGGCCGCAGACGGCACGACGATTCTGCTTACTACCCACTACCTCGATGAAGCCGCCGCGCTGGCGGACCGCGTCGCCGTCATCGCCGACGGCAGGCTGGTAGCAGTCGACTCGCCGGCCAATCTCACCGCATATGCGAGTTCGTCCGCGACAGTCCGATGGATGGAGGGAGATCAGGTTCACGTGGAGGAGACAGCTCACCCGACCGAATTGATCCGACAAAAGTCCACGGATGGCGCAGAACTGGCTCAGCTGACGGTCACCCGAACAACGCTCGAAGATGCTTATTTGCGCTTGATCGGACCGACATGATGGCCGTCGACCACGTTGACACTGCGTCACCGCCCAAACACCGCGCACCTGGCCCGGAGTCACGGCTCCCCTCTTCGCTGCGCATCGGATTCTCGCGTGTAATTCCCGAGTTGAAGATGTTCTACCGCCGGCCGGAACAGGTAGCCTTGACATTTTCGATGCCGGCTGTGATTTGCATCTTGCTCGGCTCGATTTTTTCAGCGAAACTACCTCAAAGCAACACCAGTACCGGTGCGGTGATCGCGGCGAGTATCCTCGCCTATGGGATTCTCTCGACATCGTTTATCAACCTCGGCATCAGCATCGCTGCCGACCGAGATACCGGCGCCTTGAAGCGACTTCGCGGAACGCCGACCACCGCCACTTCCTATTTCATCGGAAAAATTCTGCTGGTCGCCGTCGCCAGCCTCGCCGAGGCCATCGTTCTGCTCTCCGTCGGCGTATTGATGTTTAAAATCCGCCTACCGACTGACCTTTTCGAATGGCTCACGTTCTCGTGGGTATTTCTGCTCGGCATTGTCAGTTGCTCCTTGTTGGGAATATTTATCAGCAATTTCGCGAGTAACGCGGTTTCCGCCGCCGTTATAACGAATGGCCCAGCAGTGGGTTTACAATTCGTATCAGGCACCTACGTACCATTGATGGCGTTACCGACATGGATGCTGACCATTGGCTCCATCTTTCCAGTGAAATGGATGGCGCAGGGATTTCGGTCGGTGCTGTTGCCGTCGAATATGGTGGTGTTCGAGCCGGCCGGCAGCTGGGAGCACTGGGCAACGTTTTTTGTGCTGGCAGCATGGAGTATTGGCGGCTTGATTGCTTGTCTCGCAGTCTTCCGTTGGTCTGACACGGGCTGATCGTGCCGACCTCTCGAAATGTACAGATTTTTTACTTTAGGACCTGACCTATGCCCGCAGCGATATCTGTACATTTTTTCCTCGAGCTTGCCGTCATACTTGGAGCTTGCCGTCTTGTAGGATTAGCTGCACAGCGTTTGGGACAACCGCAGGTCGTCGGGGAAATGATTGCCGGCGTCCTTCTCGGCCCGTCACTGTTCGGTAGCCTAGCGCCCGGTTTTCAACACCACCTGTTTCCCCAAGGCCAAGCAAATGTCGTGCTGTATACCACGGCGCAGATCGGCCTGGTGCTCTACATGTTTCTGGTCGGACTCAATTTCGACGTCGACCTGATCAAACATCGCGTCCGCACTGCAGCGGCGGTCTCCACAGCAGGTATTCTCGCGCCGCTTGCCCTCGGAGCGCTGATCGCCGTGCCGCTACTGGCAAGCGGAAAGTTCTTCGAAAAAGACGTCACGCTTCTCATGGCAATGATGTTCTTGGGAGCCTCCATCGCGACCACCGCGTTCCCGATGCTGGCCCGAATCATTTTCGAAACACGACTTTCCGGAACACCTTTAGGCACGCTCGCCTTAGCGTGTGGCGCAGCTGACGATGCGCTCTCGTGGTGCATTCTGGCAATCGTATTGGCCATTCATCGGGGTAATCCCGTCGTGGCCGCGACAGCAATAATCGGCGGCATCCTATACACCCTGCTGTTGCTGACGGCCGGCCGCAGAACTTTAGCTGTGCTCGGTGCAGTATCGGAACGGCGGAACACGATCACACCACCGGTGCTGTGCAGCGTCCTTATTCTGCTCATGGCATGTTCCTGGTTCACAGACACCATCGGAATCTACGCCATATTTGGCGCATTCATTCTCGGTGTCGCCATGCCACGCGGTTTTTTCGCGCGGCAGCTCACGACCGGCTTGGAGCCAATCGTCACGACGTTTTTGCTGCCGTTATTCTTCGTCTACTCTGGGCTGAACACTCAGATCGGCCTACTGAACAGCCCGACACTGTGGGCGGTAACACTCGGAATACTTGTCGTCTCGATCGCGGGCAAAGGATTGGCATGCACGCTCGTCGCGCGGCTGATGAAAGTCCCGCTCCGCGAATCGATTGCGCTGGGATCGTTGATGAATGCCCGCGGATTGATTGAACTCATCCTTTTGAATATCGGGCTCGAAGCCGGCGTCATCACTCCTCGGCTCTTCACCATGCTCGTGCTGGTAGCGATCATCACCACACTGATGGCCACACCGATTTTCGAATTCGTTTATGGCCGATACCGGACGGACGAGGCGCAGGTCACGACTGAAATCGCTGAGCTACGCACTGTGCCGGCGTCGAAAGATTCGTAACATTACACGGCGACACGGATCAAGACCGTATCATCACGCTTCCGAGGCCGCTGACATTGCCGCGCTGGCGGTGACATCCTGCAATAGTCGACGAAACCAACGCCGCTGCAACACAATTCCTGCATACCAGTAGATTCGGCCGGCGATACCGTGCGGATAGAAGATCATCCGTTGCTCGTAGCGGCTGTGCCCTCCGGGAGCGTCGGACACCCGCATCTCCAGCCACATCTGACCGGGCTGGCGGCCAAGGGTCTGAAAGCGCAACAACTCGCCGGGTGTGCCGCCTTGCTCGTGCCACCCGCGCCGGATCGCGGTCGCTTCGATCGCCT
This sequence comes from Mycobacterium sp. NGS48, assembly GCF_059812585.1. Classification (NCBI taxonomy): domain Bacteria; kingdom Bacillati; phylum Actinomycetota; class Actinomycetes; order Mycobacteriales; family Mycobacteriaceae; genus Mycobacterium; species Mycobacterium sp. NGS48. The sequence goes on from NZ_JCALCY010000017.1 coordinate 58,821, forward strand.
TCCAGAGCTCGGAAGGTGTCGCATTGGTATTCGCTGATGTACTTGCGATGTAGGTGATTTCGCCGGCCCAAGCGGGGTCGCTCGGAAGCGCCACCGACGGCTCGCCATCGTGCGTTGCGGTCGACCAGGACGTTTCCACCACACCGTGCGCGATACGCGTCAGCGCCAGCTCGACGGACTCCCGGTAGCCGATAAGGCCCTCCGCCGGGTGCGGGATCACACCGTCGATATCGTGGTCGGCCATGACGGCATTGCAGTGCAGAGATTCCACCAGCGGTCGCGCGAGCCCCGGTGGGATCGGCGTCACCAGACCCACCCACCAACTGGCGATCGTCGGTGTCAGAAACGGCAGCACGACGATGACACGTCGGCGCAATCCGGCGGTCTCCGCGTAGATCTGCATCATCTCGCCGTACTCCAGAACGTCCGGCCCGCCGATATCCCAGGTTCGCGAGGTCGGCACATCGGCGGCCGCTGCCTCGACCAGATAATGCATGACGTCGCGAACCGCGATGGGTTGAATCCTGTTGTGCACCCATTTCGGTGTCGTCATGACCGGCAGTCGATCGGTCAGGTGCCGGATCATCTCGAACGAGGCCGAGCCAGAACCGATGATGACTCCGGCCTGCAATACCAGGGTTTCGATGCCCGAGCTCAGCAAGATGTCACCCACAGCCGTGCGCGACTCGAGGTGTGGTGATAGTCGCGCTCCCGCGGGATGCAGACCGCTGAGGTACACCAAGCGGCGCACACCGGCAGCCCGAGCGGCGGCCACCACGTTCTTCGCCGATCGTCGTTCTTCGGCGCCGAAATCGGCGGAAGTCCCCATTGAATGAACCAGGTAATACACAATGTCGACGTCTTCGAACGCTGACGCCAGCGACTGCGGGTCACTCAGGTCGCCACACACCACTTCGGTGCCGTTCCGCCACGGAACATCGTCGAGTTTTGCCGGGCTGCGAGCCAATGCGCGCACCTGGTAACCCCGATTCAACAGCCGGGGCACCAGACGACCACCGACGTATCCCGTCGCTCCAGTCACCAAGCAGCGCACTCTTGATCGTCACCTCCGCCCATCAGATTCCCACCTGTTATTCGGAGTCGGCCCGACGTCGGACGCCCGTTCGTCGCCGTCCTTGACGAACGTACTCGTTGAGCTCTGCTGCCGGCATCCCGTCGCGTCGGTTGTCGGCGATTGCTGGCGCTCGGCACTGAACTTCACTAAGTTAATGTTTAAGCAAATTAACAGAGGTCGCCGGCGCGGCCAGCTATGTCGTCATGTTTGTCGACACAGGCAGAGGGGTATCACCGCGTGAGCTTGAGCCGTTCGAGTCGGCGACTGAAATGGCTGCCGGGAGGGGCGACCGTGCGCGAAGTGAGTACTTTGTCGCTGGTTCCGGATGAGGTGTCTCCAGCTGTCACCAAGCTCTGGTCGGATGCGGACAATTTTGTCGGTTGGCGATCGGGTGTCCGGCAGGCCGTGCTGGCCAGCGTCGCAGCGTTCGTCGATGAGCATTGTGTTGCTGAGCTGGACAGATCAGGAGTCGACTCGGCTGGCGATACCCTGGTCGATTTCGTTTCCGGCGGCAAATGTCTGCGGTCGACCTTTATGTACCTGGGCTGGTTGTGCGGTGACGCGCCAAGCGATGCTGCTCTGGCGGCGGCGGCCAGTTTGGAGTTGCTGCACGCCTTTGCGCTGCTGCAGGACGACGTGATGGACGGTTCCCCCGAACGGCGCGGCCGTCAAGCCGCGCACATCACGTTCGCCGACTGGCACCGCGACCGGAAGTTAGCCGGTTCGCCACGCCGATTCGGCGAGTCGGGCGCGGTCTTGCTGGGGGACCTGTGCCTGATCTGGGCCGAACAGATGCTGAGGGAGAGCGGAGTGGACTCTCGCAGTCTCCAGCGGATTTGGCCGCGCTACGACGCGATGCGCATCGAGTTGGCGGTGGGCCAGTTCGCCGACCTGTCAAGCGATGTCCGCGATCTGCCACCCCTGGACACCGTGCTGGACGTGGCGCGGCGCAAGTCAGGCAACTACACAGTGCGCCGGCCCTTGGAAATCGGCGCGGCGATGGCCGGCTGCGACGAGTGCACCTTGTCGTTGCTTGGCCGTTACGGTGCCGCTGTCGGTGAGGCGTTTCAGCTCCGCGACGACATGCTGGGCGTCTTCGGGTCACCCGAAGTCACCGGCAAGCCCAGCGGAGGGGACCTGCTGGAACGAAAGGCGACCAGCGTGCTGGTGACCGCGCACCACATGGCAGACGCGGCCACCCGCCGCGAACTCGCCCAACTGATGAACAGCGAGAATCTCGACGACGGCGCGCTCGACCGGTGGAAAACGCTGATCGTCCAAACGGGAGCTGCGCAGTGGATCGAAGAGTTGATCGGCCGCCGCGTCACGTTGGCCCGAAATGTGCTGGATCACGATGTTATCGACAGTTCCGTCTGCCTCGCACTCGACAAGATGGCGACCGCCTGCACGGAGCGGGCGGAATGAGAATCGCCGGCCCGAGGATCTGTCGGTGATGCGGACAACCCGGGGACGCGACGGCCACGTCGTGATAATCGGCGCCGGTTTGGCCGGTCTGTCGGCGGCACTGCATCTGGCCGGGCGTGGTCGCTCGGTCACGGTAGTAGAACGTGAGGCGTGGCCGGGTGGACGTGCCGGCCGGCTGGACGTCGGTGGCTACCGGATCGATACCGGGCCCACAGTGCTCACCATGCCCGAAATCATCGATGAGGTGTTCGGTGCCGTCGGTGAAGCGCTCTCCGACCGCTTGGAATTGCTTCCGGTCGATCCGGCATATCGGGCCGTGTTCGCCGACGGCAGCAGTATCGACGTCCACAGCGACGCCGATCGAATGGCAAACGCAATCGAGACATTCGCCGGTTCCCGGCAAGCTGCCGGCTATCGCCGGCTGCGCGATTGGTTAGCCCGCCTGTACCGCGTCGAGTTCGACGGGTTCATCTCCGCGAACTTTGATTCGCCGCTGGCGCTGCTGACCCCACAACTGGCCCGGCTGGCTGTGATCGGCGGATTCCGCAAGTGGGACACCATGGTCAAGCGCTACATCAGCGACGCGCGGCTGCGGCGGGTGTTCACTTTCCAATCCCTCTATGCCGGCGTGGCCCCGCAGGATGCGCTGGCAGCTTATGCGGTGATCGCCTACATGGACACCGTTTCCGGGGTGTTCTTTCCTCGCGGCGGGATCCGTGCACTACCGGATGCGTTGGCCACTGCTGGTGTCGACGCGGGTGTGCGATTTCGCTACAACTCGACTGTCACCGGCTTGGAGCGCGACGGCACGCGCATCAAGGCAGTCCAAACCAGCAGTCGTGAGCGCATTGAGTGTGATGCCGTGGTGCTGACCAGCGAACTGCCCACCACGTACGAGTTGCTCGGCCGCACGCCCCGCCGCTTCCGGCCGCTGCGGGCATCGCCCTCGGCGGTCGTGGTTCATGCCGGCTGCCGCAGCCTGACGTCGGCGACTGCACATCACACGATTCTGTTCGGCGATGCGTGGGACCAGACATTCACCGACATCATCCGCGACGGGCAACTCATGCGCGATCCGTCGTTATTGGTCACCCGACCGACAACCAGCGACTCGGGTCTGGCTCCTGCCGGACACGACCTGCTGTATGTGCTTGCCCCTGCACCAAACCTGGACCGCGGGAAGGTGGATTGGTCCAACGTCGCAAAACCCTACGCCGACAAGCTTATCGATACCGTTCGCGACCGGCTGCTGCCCGATCTGCGTGACAGTGTCGAACTGCTCGACGTCGTCGACCCCACCGACTGGGCTCGTCAGGGCATGGTGGCCGGCACGCCATTTGCGCTGTCGCACACCTTCGGTCAGACCGGGCCTTTCCGCCCGGCAAACCTCGTGCGTGGTATCGACAACGCGGTGTTAGCCGGATCCTCGACAGTGCCTGGCGTGGGCGTGCCGACCGCGCTGATATCCGGACGGCTCGCCGCCGACCGGATCACCGGCGTCGTGGACCGACCCCGACGCCACCTCGACATGAAAGCCCACTTGCCATGATTCGCAACGAGTTGGACGCTGCCGGCATCGACGACCGACTGCTTCGCGCAGCATATCGCCGCTGCCGCGAAATCAACGCCGCCCACGGACGCACCTTCTTTCTGGCCACCCGGTTGCTGGCCCCGGACCAAAGACCGCCGGTTCATGCGCTATACGGCTTCGCCCGGCACGCCGACGACATTCTCGACGATCTGGACCCGGCCCTGACCAACACCATCAGGGCCGAACGGCTTGCCCGGCTCTCGGACCGGTTTTTCACCGGCAGCCGGGCCGACGACCCGGTGCTCGCGGCGGTTGCCGACACGGCGCGCCGTTACGGTATCGGCTCGGATCTCTTCGATGACTTCTTGGCGTCGATGCGGATGGATCTGACGGTTACCGACTATCCCGACCGAAAAGCCCTCAACCGTTATATGCGCGGTTCGGCGGAAGTAATTGGGTTACAGCTTCTTCCGATACTCGGAACCGTCAGCTCCGTCGAGGAGGCGGCACCGTACGCGGCGGCCCTCGGTCAGGCATTCCAACTGACCAACTTCCTGCGTGATGTCGATGAAGACCTGATGCGAGGTAGGATCTATCTGCCGGCAGACGAACTTGCCGCCTACGATGTCGACCGGGATCTGCTGATGTGGTGTCACGACCATCGTCGCACCGATGTCAGGGTGCGTCACGCACTGGCCGACCAGCACGACATCACCCGGCAGATCTATCGGTACGCCGGCGACGGCATAGCATTGCTTGCTCCGCGTTCACGCCCCTGCGTGACAACCGCCATGACCTTGTATTCCGAGATCTTGCAGCGCATCGAGGCGTGTGATTTCGCGGTGTTCAGTCGCCGGGCCAACGTCGGCATGGGGCGACGGCTTCACGTGGCCGGCGTCGGCCTCTTCCAGGCATGGCGCGCACGCACTGGTCAAAAGCACGCCGCATGAGCGATCGCTGGCAATACCTTGTGGTGCTGGCCGGTTGCCTGGCGATCACCCTCCCGTTGGAGTTGTTCGGCCGGGGTGTCTATCGGCAACCGCGACGACTCGTTGGTGCGGTGCTGCCCGCTGCGGCGATATTTCTGATCTGGGACGAAGTCGCGGTCGCCGCGCATTTCTGGACGTACAACCCGGCCTACATCACCGGTGTACACGTTCCATTCGGGGTTCCGATCGAAGAGGTCTTGTTCTTCGTCGTGATCCCGTTGTGCGCACTGCTGACCTACAACGCGGTGAGCACCATTCTCGATCGGGTGAAGGTGAATCGCCGATGACGGGGCTGGGATACACGGCACCGGCCGTGCTGGCCGTTGTCGCCGTTTGTGCCATCGAACTGGCGGTGCTGCGCACCGGCCTGTTTCAGCGCCCGGCCTACTGGCTGTCGATGCTGATCGTGCTGGGATTTCAGGTCCTCGTCGACGGCTGGCTGACAAAGCTCAGCGCACCGATCGTGGTTTATGACAATCGCCAGACCAGCGGCGTACGCTTCCCGTTCGATATCCCAGTCGAAGATTTTCTGTTCGGCTTCGCGCTGCTCACTGCGGTGCTGCTGTTGTGGGAGCGCCAGCGTGAGCGCCGGTAGAATCTCGTTGCGCGCCAGCGGTTTAGCGCGTGCATTCGACGCCGGCGCAGCGGCCTACGATCGACTGGTCAGCGCCAATCCCGGCTACCACCCGAACTTGCGGCGTTCGGCACGCCGAATGCGACTGGCCAACAATGGCAAGGGACTGCGACTGCTCGACGCTGGGTGCGGTACCGGCGCGTCAACCGCAGCGCTGCTCACGGTTGCGCCCGAGGCGGACATCGTCGCGGTCGACGCGTCGGGTGGAATGCTCGATGCAGCACGGGCGAAGGACTGGCCGGCCTCGGTGCGCTTCGTGCACACGCCCATCGAGCAATTGGCACGTCATGGCGTCACCGGACCGTTCGACGGCATCCTGGCGGCGTACCTGGTGCGCAACCTGGATGACGCCGATGCCCAGTTGCGGCAGTTTCGCGCGCTGCTGCGGCCGGGGGGCATCTTGGCGATTCACGAGTATTCGGTGCGCGACTCCTCTGCTGCCACCCGCATCTGGCATGCGGTCTGCTGGGGGATCATCATCCCCACCGGATGGTGGCGCACCCGCGACGCCACGCTTTATCGCTATCTGTGGCGCAGCGTTTTGGCTTTCGACGGGGCGGCGAGCTTCCGGCGCCGACTGTCAGAAGCCGGGTTCACCGCCGTGCACAGCGAAACGATGCCCGGGTGGGAGGCCAACATCGTCCACACTTTTCTCGCTCACACGCCGCAATGATGGATCGCCGCCACGAAACTCACTTGGCACCAGAGGGTTTGCCGAGTGTCGATGCGCTGCCGTGCCGCCCCAGCGCTGTCGTCGTGGGCGCCGGCATCGCCGGTCTGGCCGCCGCGACCGGTCTGGCCGAACGCGGTGTCGCCGTCGAGGTGATCGAGCGAGAGCACTACTTGGGTGGACGGGTAGGCGGCTGGACCGAATCGCAGGATGGCAGCCACCTAGCGATGAATCGCGGCTTCCACGCTTTCTTTCGGCAGTACTACAACCTGCGCGCACTACTGCGCCGAGTTGACGCTCGACTGAGCATGCTCACGCCTGTCCACGACTATCCGCTGGTCGATGGCGCGGGCCGACGCGACAGTTTCCGCAATCTGCCGCGCACCCCACCCTGGAACGCGCTGGCGTTCGCCATCCGCAGTCCCACCTTCCGTCTTGCCGACCTGGCCCGCCTCGATGCGCGGGCCGCCGCACCGCTGGCGGCGTTATCGGTACCGCAGGTCTACGCTGAGCTCGACCACATCGACGCCGAAACATTTTTGAAGAGCATCAACTTTCCCGAGGATGCACGCCATCTCGCCTTTGAAGTGTTCTCGCGCAGTTTTTTCGCCGACCCTTCGCAATTGTCGGCTGCGGAGTTGGCGACCATGTTTCACATCTACTTTCTCGGGTCCAGCGAAGGACTTGTTTTCGACGTCCCGACCTCGAACTACGACACTGCACTGTGGGAGCCGCTGCGGCGCCACCTGGAGTCTCATCGCGTGCGGTTCCGGCTCGGCACAACCGTGACCGGCATCGAAACCGATGCAGCACAGCCGTTTCGCGTGCACACGGACTCAGGAGAAAGTATGGACTCCGATGCGGTGGTGTTGGCGACCGATGTCACGGGTTTGCAGCAGATCGTGGCAGCGTCGCCCGGCCTGGCCGACGACGTATGGCGCGACCGGATCGCACGGCTGCGTACCGCGCCGCCCTTTGTGGTGCATCGGTTATGGCTCGACCGGCCAGTGGCTTCCGGCCGTCCGGCATTCCTGGGCACCGCCGGCCGCAAACCGCTCGACAACGTCAGCGTCCTGGAGCGCTACGAACGCGAAGCAGCTGACTGGTCGCAGCAGCATCACGGTTCTGTTGTCGAATTACATTGCTATGCCGCTGGTTCCCCACCGCTGCATGACACGGTGCTCGGGCAACTACACGAGCTTTACCCGGAGACCGCGACGGCGCAGGTGGTCGTCGAGCGTGTTCTCCAGCGCAGCGACTGCGCGCTGTTCGCGCCGGGCTCCCACGCTGACCGACCCACTGTCAGCACTCCGCAACGGGGACTGGTGTTGGCCGGAGACGGAATTCGCATCGACTTACCCGTCGCACTGATGGAACGCGCGGCCACGACCGGTTGGTGCGCCGCCAACCAACTGTTGGCCCGATGGGACGTCGCCGGGCACCCGCTGCATACTGTTCCCAACCGAGGCCGGTCGCCGCTGCTGCGCTGGCTCGCGACCCGTGAGAAAGCCCAACGACAATGAGCGTTCTGCAGAAGTTACGCGGGCATTGGCCTAAAGACTGGCCGCTGCAACTCATGGCACACCCGTCATGGCCCACGCAGCGGCCCACGTATCGCGAGGCCCAACCGGCCATCATCAACGCGGCACTGCACCGCGCTGAACAGAGACCGACCGGTAACTGGTACGTGTTTGCCGACAGCCGCGCGGTTCGTCGGGATCGCCCGTTCGGGACGACTGTTGCCGGTGTCGACGTCGTCGCATGGCGTGACCGGCACGGCGTGCTTTGCGTCGGCCCGCAAAGCTGCCCGCACCTCGGTGCCGACCTCGCAACCGGCACGGTGCACCAGGGCTCGTTGATCTGCCGATGGCATGGGCTGACCCTGGACGGCGATACCGCCAAACTCGGCTGGAAACCGTTGCCCAGTCACGACGACGGTGTACTGGCATGGGTTCGACTCGATGGTGCCGGCGGTGAACCACCGCTGGACACGCCGGTGATCCCGTCCAGACCGATCGGCGAGACGTTACCCGCCGTCACCCACCTCGTGGGTGTGTGCGAGCCGTGCGACATCATCGCCAACCGCCTCGACCCCTGGCACGGAGCGTGGTTTCACCCATACTCGTTCGCCCGGCTCGAAGTGCTGGCTACTCCCAGCGAACAAGCCGATCATTTTTTGGTTGCGGTGACCTTCCGCGTCGGCGGATTCGGCGTGCCAGTCATCGCGGAATTCACCAGCCCGGCGGCACGCACTATCGTGATGCGCATCGTAGACGGGGAGGGCGCTGGCAGCGTTGTCGAAACCCACGCGACGCCCATTGGTTTCGGAGAGGACGGCAAACCGCGCACGGCCGTCATCGAGGCCACCATCGCACAGTCAGACCGGGCCGGGTTCGCCCGGGCACGCCGGGCGGCCCCGTTGCTGAGACCTCTTATGCGCTACACCGCCAGCCGGCTGTGGCGGGATGATCTCGCGTATGCCGAGCGTCGCTATCAGGTCCGGCGCAATCCGGCGAAATAGGACCGCCGAACATGTGCAGGCAGCCATGCACTCGGCGTGCGGCCACTCCCCTGCGCCAACGCCATTCAGTCCCCGACAAACCTTATTTCGCCGCCGCTGTGTTGCTGATCGTCAGCGCGCACCTTGCTTACCTCATCTATGTGCCGAGCGGCGGATTTCTGGCATTGCGCTGGCCACGCACCCTCCTGCTGCACGTGCTGGCGGTCGTGTGGGCCGTGGCGGTGATTTGCTTCCGATTGCCTTGTCCGTCGACATATCTCGAACAGTGGGCCCGAGCTCAGGCGAACATGGATCCGCTGCCCGCAACCGGCTTCATCGACCGCTACGTTGCCGGTGTTTTCTACCCCACCGGCCGTACTCGTGTCGCGCAGGCCAGTGCCTTATTCGCAGCGGGCGTGTCATGGGTCGTCGTCGCCAGCCACCGCGGCCGACGTCCTAACCAGCGGCTTTGACTTCGATCCCGATGTGCACCTTGTCGATACCGCCGCGAACGATCGAGTGCGCATAAAACCACCAGGCGTGGTACCAGTAGCGTTTGAGCACGGCGTTGTAGACGCGGCGCGTCTCCGACTTCGGCAGCACCGTGGCAGTCGCCTCGACTTCTTTGCTTGTGGGCTTACCCAATGCCCCGCTGGTAGCGAGTGTCACCCGGGGGGTGTTGCGGATCCGCTTGACCTTCCACGAGTCGTCGTCGGTGATGACGAGGAGCCGGTCGCCGGCAGGCACGCCCCAGATCGGTGTCGGCTTGGGACGGCCATCCTTTGTGAACGTCGTCAGCAGCAGATACTTGGATTTGATAACGTCCGTGAAGTTGGCGGCCACGCCCTTTTCCTCCAGTGGTCGAACTTATGCCTCATGGCAGCGGTTCCCAACGCAGACTAACGGACCGTGCCGGACCGCCGTCCAGACCTCGGGTTCACCTGGTTGGGCCGGCTCAGAACGGGAACATCCATGTCGTGTTCAATCTCGGCCGGGTGCCCGTCAACCCATCACCTACACCGCAGGGCGTGAGCTTGCGTTGAAAGGACTCAGCAGGCGGTGGTGTTTCGCGGACCAGTTGGGTCCGCACTTTCTCGACGAACCCGATCAGCCGGTGCTGTTGATCGAGTCACGCGCAGTCTTTGCACGCCGGCGTTTTCACCGGCGTAAAGCCCACCTGGTTTTGTCCGCGATCCGCCACCGCGCCGCCGAGCTCGGTGATCAAGCCCAGTTCATCCAGGCGCACACATATCGGGATGCGTTGGCCGGCGTTGGCGACCCGATCACGGTATGCCAGCCGACGTCGCGGGTGGCGGATCGGTTTGTCCGAACGCGGCCGTCGGTCCAGGTACTGCCCGCCCGCGGTTTCGCCACGAGCAGAGACGAATTCGAGCAATGGGCGGCCGGTCAGCGCAGTTTGCTGCTGGAAAACTTCTACCGCGATGCTCGCCGCCGCTTAGGCATCCTGATGGACGGCGCCGACCCGACAGGCTCGCGCTGGAATTTCGACGCCGACAACCGCGACCCGCCGCCCGGGAAGTCGACTCGACTCGAGGTGGCCGCACCCTGGTTTCCCGAGGAAGACGAGATCGATGAGCGCGTCCGAGCCGATTTGGACCGCTGGGAACGCGACGGCACGGTGTCGTTTGTCGGGCGCGACGGCCCCCGTGAATTCGCGGTCACGCAGGAGGAAGCTCAGCACGCCTTCGATGTCTTCGTTCGACGGCGGCTCTTCGACTTCGGCCGCTATGAAGACGCGATGATGAAGGACGACTGGTGGATGTCGCACAGCCTGCTGTCAGCTCCGATGAATTTGGGTCTGCTCGATCCGCTGGACTGTGCCTACGCGGCGCAGGACGCATACCGCGCTGGATCGGCCCCACTGAACAGCGTCGAAGGCTACATCCGGCAGCTGATCGGTTGGCGCGATTATGTCTGGCACGTCTACTGGCACTTCGGCGAGAGGTACCGCACGCGAAATGCGTTGGCCGCAAGAGGTTCGCTGCCCAGGTGGTTCGCCGAGTTGGACGCCGATGCAGTGCAGGCCTGCTGCCTGCGCGACGTGCTGGCCGACGTCCGCGACCACGGATGGGTGCATCACATCCCACGACTCATGGTGCTGTCCAACTACGCGTTACAGCGCGGCTGGCATCCCGCCGCGCTGACCGACTGGTTTCACCGCTGTTTCGTCGATGGCTACGACTGGGTGATGGTACCCAACGTCATTGGCATGTCACAGCATGCCGACGGTGGCCTGATGGCAACCAAGCCGTATGCGTCCGGCGGTGCCTACATCGACCGGATGAGCAACTACTGCCGGCACTGCCGTTTCAACCCGAAAAAGCGGATCGGTGAGGATGCCTGCCCCTTTACGGGCGGCTATTGGTGGTTTATGCACCGCAACCGCGATCGACTTGCCGGAAATAAGCGGATGTCGCGGCCCTTGGCGGGGTTGCAACGACTCTCAGACCTCGACGCGGTGATCAGGCAACAGCGCCGGTTAGGCGATCACGCGCCATAGCCTTCGGTTCGGCGGTGGCGATTACCGGTAGGAGGGGTACTCGTTTCCGCGTAGCACGTCGGCCAGGTGGGCGGCATTGCGGGCAGCGGCGGCAGTGGTAGTGGCCACTGCCTCGGGCACCTCATCGAGATCGTTGAAGTCGTTGCCCTGCATGGCTTCACCGTTCCAGTAAGTGCAGCCCTGCGCCGGAATGCTGAAGCCGATGTCGTTGAGCGCCTGGAAGAGGTCGGCGACGACCTTGTGCGCGCCATCTTCGTTGCCGACCACGGCCGCCAGCGCCACCTTGCCGACCATAGCCGGCCGACCCGCGTCGTCGGTGTTGGACAACTCCGCGTCCAGCCGTTCCAGGACCCGCTGTGCGACGCTGGACATGTGCCCCACCCATGTCGGGGTGGACACGATCAGGATGTCTGCGGCGCGAATCTTTTCGCGGATTGGTGCCCATTGGTCACCAGGGCCCATGTCTGCCTCGACGCCGGGCAAGACGGAGAAGTCTACGGCCCGTATCGATTCGCCCTCGACATCGTAACGGCGCAGTTGATCCAGCAGTTGAGTCGCCATGAGTTCGCTGCTCGACGGTGTTCCGCCGGGCTTCAACGTGCAGATCACCGCAAGGGCGCGAAGGCCCCGTCGTCGCGTTGGTGCCACGACAGCCGCATACCCCGACAGTGCGGCGACGAAACGATGCCGCAATGGTTTCGGACGTCGAAGCTGCGTTGGCCACCGAACGCGGTCGACCGAGTGGCCTGGTGGAGGTCGATGCCGGCGCTTACCGTCGCTGCAGAATGAGCAGTTCACCCGCAATCCGGGATGCTGCAAGCAGTTTCGCCATGCGTCCGCTCTGATCCTCCGCCAAGCACCAGGCGCGTTTGCCACCATGCCGGCGGCCCAGTTCGGCACTCACGGTCTCTTCTTGAGTTTGCCATTCTGGCCTCGCGGGCGGCATGTCCACCAGGCCACGCCGGGCGGTTATGCGCATCTCGGCCTGGCACACCATGTCATCCAGCGCTTCCTCGGAAGGGAAGTTGTTGCCGTCCGGCTGCTCGTCGTGCTCAGGCATTCGCTTGACGAACACCAGTAATCCGATGCCGCCGGCCGGCCGTACGACCCGGCGCAGTTCTTCGAGTAGCGCCAATTGCGATGACGTCGTGCACAACACTCCCAACGCCCACGCGCTATCGCAACTTTCGTCGGCAAGAGGAATCGCCGACGCCGAACCTTGCAGCACCGGGAAGCCGAACAGCTTGCGGGCCGCACGGCAGGCGCCGAGTTCGGGTTCCAGCAACACCGGCCGTACAGCTCGTCGCCGGCTGGCGTACGCCGCCGGTCCTCCCAGACCGGCCCCACAGTCCAGGAGCACCTGCCCGGAATCGAGTCGCAGCGAATCGATGAGCCAGTCCAGTGCTGCCGGGCTGCCGCTGCCTCGGCAAGCCGCCGGGATGTGGTAGGAGGGCCCTAATGGGAACTGATCAGCGAGCCTTCGATCGGTGATGGTCTGTTCGGGTGATGCTGA
>NZ_JCALCY010000018.1:0-67442 GCF_059812585.1 Mycobacterium sp. NGS48
ATGATTGGCGCGGGATTGCGCACGCTCGCGGCCGACGGGTCAGATCCGTTCGGCACCGTAGGTTCGCGCGATTTCCTCCGAACTCGCCCACCCGCTGTAAGTCGGACGCTGGGGCCAGCCGTCTGGTGAATCCTGCCACTCTTCCTGGCGCCCGTAGGGCAATAGGTCGATCAATGCGAACGAGTGACTAAGCTGCTCGGTCCCGCGCCCATTGGTATGCCAGGTGCGATACACCCGATCCCCGTCGCGCAGAAAGACATTGACTGCGAACCCGCCGGCCGGTGGAGCTCCGACGTCGGCTCCGAACGAGCTATTGGCAGTCGAGTACCACGTCATCCGGTTATTTACCCGCCGCTTGTACGCAAGCGCTTCGGCGATAGGTCCCTGCGTGACGATGACGAACCGTGCGTCGTAGTTATCCAGGAATTCCAGGCGGGTGAACTGCGAGGTGAACCCGGTGCAGCCGGGACACTGCCATTCCTCACCCGGGAACCACATGTGGTTGTACACGATCAGCTGCTGCTTGTCTTCGAATATATCGACTAGCCGAGCCGGTCCGTTCTCCCCTGCCAGCACGTAGTCCGGCATCTCGGTCATCGGCAGGCGTCGTCTCTGCGCGGCGATTGCGTCGAGCTCCCGGGTGGCTGCCTTCTCCCGAGCGCGCAAAGCATTTAGTTCACGCTGCCAGGTTTCCTGGTCGACCACGGGCGGTAAGGCTGCGGATATCACGACGGTCTCCCTTCATCATTAATGCTCTGGGACGCAGCGGAAGCCGCCGCAGCATTGGCGGCGAGCTCGCCGAGATTGTGTAACGAGTTCTTCAGGTGATCGAGGGGGAACGGCGGAAATTGGATGTGCTCACGTAGCGTGGCCGGCACCGCCGACCAGTCGTAGGTCAACACGACCTGCGTCTCGGACGGACCCAACGGTGTCACGTCGTATCGCCAGATCCATCCGCCGAATTCGATATTGCCGTCGCCGGCGATGTCTTGTCCTGGTTTCCACGCGATGGCGCGCGGAGGCTCGTATGCGACCACTTGATTGGCCATCTCGTAGGTTCGCACCGGGTGGTTGTCGTGATACATCGCCATCCGGAAGATCTGACCCACGTCAAGCAGTTGCCGCCCGTCGAGTGATTCGCGGACCCAGCCGGTTCCGTCGATGGCTGCATGCGCTGTCGGGTCGGCGAGGACGCGAAACACGGTCGCGGCCGACGCATCGATGGTGACGACCTCACTGACTACATCGTCGGTCATGGTAGCTCCTAATGCTATTGGCGGTGTTCTAGATGTTCACACCGTCCACATTTGATGTAATGTTCACACCGTACACTTGAGCCTGAGGAGGGTCAAGAGTTGGCCGACTTGAAGACCGCTTATCACCATGGGGATCTGCAGGACGCATTGATCGACGCGGGCCTCGAACTCACTCGGTCCGGCGGGCCGGACGCACTGACCATCCGGGAAGCGACTCGGCGGGTAGGGGTTTCGCCTAACGCCGCATACCGTCACTTCGCCGATCGTGAAGCATTGCTACGGGCGGTTGCCACCGCCATCCAGCACCGGATGGCGACGCAGATGCACACCTCGATGCACCGACGCGGTTCTAACGAACTGCAGGCAGGTGACCGGCTGCGAGCGGTCGGGCTGGGCTACATCAGGTTTGCGCTTGACGAGCCGGGGTGGTTTTCGACGGCTTTCTTCGGCGCCGACCTAACCGACAATCAGAACGAAACCGATATTGCCCCACCGTATCTCGCGCTGGTTGACGCCCTTGACGCCATGGCAAAGGCGGGCGTGCTGACCGCCCAACGACGTATCGACGCCGAGTGGCCCTGCTGGTCGGCGGTGCACGGATTCGCCGAACTGGTCCTCCGCGGACCGCTAAAGCGGGCGAATCGCCGTGAGGTCAACGCGCTGGCGAGGCGCACGGTCGACGACATTATTGCCGGCTTGTCACGGTGACGGCTCGCCTTTAATGCCGCGAGCGTGCGTGTTCCCGCGACACGCCCCGGCGTGTCGCCCGGGGACACGCACGCTCGCGCAAAACGCGGCTACAACCGTTCGATGATCGTGACGTTGGCGGTGCCGCCGCCCTCGCACATCGTCTGCAAGCCGTAGCGGCCGCCGGTGCGCTCCAACTCGTTGAGCATGGTGGCGAACAGCTTGGCCCCGGTAGCACCGAGCGGATGACCTAGCGCGATCGCACCGCCGTTGGGGTTCACCTTCTCCGGATCGGCCTTGATCTCCTTGAGCCATGCCAAAACGACGGGTGCAAACGCCTCGTTGATCTCGACCACGTCGATGTCCTCGATCGACAGCCCCGTCTTCTCCAGCGCATAGCGGGTCGCCGGAATGGGGCCGGTCAGCATGAACACCGGGTCGGCCCCACGGGCGCTGATGTGGTGGATGCGGGCCCGCGCCGTGAGCTTGTGATCCTTGACGGCTTGCTCGGACGCCAACAGCACCGCGCTGGCGCCGTCGGAGATCTGGCTGGCCACCGCTGCGGTCAACCGGCCTCCCTCGGACAGGGTCTTCAGTGAAGCCATCTTCTCCAGCGACGTCTCGCGCGGGCCCTCGTCGATCCGGAACCCGTCGACCTCGACGATCTCGTTGTCGAAGTGCCCGCCATGGATCGCCGCCAGCGCACGCTGGTGGCTGCTCAGCGCAAACTGCTCCATTTCCTCGCGGGAAAGGTTCCACTTCTCGGCGATCAACTCCGCGCCGCGGAACTGCGAGATTTCCTGGTCCCCATAGCGGTGCAGCCAGTTCTTCGACTCACTCGTGGGAGAGGTGAATCCGAACTCCTTGCCGACCACCATTGCCGACGCGATCGGGATCTGGCTCATATTCTGCATGCCACCGGCCAGGATCACATCCGCGGTGCCGGACATGATCGCTTGCGCGCCAAAAGAAATCGCCTGCTGACTGGATCCACACTGCCGGTCGACGGTGACGCCTGGAACCTCTTCGGGGTACCCGGCCGCCAGCCAGGCGTTGCGGCCGATGTTTCCGGCCTGCCCGCCCAGGGCGTCCACACAGCCCACGACGACGTCGTCGACGGCCGCGGGGTCGACGTCGACGCGGTCGAACAGCCCGTGAAATGCGGCTACTCCCAAATCGATCGGGTGCACACCGGCAAGTGAGCCGTTTCGCTTGCCGACCGCGGTCCGCACAGCGTCGATGATGTACGCGTCAGCCATTTCAGACTCCTTCTCTATTTGCGGTGATTCCGCCCAGAACTATCGCGAGGTATTGCTGGCCCACCTGCTGAGCGGTGAGCGGTCCGCCAGGCTGATACCAGCGCACCGAGACCCAGGTGGTGTCGCGGATGAAACGGTAGACCAGGTCGACGTCGAGGTCGGGGCGCAAGTAGCGCTCTTCGATCCCCTGGTGCAGCACGTCGACCCACATCTTGCGCTGCCGCTTGTTGAGGTCTTCGACGTAGGAGAACCGGGCCTGCGACGTGAGCCGTTTGGCCTCGTCCTGGTAGATGACGACTTGCGCGTGACGATGTTCGATCGCGTCGAACGACGCCATGAACAGGCCCTTGAGCCGCTCCAACGGATTGGGTTCGGTGTCGATGATTTCCTGGTAGCGGTCAAACAGCCAGTCCAGAAAGCCACGCAGCACTTCATCGACCATCTCCTCTTTCGAGGAGAAGTGGTGATACAGGCTGCCGGACAGGATGCCTGCGCCGTCGGCGATATCGCGGACGGTCGTCGCGCGCAGGCCGCGCTCGGCCATCATCGTCGCGGCGAGCTCCAGGAGTTCTTCACGCCGGGTCATGGGTGTTGGCTCGATACCGAAATCACTTCTCCGGTCAGATAACTGGAGTAGTCGCTGGCCAAGAACGCGATTGTGGCGGCCACCTCCCACGGCTCGGCCGCGCGGCCGAACGCTTCGCCGGCCGACAACTGGTCGAGTAGTTCGGTCGAGGTGGTCTTGTCGAGAAATTTGTGCCGGGCGATACTGGGCGACACCGCGTTGATCCGCACGCCGTATTCGACGGCCTCGACGGCGGCGCAGCGGGTCAGCGCCATCACTCCGGCTTTTGCTGCGGCATAGTGCGATTGGGAGTGCTGGGCGCGCCAGCCCAGAACGCTGGCGTTGTTGACGATCGCACCACCGTGGCCGGCATCGCGGAAATAACGCAGCGCGGCACGGGTGGCGCGGAACACCGATGTCAGCGTGACGTCGAGCACGCGGTCCCATTCCTCGTCGGTCATGTCGGCCACCGGGGTTTGACCACCCAAGCCGGCGTTGTTGACCAGGACGTCGACCCGGCCTAACCGTGCGGTGGCAGAAGCGATCAGCGCGTCGATTTGCGCGGTGGAGGTGACATCGCAGAGCACGTGCTCGACGCGACCCAGTCCCAGTGCCGACAGTTCGCCGGCGGTCTCGCCCAGTCGTCGTTCATGGTGGTCGGAGACGACGACGTCGGCCCCCTCCAGCAGCGCACGCCGCGCAGTCGCCGATCCGATGCCGGTGCCCGCGGCGGCTGTGACGACCACGACCTTGCCGGTTAAAAGGCCGTGTCCGTCAATCTCTTTCGGTGCGCTGGCAAGCGTCATCCCTTGATCTCCCGGGGCAGGCCGAGCACCCGCTCGGCGATGATGTTGCGCTGGATTTCATTGGAGCCGCCGTAGATGGTGTCGGCCCGGGTGAACAAGTACAGGCGCTGCCATTCGTCGAAGTCACCGTCGGTCAGCGCCATGCCCGCCTTGCCCCGCACGTCCATCGCGATCTCGCCCAGCTCCCGATGCCAGTTGGCCCACAACAGCTTCGACACGTTATCTTTTCCGGCGGCCCGGCCGCCTCCCTCGGCGTCCATGGTGGCCAGGGCATAGCTGCGCATCGCCCGCAGGCCGGCCCAGGACCGGGTCAGTCGTTCCCGGATCAGCGGATCGTCGGCGGCACCGGTGCGCTTGGCCAGCTCGACGACGCCGTCGAGTTCGCGCGCGTAGACGATTTGCTGCCCGAGCGTCGAAACGCCTCGCTCAAATGTCAGCGTTCCCATCGCGACCCGCCAGCCGTCGCCGGACGGGCCGACCACCAGACCGGCGTCGGTGCGGGCGTCGTCGAAGAAGACCTCGTTGAATTCCGAGTCACCGGTGAGCTGGACGATCGGGCGGATCTGCACCCCGGCCTGGTCGAGAGGCACCAGCAGATAAGATAATCCGGCATGGCGCTTGGAGCCCTTTTCGGTGCGCGCGATGACGAAGCACCACTGCGCCCAATGCGCCAGCGACGTCCACACCTTCTGGCCGTTGATCACCCACTCGTCGCCGTCGAGCACCGCGGTGGTGGACACGTTGGCCAAATCGCTACCGGCTCCCGGCTCGGAGTAGCCCTGGCACCACAGTTCGGTGACATCGAGGATCTTGGGTAAAAACCGCTGTTGTTGCTCGGGGGTGCCGAACTCGATCAACGTCGGCCCCAGCAGTTCCTCACCGAAGTGGTTGACCTTGGCGGGCGCGTTGGCGATCGCGTACTCCTCGTAGAACGCCACCCGGTGGGCGACGGACAGACCGCGCCCGCCCTGTTCGACCGGCCATCCCAGGCAGGTCAGCCCCGCCGCCGCCAAATGCCGGTTCCAGGCACGTCGCTCCTCGAAGGCCTCATGCTCGCGGCCCGGACCGCCGAGCCCCTTGAGCGCGGCGAACTCACCGGTCAGGTTCGCGGCCAGCCAGTCGCGGACCTCGGCCCGGAACTCCTCGACGTCCTGCACCCCTGTAGGCTAACCTACCAAGCACTTGCTTTGTTAGCCCCTGGGTGATTTCCGGCCGGCGTGGGGCGAAGTTAGAGGAGCGTCGATGTCGAGCGATCCGCAGACCATTCCTGCGGTGTTGGATCGCATCGCTCGCGACCTACCCGAGCATGCTGCCCTGGTCACCCCGGACCGCAGCCTCACCTTCGGCGAGTTGCGCGACGAGGTGCGCCAAGCCGCGGCGGCGATGGTCAACCTAGGCCTCGGCGCCGGGGATCGGGTAGCGATTTGGTCGCCGAACACCTGGCACTGGGTGGTCGGCTGCCTGGCCACCCACTACGCCGGCGGCACCGTGGTGCCGCTGAATACCCGCTACACCGCGGCCGAGGCCACCGACATCCTGGCCCGGACCGAAGCTCCGCTGCTGGTAGCAATGGGTGAGTTCCTCGGCGCGGACAAGGTGGCCGATCTGCGCCGCGAGGCCCTGCCTGCGTTGCGTCATATCGTGCGGGTGCCGATAGAGGCGGACGACGGCACCTGGGACGAATTCGTCGCGCGCGGCACCGACCTGGCTGTCGCCGACGCCCGGGCCGCCGCGGTGCGCCCCGACGACGTTTCCGACGTTCTGTTCACGTCCGGCACCACCGGTCGCAGCAAAGGCGTGTTGTGCGCCCATCGGCAATCGCTGGCCGGGTCGGCGGCGTGGGCGGCCTGCGGCAAGATCACCACCGACGATCGCTACCTGTGCATCAACCCGTTCTTCCACAACTTCGGCTACAAGGCAGGCATTTTGGCCTGCCTGCAAACCGGCGCCACGCTATATCCGCAGCTGACTTTCGACCCGGAGCGGGCGATGCAGGCCGTGGCCGACCACCGGATCACCGTGCTGCCCGGCCCGCCGACCATCTACCAGACGCTGCTGGATCATCCGCGCCGCGGCAGCTATGACCTGAGCTCGTTGCGGTTCGCGGTCACCGGCGCAGCGACGGTGCCGGTGGTGCTGATCGAGCGGATGCAGACCGAGTTGGACATCGACATCGTGCTGACCGCCTACGGTCTGACCGAATCCAACGGGTTCGGCACCATGTGCCGCGCCGACGACGACGCCGTTACCGTAGCCACGACCTGTGGTCGCCCGATCGCCGGCTTCGAGCTCCGCATCGGTGAACAGGGTGAGGTGTTGCTACGCGGACCCAACGTGATGCTCGGCTACCTCGACGATTTCGAGGCCACGGCGACGACGGTGGACGCTGAGGGCTGGCTGCACACCGGCGACATCGGAAAGCTCGATGCCGCAGGGAATTTGCAGATCACCGACCGGCTCAAGGACATGTACATCTGCGGCGGGTTCAACGTCTATCCCGCGGAGGTCGAGCAGGTGCTGGCCCGGCTGGACGGCGTGCTCGACGCCGCGGTTATCGGCGTCCCCGATGAACGGCTCGGCGAGGTCGGTCGCGCGTTCCTGGTGACGCGAGCAGGATACGGTCTCGACGAGCAGGCGGTGATCGCCCACACCCGTGAACATCTGGCGAATTTCAAAGCCCCCCGTTCGGTGAGGTTTGTCGACACGCTGCCCCGCAATCCCGGCGGCAAGGTGGTCAAACCGCTATTGCGAGAGATGTCGTAGATGGACCTTGATTTCGACGATGCAACGCTGAAGTTCCAGCATGAGGTGCGCGAGTTCCTGGCCGCGAACAAAGCGTCATTCCCGACCAAGTCGTACGATACGGCCGAGGGCTTTGAGCAGCATCGGCGTTGGGACAAGTTACTTTTCGATGCCGGCCTGTCGGTGATCAGCTGGCCGCAGCGCTACGGCGGGCGGGACGCGACGCTGTTGCAGTGGGTGATCTTCGAAGAAGAGTATTTCCGGGCCGGTGCTCCCGGGCGCGCCAGCGCCAACGGCACCTCGATGCTCGCACCCACATTGTTCGCGCACGGCACCGAGGAACAGCTGGACCGCATACTGCCCAAGATGGCCAGCGGCGAGGAGATCTGGGCGCAAGCCTGGTCGGAGCCCGAATCCGGCAGCGACCTGGCGTCGTTGAGATCAACCGCTACCAAGACGGACGGCGGCTGGCTGCTCAACGGTCAGAAGATCTGGAGTTCCCGGGCACCGTTCGGCGAGAAGGGGTTCGGACTTTTCCGTTCTGATCCCCAAGCCGAGCGCCACCGCGGCCTGACCTATTTCATGTTCGACTTGAAGGCCGACGGGATCACCGTGCGCCCGATCGCCCAACTCGGCGGCGACACCGGCTTCGGTGAGATCTTCCTCGACGACGTCTTCGTGCCGGACGTCGACGTGATCGGCACCGTGCACGACGGCTGGCGGGCCGCGATGAGCACGTCGAGCAACGAACGCGGCATGTCGCTGCGCAGTCCGGCGCGTTTCCTGGCCGCCGCCGAGCGGCTGGCGCAGCTGTGGAAGAACCAGGGCGACAGCGCTTTCGGCGATCAGGTGGCCGACGCGTGGATCAAGGCGCAAGCGTATCGACTGCACACCTTCGGTACCGTGACCCGATTGACCGAGGGCGGCGAACTCGGCGCCGAATCGTCGGTGACCAAGGTGTTCTGGTCTGATTTGGACGTCGCAATCCACCAGACTGCGCTGGACATCCGCGGCACCGACGGCGAACTCGCCGACCCGTGGACCGACGGGTTATTGTTCGCGTTGGGCGGCCCGATCTACGCAGGCACCAACGAGATTCAGCGCAACATTATCGCCGAGCGGCTGCTGGGCCTGCCCCGGGAGAAAGCCAAATGAGATTCGACCTCGACGCGCAGCAGCGCGACTTTGCGGCCAGCATCGATGCCGCGCTTGCGGCGGCCGACGTGCCAGGTGCTGTCCGCGCCTGGGCCGCCGGCGACACTGCGCCGGGCCGCAAAGTGTGGACACAGTTGGCCGACCTGGGTGTCACGGCGTTGCTGGTGCCCGAACGGTTCGACGGTCTCGACGCGCAACCGGTCGACCTGGTCGTCGCGCTGGAACGGCTCGGACGCTGGTGCGTGCCCGGTCCGGTCACCGAATCCATTGCGGTAGCGCCGCTTCTGCTGGGTGACGACGAGCGCTGCACAGCGCTGGCGGCCGGAGAGCTGATCGCCACGGTCGCCCTGCCGCCACAGGTGCCGCGCGCCGTGGACGCCGATGCCGCCGGGCTGGTGTTGCTGGCAGACAACCGGGTGAGCGCGGCCGAAGCCGGGCAGTGCCACGAGTGTGTCGACCCCAGCCGTCGCCTGTTCGACGTCACCGCCACCGGCACGGCATGGGACGGCGACGTCGCGCGTGCCTACGAATTCGGCGCACTGGCTACCGCCGCCCAGCTGGTCGGCGCCGGGCAGGCCCTACTGGACGCGGCGGTCGACTACGCCAAGCAACGCGCCCAGTTCGGCCGGGCGATCGGCTCCTACCAAGCGATCAAACACAAGCTGGCCGACGCGCACATCGCTGTCGAGCTGGCCCGGCCACTCGTTTACGGTGCCGCGCTGTCGCTGGCCACCGACTCCCCGGACACCGCCCGCGATGTCAGCGCCGCCAAGGCCGCGTCATCCGACGCCGCCCTGCTGGCGGCCCGCGCCGCACTGCAGACCCACGGCGCCATCGGCTTCACCGCCGAACACGATTTGTCGTTGTGGCTACTGCGGGTGCAGGCGCTGCGGCCCGCGTGGGGTGCCCCCGCTGCGCATCGCCGACGGGTACTGGAGGCTTTGTGAGATGCGCGCCGGCGACGATGCAGAACGCGCAGCGCGATGAGGAGGAGCGGCGCAATGATGACTGACGAACGGGAACTGCTGCGCGAGACCGTCGCCGCGCTGGTGAGCAAGCACGCCTCGCCCGAGGCGGTGCGCGCGGCGATGGAATCGGACCGCGGCTACGACGAGACGCTGTGGCAGCTGCTGTGCGAGCAAGTCGGCGCGGCGGCGCTGCTGGTGCCCGAGGAATGCGGCGGTGCCGGTGGCGGTTTGGCTGACGCTGCCGTCGTCCTGGAGGAGCTCGGCAAGGGTTTGGTGCCCACTCCGTTGCTGGGAACCACACTGGCTGAACTGGCGCTGCTCGCAGCCGACGAGCCGGACGCCGAAACCTTGGAGCAACTGGCCGAGGGCGCCGCAATCGGGGCGGTGGTATTCGATCCCGATTATGTGGTCAACGGTGATATCGCCGACGTCGTGGTCAGCGCCGCGGACGGCAAGCTCACCCGGTGGACCGAGTTCACCGCCGAGCCGGTCGCCGCGATGGATCCCACCCGTCGGCTTGCCCGCGTCGAGGCGCAGAGCAGCACACCACTGGGCGCCGACCCCGGCATCGCCGACACCGCGGCCATCCTGCTGGCCGTCGATCAGATCGGTGCCGCAGCGCGCTGCCTGGACCTGACCGTCGACTACACCAAGGAGCGAGTGCAGTTCGGCCGGCCGATCGGCAGCTTTCAGGCGCTCAAGCACCGGATGGCCGACCTGTACGTCGCAGTGCAATCGGCCCGCGCGGTCGTCAACGACGCGGTGGCCGAGCCGTCGACAACAACGGCCACACTGGCCCGCATCGCGGCAAGCGAGGCGTTCAGCGCGGTGGCCGCCGAAGGCGTTCAGCTGCATGGCGGTATCGCGATCACGTGGGAGCACGACATGCAGCTGTACTTCAAACGCGCGCATGGCAGTTCGCAGTTGCTCGGTGCGCCTCGCGAGCACTTGCGGCGACTCGAGTCGCAGGTGCTCTAACCTGGGCGCATGACCGATCGCGTCGCGCTGCGCGCCGGCGTCCCGCCGTTTTACGTGATGGACGTGTGGCTGGCGGCCGCCGAGCGGCAACGCACCCATGGCGATTTGGTCAACCTGTCGGCGGGGCAGCCGAGTGCCGGAGCCCCCGAGCCGGTGCGCGCCGCCGCGGCCGAGGCGCTACACCACAACCAGTTGGGCTACACGGTGGCGCTCGGTATTCCGGAGCTGCGCGCGGCGATCGCGGCCGCGTACTTGAGCCGGCACGGACTGGAAGTCGACGCCGACGACGTGGTGGTGACGACCGGGTCGTCGGGAGGGTTTCTGCTCACCTTTCTGGCCTGCTTCGACGTCGGCGATCGGGTGGCGGTCAGCAGCCCTGGCTACCCCTGCTACCGCAACATTCTCGCGGCGCTCGGATGCGAGGTCGTCGAGATCCCGTGCGGACCGGATACCCGATTCCAGCCCACCGCGCAGATGCTCGTCGAGATCGATCCGCCGCTGGCCGGCGTGATAGTGGCAAGCCCGGCCAACCCGACCGGGACAGTCATCCCGCCGGCCGAGTTGGCGGCGATTGCATCGTGGTGCGACGCCTCGGGGGTCCGGCTGATCAGCGATGAGGTTTACCACGGGCTGGTCTACGAGGGCGCACCGCAGACCAGCTGCGCTTGGCAGACATCACGGAATGCGTTGGTGGTCAACAGCTTTTCCAAGTACTTCGCGATGACGGGCTGGCGGCTGGGCTGGCTGCTGGTACCGACCGAGTTGCGCCGGGCAGTGGACCGCCTCACCGGCAACTTCACCATTTGCCCGCCGGTGCTTTCGCAGTACGCCGCCGTCGCCGCGTTCAGCCCGGAATCCGCCGCCGAGGCCGATGGCCATCTGCACCAGTACGCGGTCAACCGCAGGCGGTTACTCGACGGCCTGCGCGACATCGGGATCGATCGATTGGCACCCACCGATGGTGCGTTCTACGTTTATGCCGATGTCTCGGACTTCACCACCGACTCGATGAAGTTCTGCTCGAAGCTCTTGGCGGACACCGGCGTAGCGATCGCACCTGGCATCGACTTCGACACCGCAGCGGGCGGCTCATTCGTCCGGCTGTCGTTCGCCGGGCCCGCGTCGGATATCGAAGAGGCGCTGAGCCGCATCGAGCCGTGGCTGCGGCGGTGAGCCTCGTCATTTCCGAGCACGAGCGGGCCGCGCTGGCCGAGGCGTCGCAGTTCCCGCTGTTTGCCGCCGTCACTGGACGACGGTCACGGCGATTCCCGGCCGGCGGCCGGATCCCCGCCGGCGCATTGGCTTTCACCAGTAGCCGACCGGTGCAACCGCTATCCGAAGTCGAACGGGCGCTGGTGGTTTCCATGACCGCCGGGGTCACCGGCTGGCACAGCGGCATTACCCACCACCCCGGCTACGCGCCATCGCTACCGAACTATTCGGGCAGCGCGACCGGTCGCACTTTCCCGTCGGCGGCAGGCTTCCACACCAGCCAACTGTTCTTCACCGACGACACCGGCAGCTATCTGTTGCCGACCCGCGACAAGCCGCCACGCGAGTTCCACAGCATCGAGGAATGGATCAGCCACACCGCGGCGTCCTACGTGCGGATTTCAGCCATGCGCCTCGAACTGCCGCGGATGGAACCGCACATGGAAGGCCACAACATCTGGATCGGTAACCATCCGGGCAGTCTGCTGGCGTTCCCGGTGGCCGACCTCGCCGAACACTTGATGGAAAACCTGTGGTTCTTCGCCGCCAACGGCTACCCGATTTTCGACGACATCACGGGGCGCACAATCTCTGCCATCGAACAGTTTTCATCACTCGGACACGCCGACGACCCGGTCCCGCTGTCATTCGTCGAGCAGTACACGCTCACCGAGGCCAGCGCGGAACTCGCCATCGCCGCCAACAACGGGATGCTGGCCCTGCAGGCGATGGGACTTGGCGGCTGGATCTACGACGGACTGAATCGGTTGTCGGTGCTCGACGGGTTGGGCTTTGCCGCCGACGACGACCAGCGGTGGCCATTCCCGAATGTCACCGGGCTACCCGGACACTTCGAGACCCTCAGCCCACCGCATGTCCCGTCGGTAGCGGCGGGCGTCGAGAAGCTCGTCGCGCGGAAGTTCGGCCCGGGCGGCCCTTTCGACTCCGATACGCCAGGGCCGTGGTCGGATTCTCCGAAGGTGCGCGCGTCCGCATTACCGCCCGAGGGCATCCAGGAAATCGTCACGGTTGAGGCGTCCCACATCTATGACACCTTCGGCAAGCTGCCCGGCACCGTGCCGACAGTGCACGTGTTGATGTATCTGCAGGCGCAACATCTGGACACCGACTTCTACGACGAGTTCTTTCGGCCGGGCGCCTACCTGCAGACCCACGCCGACCACCAGGCTCGCTGGCACGGGCACCAGTCGGCCTACGATCACAAAACATGACCGACTTCTCGGACCTGGCGCAGCACGACCAGCAGGCGATCGGCAAGACGCTTCTGACATTGCTGCGGGCGTTCGACGATCGCGATGCCGACGCGCTGCGCGCCGTGTACTCCGACGACGCCGACTGGGTCAACGCCTTCGGCACAGTCAAACGGGGACGCGACGACATCGTCGACTACCTGAGCGGCCTGTTTCAGGATGAAAACTTCAACCGGGGTGAGCTTGTCGATGCACCGGAGACGACGTTCCGTGTGTTGACAGCAGAAGTAGTGCTGGTGTCTGCGCATCTGAAAATCCGGGGACAGGGTCTGGTGGGCGGCGGGACCTTGGACCGGGACAATTTCTCGTTGCGGGCCCTGCAGCGCCAAGGCGATGGATCCTGGCTCATCGTGTCGGAAATGTTTCAGGACGCCAACACCGAAACCACCTACGAGCGCTGATACCACAATGAGCGTCGACAGCCTGTGCGCGTGAGTGCGCGACCCCGCGCCTACAGCCAGGTGTCCTGGGTGGTGGTCGTCAGGAAGGCCTCGAGGTCGTCGCGCCACTGGGCCGGTGTGGTCTTGTCCGGTTCGATGCCGGTGTAGTCGCCGCGGTAGAACAGCAGCGGCCTGGGTTTGATCTTGGGCACTTCGGAGAGCGACTGGACCGCGCCGAACACCACGAAATGGTCGCCGCCGTCGTGCACCGACGCGACCGCACAATCGATGTAGGCCAGTGAGCCGTCGATGATGGGCGAACCCAACTCTGATGGGCTCCAGTCGATCCCGGCGAACTTGTCCGGCTCTTTGGACCCGAATCGCGCGCAGACGTCCTTCTGGGATTCGGTCAGGACATTGACGCAGAACTTCCCGCTGGTCTCGATGGCCTGCCAGGAGCGCGACACCTTGGTTGGGCAGAACAGCACCAACGGCGGCTCCAAGGACAGCGCCGCGAACGACTGGCAGGCGAACCCGACCGGGACGTCGTCGTGCACGGTGGTGATGATGGTGATCCCGGTGCAGAACTGACCCAGCGCCTGTCGGAAGGCGCGCGGGTCAATCGGCGCAGCAGTCATTACTGCCCGCGAGCGCCGACCGTGAAGTCATGACCCCACAGGCTGACGGCGGTACTCTCCCGGGCGATCCAGTCGTGGTCGTCGACTTGCCTGCCCTCGCAACCGAATTCGACGTCGAATCCGCCCGGCGTCTTCATGTAGAACGACAGCATCAGGTCGTTGACGTGCCGACCGAGCGTGGCCGACATCGGCACCTTGCGGCGCAGCGCGCGGTCCAGGCACAGCCCCACGTCGTCGGCGTTTTCTACCTCCACCATCAGGTGGACGATGCCGCTCGGCGTGGGCAGGGGCAGGAAAGCCAGGCTGTGGTGGCGCGGATTGCAGCCGAAGAACCGCAGCCATGCCGGTGCTCCGTCGGCGGGGCGGCCGACCAATTGCGGCGGCATCCGCATGGAGTCGCGCAGTTTGAAACCGAGCACGTCGCGGTAGAAGTGCAGCGCCTCGGCGTCGTCGCGGGTGGAGAGCACCACATGGCCCAGTCCCTGCTCACCGGTGACGAACTTGTGCCCGTACGGGCTGACCACCCGGCGGTGCTCCAGCGCGGCGCCGTGGAAGACCTCCAGGCAGTTACCCGACGGGTCCTGGAATTGGATCATCTCGTCGACACGTCGATCCGCCAATTCGGCGGCGGTGGCTTCTTTGTACGGAGTGCCCTCGACGTCGAGCCGACCCCGGATTTCCTGCAGACCTTCGGCATTCGCGCATTCCCAGCCGGCCACCGAGAGCCGGTCATGCTCACCGGGAACGATCACCAACCGCGCCGGGAAATCGTCCATTCGCAGGTACAGCGCACCTTCGACAGCGCCGTTGCCCTCGACCATGCCGAGCACCTTGAGCCCGTATTCACGCCAAGCGGCCATGTCGGTGGCCTCGATGCGCATATAACCCAAAGAGCGGATGCTCATCACGCACCTCCCAGGAAATCAACCGTCAGCTTGTTGAACTCGTCGAACTTCTCCACCTGTGCCCAGTGCCCACACTGCCCGAAGACGTGCAGTTGCACACGCGGAATCGTCTTCACCGCGACCAGCGCCCCGTCCAGCGGGTTGACCCGGTCCTCACGCCCCCAGATCAGCAGCACCGGCTGGCGCAACCGGTAGGCCTCACGCCACATCATGCCCAGCTCGAAGTCACCCGAGGAGAACGACTTCCCCATCGCCTGGGTGGCCGCCAGCGACTCCGGCGTGCTCGCCAGCTCGAACCGCTGGTCGATCAGCTCGTCGGTGATCAGCTTCTGGTTGTAGACCATCACCCGCAGGAATGACTCGAGGTTTTCTCGCGTCGGCGCCATCGAGAACTTCGACAGCCGTTTCACGCCCTCGGTGGGATCCGGTGCGAACAGGTTGACGCTCAGCCCGCCCGGACCCATCAGCACCAGTCGGCCGGCCCGGTCCGGGTAGTCCAGTGCGAACCGGACCGCGGTGCCACCGCCCAGCGAATTTCCCACCAGCGGAACGCGCTCCAGGCCGAGCTGGTCGAAGAGGCCCTTGAGGGCCCTGGCCGCATACCGGTTGAACTGCCCATGCTCTGGCCGTTTGTCGGAATGACCGTAACCGGGCTGATCGACGGCCAGGATGTGAAACCGCTCGGCGAGCACCGTGATGTTGCGCGACCAGTTGGTCCAGCTCGACGCGCCCGGACCGCCGCCGTGCAGCAGCACCACCGTCTGCGGATTGCCCACACCGGCCTCGTGGTAGTGCAGTTTCAGCGGTCCGTCGACGTCGACCTCGACGAAACGCGACGTGGATTCGAACGTCAACTCTTGGGTCGCGGTCATACCATCGTGTCGCCGGGGGGCAGCCCGAATTCGTGGTTTCCGAAGATGACGTATGCGCGCTCGGGGTCGTTGGCCGCATGCACCCGCCCGGCGTGCGCGTCACGCCAGAAGCGTTGGACCGGAGCGTCATTGGCCAGCGCAGTGGCGCCCGAGGCCTCGAACAGCCGGTCGATCGAGCCGATCGCCCGGCCGGTGGCGCGTACCTGGTCGCGACGGGCACGGGCACGCAACTCGAACGGGATCTCCTTGCCGGCGACCAAACACGCGTACTCGTCGCTGACGTTGCCGATCAACTGTCGCCACGCCGCGTCGATGTCGCTGGCAGCCTCGGCGATACGCACTTTGGCGAACGGATCGTCTTTGGCCTTCTCGCCGGCGAACGCCGCACGTACCCGCTTGCCCTGGTGCTCGACGTGCGCGTCGTAGGCCCCGTAGGCCATGCCGACGATGGGAGCCGAGATCGTGGTGGGATGCACTGTGCCCCAAGGCATCTTGTACACCGGTGCGGTGTTGGTCTGGTAGCCGCCGGCACTGCCGTCATTCATCGACTTGTAGGACAGGAACCGGTGCCGCGGCACGAACACGTCCTTGGCGACGACGGTGTTGCTGCCGGTGCCGCGCAGGCCGACCACGTGCCAGACGTCGTTGATCTCGTAGTCGGAGCGGGGGATCAAAAAGCTGCCGAAGTCGACGGGCCGGCCGTCTTTGATGACCGGGCCACCCAGGAAGGCCCAGGTGGCGTGGTCACAGCCCGACGACCAGTTCCACGAGCCGCTGACCAGATAGCCGCCGTCGACCACGGTGCCCGCCCCCATCGGAGCGTAGGAGGACGAGATCCGCACAGTCGGGTCCTCGCCCCAGACCTCCTCCTGGGCTTTCTGGTCGAACAGCGCCAGATGCCAGTTGTGCACGCCGATGATCGAGCCCACCCAACCGGTCGAGCCGCACGCGCTGGCCAGCCGCCGCGCCGCCTCGTAGAACAACGCCGGGTCGCACTGCAGCCCGCCCCACTGCTCGGGTTGCAGCAGCGTGAAGAAGCCGACGTCGTCGAGCGCCTTGACGGTCTCCTCGGGCAACCGGCGCAGATCCTCGGTCGCCTGGGCCCGCTCCCGCAGCTGCGGAAGCAGGTCGTCGATGCCGGCTAGGACCGACTGCGCGTCACGCTGTTGAATGGACGTCACTGCTGATGCCTCCTGGGAGTGCTGACTTACAACAGAGACTAGAACACGTTCCGATTTGTGTCGAGCAGGGTATTCCTGCGGCTGGTAGCAATACCTAGCCAGGTTTCTGTAACCTGTTCTAGTTGCGATGAAAGGAGGGCGGGGTGACGACGACGGACACCGTTCCCGACGAGCCGCTCGGCAGCCACGTCCTCGAACTGCAGATCGCTGCCGTCGTCGCGGAGACCGACGATGCGCGATCGCTGGTGTTCGCAGCACCCGACGATATCCCCGCCGACCGGCTGCGCTACGCGCCCGGCCAGTTCCTGACGCTGCGGATCCCCAGCGAGCGCACCGGGTCGGTGGCACGCTGCTACTCGCTGTGTAGCTCGCCGTTCACCGACGAAGCGCTCACCGTGACCGTCAAGCGCGACAAGGACGGCTACGCGTCGAACTGGCTGTGCGACCACGCTCACGCCGGGATGCGGATCCATGTGCTGGCTCCGTCGGGCAACTTCGTGCCCAAGACGCTCGACGCCGACTTCCTGCTGCTGGCCGCCGGCAGCGGGATCACCCCGATCATGTCGATCTGCAAGTCGGCGCTGTCCGAAGGCAGCGGGCAGGTGGTGCTGTTCTACGCCAACCGCGACGACCGCTCGGTGATCTTCGGCGATGCGCTGCGAGAGCTGGCCGCGAAATACCCCGACCGGCTGACCGTCGTGCACTGGCTGGAATCGCTGCAAGGGCTGCCCACCACGGCGGCGCTGGCGCAGCTGGCTGCGCCCTACACCGACCGGCAGGCGTTCATCTGCGGACCTGGCCCGTTCATGCAGGCCGCCCGCGAGGCGCTGCAGTCTTTGGACGTGCCCGGCGGCCAAGTGCATCTCGAGGTGTTCAAGTCGCTGGACTCCGATCCGTTCGTCGCGGTGAAAGTCGAGGATGACGGCGACGAGCCGCCGGCCACCGCCGTCGTCGAGCTCGACGGTGAAACGCACACCGTGTCGTGGCCGCGCGGCGCCAAGCTGCTCGACGTGTTGTTGGACGCCGGCCTCGACGCACCGTTCTCCTGCCGGGAGGGCCACTGCGGTGCGTGTGCGTGCAGCCTGCGCAAGGGCAAGGTGAACATGGAGGTCAACGACGTCCTGGAGCAGCAGGACCTCGACGAGGGGCTGATCTTGGCCTGTCAGTCCCGGCCAGAGACCGATTCGGTCGAAGTCACCTACGACGAGTGATCGCGGGCGTTAGGTTCTGCACATGAGCAAACATCTGGTGGCGGCAGCGACGGGCGTTGCACTGGCTTTGGTGACGGCACCGCCGTCGTCGGCGGCAAGCAACACGGCCACCACGCTCATGCCGATCGACGAGGGCACCCAACTGGAAACCCACAACACCCTCGATTGTCACCCCGGCACCGGCAGCTGCGACTTCACCGTCGGCGCCAACCTCCGCACCCCGGACGGGGCGGCCGGATTCCCGTCGGGACTGTGGGCCCGGCAGAGCACCGAGATCCGGTCGTCGAACCGGCTGGTCTACCTGGACGTGCACGCTAACGGCCAATCCGAGCGGGTGATGAAACAAGGCGGGACCGACGTGATCACCGACATCTACACGGGTGACGGCCCGCCGGAGAAGTACCAGACCAGCGGCCGGATCGACTCGACCGACTGGCGCACCGGGCAGCCCAAGACGGACTCCAACGTCATCGTCTGCACGCACATCCAGGTGGTGTATCCGGGAGTCAACCTGACGTCGCCCAGCACCTGCGCGCAGACCACGTTCTAACCACCGAGCGTCGAGTTGTTGGGCGAAATCGGTCAATCGAGCGCAACAAGTCGACGTTGGGCGAATGTCGGCGGATTAGCGCGGCAGGCCCAATAGCCGCTCGGCGGCCAAGGTCAGCAAGATTTGCTCGGTGCCGCCGGCGATGGTCAAACAGCGGGTGTTGAGGAAGTCGTGCACCGTCTTGTTCTCCACCACGCCCCGGCCGTCGGACAACTCCATCCGGAATTCGGACAGCTCCTGGCGGTAGCGGACCCCGATCAGCTTGCGGGCGCTCGACTCCGCGCCGGGATCCTGACCGCCCACGGCCAACTGCGCAATACGCTGATCCAGCAGCGAACCCACCTGGGCCGAGAGAATCAGCGCGCCAAGCCGGTCCTGCTCGCTCACGTCAAGATCAAGCGTGGCGACGGTGCGCAGTACCTCTTCCATGGGATTGTCCAGCGCGGTGCCCGCCGCCATCGCCACCCGCTCGTTAGCCAGCGTGGTGCGGGCCAGCCGCCAGCCGTCATTGACCGTTCCGACCACCATGTCGTCGGGAACGAACACGTCCTCCAGAAAAACCTCGTTGAACAAGTCGTCGCCGGTGATCTCGCGCAGCGGCCGGATGTCGACCCCGGGCGAAGACATCTCGACCAGGAAATAAGTGATGCCCTTGTGTTTCGGCGCCTCGGGGTCGGTCCGTGCCAGGCACACCCCCCACTGCGCCTTGTGCGCCGCCGATGTCCACACCTTCTGCCCGGTCAGCCGCCAGCCGCCGTCGGCGCGGACCGCCTTGGTTCGCAGCGACGCCAGGTCCGAGCCGGCGCCCGGCTCGGAAAACAGTTGGCACCATAGGATTTCACCGTTGAGGGTGGCCGGAATGAAGCGCTCGACCTGCTCCGGTGTGCCGTGTTCGAGAATGGTCGGCGCAGCCCACCAGCCGATCACCAGGTCTGGGCGCTCCACCCCGGCCGCCGCCATCTCCTGATCGATCAGCAGCTGCTCGGCCGGTGAAGCGTTGCGCCCGTAGGGCGTCGGCCAGTGCGGTGCCTGCAGTCCGGCCTCCGCCAGCGCCCGCCGGCGCTTCTCGACTGGCAGCGCGGCGACTTCCCCGACCGCGGCGCTGATGTCCGGGCGCAGGTGCGCCACCGAGTCCAAGTCGATGTGCAGCTCGCGCCGAATGCCCTGCTGCGTCAATGTTGCCACCCGACGTAGCCAGCGTGCCCGGCCGCCGAGGAACTGGCCGATCCCGTAGGCGCGGCGCAGGTACAGATGCGCGTCGTGCTCCCACGTGATGCCGATGCCGCCGAGCACCTGGATGCAGTCCTTGACGTTGGCCTGGGCGGCCTCGATGCCCGTCGCGGCGGCGACCGCGGCGGCAATGGACAGCTGCTGATCGCTGGCATCGGTGGCGGCGGCCGTCGCTGCATCACCGGCGGCGATCGATGCCTGCTCGGCCCGCAGCAACATTTCCGCGCATAGGTGCTTGATCGCCTGAAAGCTGCCGATCGGCTTGCCGAATTGCTCGCGCACCTTTGCGTACTCGGTGGCGGTGTCCAGCGCCCACCGCGCGACGCCGGCGGCCTCGGCTGCCAGCACGGTGGCGGCGAGGTCTTCGGCGCGCTGTACCGGTGTCGGAAGGATCGCCGCAGCCGCGGAGTCCAGCGTGACGCGGGCCAGCGACCGGGAGAAGTCCGTGGCACCCAGCGATTCGACCGTGACGCCGTCGGCCGCGGCATCGATGACCAGCCAGCCATCGGCGGCCGGCACCAGCAGCACACCGGCCGGGTCGGCGCCCAGCACGTAGTCGGCGCTGCCCGACGCCCGGTCGTTGTCCAACCGGACATCGGCCGACAGCGCGACACCCGCGGTGCGCTCCCCCGACGCCAACGACTCGAGTAACCCAGCATCGGTGACGAGCAGCGTGGCCAGCGCGGTAGTCGCCACCGGACCCGGGACCAGGGCTTTCGCGGCTTCGTCGACCATGGCGCAGAGGTCACCGGTACTGCCACCGGCGCCACCGCAGTCCTCGGAAATCGCGACCCCGAACAGCCCCAGACCGGCCAGGCCGTCGAAAACCGGCCGCCAGGCTTCGGGCTTGCCCTGCTCGATATCGCGGATCGCCGCCTTGGAACTAGCCCCAACGGCGGATCCGGCCCAATCGCGCACCAACTGACGCGCCGCGAACTGTTCGTCAGTGGTGGTCGCTGGCACGGTCGGCTCCTAATTCGGCGTAACAAAGGGCGCTAAGCAACACTAGAACGTGTTCTAATAGTGCCAGCGATCGACCGTCAAGTCGAACGCCATCGCAGCAGGATACCCCGGTGTCCCGGCCGCACGGAGGTGGGAAATTCGCGCTCGGCATGCGTATCGTTTGACAGCGAAACGCACGAAGAAGGAGCTGCCCGTCAGATGTCGTCGCCAGCGAACAGCGGCTCGAGCCGCGCGTCGGACGCGCAGCCTCGTGAGGTCATGAACGTGGCGGTACTGGCCGAGTCCGAGCTCGGGTCCGAGGCGCAGCGGGAGCGTCGCAAGCGCATCCTGGACGCGACGATGGCGATCGCCTCCAAGGGCGGTTACGAGGCAGTTCAGATGCGGGCGGTGGCTGACCGCGCCGACGTGGCGGTGGGCACGCTGTACCGGTATTTCCCGTCCAAAGTGCATCTGCTGGTGTCGGCGCTGGGCCGGGAATTCGAACGCATCGACGCCAAGACCGACCGGTCAACGTTGACCGGCGGGACGCCTTTCCAGCGGCTGAACTTCATGGTCAGCAAACTCAACCGGGCCATGCAGCGCAACCCGCTGCTGACCGAGGCGATGACCCGGGCGTACGTGTTCGCCGACGCCTCGGCGGCCGGCGAAGTCGACCATGTCGAGAAGCTCATCGACTCCATGTTCGCCCGCGCGATGAGCGACGGCGAACCGACCGAAGATCAGTACCACATTGCCCGGGTCATCTCGGATGTGTGGCTGTCCAACCTGCTGGCCTGGCTCACCCGGCGCGCCTCGGCAACGGACGTGAGCAAACGACTGGACCTGGCGGTGCGGCTACTGATCGGCGATCAAGAGCCGCAAACCACCTAGCTCGGCGGCCCGGCCGTGCGGCCGCGGATCAGCTCGGTGTCCAGTATCTCCACGGCCGGCTGAATACCGTTGCGGTGCAACAGTTCGCCGGCGCGACGGCCTTTCTGCAGGCTCGGCTGGCCTACCGTGGTCAGTCCGCGCCGCCGCGCCTCCGGCACGCCGTCGAAGCCGGTGACGGTCATCTGCCCGGGGACGTAGATGCCGCGCCCGCGCAGGTAATCCATGGCCGACAACGCCAGCACATCAGCGGTACACATCAGTGCGGTGATCCGCGGGTTGGCCGCCAATGCCACCTCGGCGGCAATACCGCCCGCCGTCGGCGTGTGGTCGTAGCTTTCCACCACCGTCAGCACGTCTGGGTTCAATCCGGCCGCCGCCATTGCCTCGCGAACCCCGGTTACGCGTTCACCCTGCACCTGAAACATCGCTGACTGCAGTCGGTCGGCGCCGACCAGGCCCTGGCGACGCTCACGGTGCAGCCGCATCGTCAGCACACCGATTTCGCGGTGGCCCAGATTCAGCACGTGGTCGGCAAGTTGACGCATCGCCGCTCGGTCGTCGATGCCCACCTGGGATGCGCCGGCAACGTTCTTGGGCTGGTCGACCACGACGACGGGCAGCCGCCGCTGCAACGCGACCTGCAGATAGGGGTCGTCCACCGCCACCGAGTACACCACGAAGCCGTCGACTCCGGCGGCGAGCACCGACGCCGTCCCCTCGGCAACCGTCCGGCTCGGACCGACCGCCACCAGCATCAGCCCCTGCCCCAGCTCTTCGCACGACTGTGCCAGTCCCGCAACGAAATCCAGCGCTGCGGGGTCACGAAAGGAATAAGTCAGCGGTTCGGTGCTCACCAAACCGACCGCTCCGGCCTTGCGGGTACGCAACGACCTTGCCACCGGGTCCGGTCCGGGATATCCCAGCCGCTGCGCCGCGGCGAGCACCCGCTCACGCAGCTCAGCAGAGAGTTGGTCCGGCCGGTTGTAGGCATTCGAGACGGTGGTCCGCGACACCTTGAGGTCAGCGGCCACCGACGCCAGGGTCGCCCGCCGGCGCGGCGTGGGACTCCTGGACATGCTCACTGACGGTACAACGATCCCGGCCTTAAGCTAGCGACCGTGGCCTGTGTGGATCTCAACGCCGACTTGGGCGAGGGGTTCGGTGTTTGGCGACTCGGCGACGACGACGCCATGCTCGGTATCGTTACCAGCGCCAACGTGGCCTGCGGTTTCCATGCCGGTGACCCGGCCGGGCTGTTGCGGGTCTGCCGGGCGGCTGCCGCGCGGGGCGTGCGGATCGGCGCCCAGGTCGGCTACCGCGACCTGGCCGGATTCGGCCGCCGTTACATCGACGAGACGCCCGAGGACCTGCTCGCCGACGTCGTCTATCAGATCGGCGCGCTACAGGGGCTTGCAGGAGCCGCCGGTTCGTCGGTGTCGTACGTCAAACCCCATGGCGCGCTGTACAACACGATCATGTCCAACCGCGTACAGGCGGCCGCCGTCGCCGAGGCGGTGCGCATGGTGGACGCCGACCTGCCGGTACTGGGCCTGGCGGAGTCGGTGTTTTTCGACGAGGCCGGTCAACGGGGGATGCGTACCGTCCCGGAGGCATTCGCCGATCGCGCTTACCGGCCGGACGGCCAGTTGGTGTCCCGACGGGAACCTGACGCCGTGTTACACGACCCGAGCGTCATCGCCGAGCGGGTGGTAACGATGGTGACCACCGGACAAGTCACCGCGGTTGACGGGACAGTGGTCACGCTGCAGGCCGAATCGGTCTGTGTCCATGGCGATTCCCCGAACGCGGTGCAAATAGCCGCCGCAGTGCGGGATCGGTTGACAGCGGACGGTATCGACGTGAAAGCGTTCAGCTGATGCGACTGCGCCCCGGCCGGCCCGACATCGCGCGATATTCGAACCGGTTCACCGTCCCGCCCGCCAAAACCGATGCGCCGCTGACGGTGACGTGGATGGGAGTATCGACGCTGCTGTTCGACGACGGCTCTGCAGCGCTGATGACCGACGGCTACTTCTCCCGGCCCAGTCTGTCGCGGGTGGCGCTGCGCAAGGTTTCGCCGTCGCCGGCCCGCGTGGACGGATGCCTGGCCCGGGCCAAAGTGGACCGACTGGCAGCCGTGGTACCGGTGCATACGCATATCGATCATGCTTTGGACTCTCCGCTGGTGGCCGACCGGACCGGCGCGCAACTGGTCGGAGGCGAATCGGCGGCCAATATCGGCCGCGGCTACGGCCTGGCCGAGGTCCGCCTGACGGTGGCCACACCGGGTAAGCCAATTGCGCTGGATCCCTTCGAGATCACGCTCATCGAGTCGCACCACTGCCCGCCGGACCGGTTTCCCGGCGCGATCACCGCGCCGGTGGTTCCTCCGGTGAAGGCGTCGGCCTTTCGCTGCGGGGAGGCATGGTCGACTTTTATCCAACACCACCCCTCGGGTCGGCGAGTCTTGGTCCAGGGCAGTGCCGGATTCGTAAAAGGCGCCCTGGCCGGGCAGCGCGCCGACGTGGTCTACCTCGGCGTCGGTCAGCTCGGCTTACAGCCAAAGACCTACCTCGTCGACTATTGGACGGAAACGGTACGCGCGGTCGGCGCACGCAGAGTGGTGCTGATCCATTGGGATGATTTCTTCCGCCCGCTCTCAAAGCCGTTGCGGGCGTTTCCGTATGCGGTTGACGACTTGGATGCTGCCATGCACATCCTCGACGGGCTGGCCGCGGCGGACGATGTCCCGCTGGATATGCCGACCGCCTGGCAGTGCGAAGATCCCTGGGCCTGAAGTCCGTTGTCGCTATTCCTCGCACTGCTGCTGCTTGCCGTCGTGCTCGGCTTTGCCGTCGCACGCCCGCGGGGGTGGCCCGAGGCGTTCGCGGCGATACCAGCCGTCGCGGTGCTGATTGGGGCCGGCGCCATATCGTTGCACCAGGCCGCCACCGAAGCGGCCAGCCTGGCCCGGGTAGTCGCGTTTCTGGGCGCGGTACTGGTGCTGGCCAAACTGTGTGACGACGAAGGCCTGTTCGAGGCAGCCGGAGCGGCGATGGCCCGGGCCCGATTCGGCTCACAACGGCTGCTGCGGCAGGTGTTCGTCATCGCGGCCGTGATCACCGCCGTGCTGAGCCTGGACGCGACCGTGGTGCTGTTGACTCCGGTCGTACTTGCCACGGTCCGCTGGCTGCGGGCGCCGGTCCGGCCACACGCTTATGCCAGCGCACATTTGGCCAACGCCGCCTCACTGTTACTGCCGGTGTCGAATCTGACCAATCTGCTCGCCTTCCACATCGCCGATCTGTCGTTCATCAAATTCACTGCGGTGATGGCGTTGCCATGGCTGGCCGCGGTGGGCACCGTATATCTGGTCTTCCGTTGGTTCTTCGCACGCGATCTGGACGTGTCGCCGGAGCGACAGGAGATCGGACCCCCACCACGCCCGCCGGTATTCGTGCTGGCGGTAGTGGCTTTGACGCTGGCTGGGTTCGCCATCACCGAGGCACTGGGTATAGCACCGGCATGGGCAGCAATTGCCGGCGCTTCGGTGCTGGGTATCCGCAGTCTTCGGCACCGCCACACCACAGTGGTGGAGTTGGTGCGCGCGGTCAACGTGCCGTTCTTGGTGTTCGTGTTGGCGTTGGGCATTGTGGTAGAGGCCGTGATGCTCAACGGCGTGGCCGACGGCATGCGGGCGGTGTTGCCGTCGGGCTCGAGCTTGCTTGCGCTGCTGGGTATTGCGACGGTTGCCGCCGTGCTGGCCAATCTCGTCAACAACCTGCCCGCGACGCTGGTACTGCTGCCGCTGGCCGCAAGTAGTGGGCCGGCAGCGATTTTGGCGGTGTTGATCGGGGTGAACATCGGTCCCAACTTGACCTACGTCGGGTCGCTCTCCAACCTGCTGTGGCGGCGGGTGCTGCGTCGGCACAACGTGCCGGCGAGTATCGGCGAATACACCCGGCTGGGGCTGTGCACCGTGCCCACCGCGTTGGTGGCGGCGGTGCTGGCGTTGTGGGTCAGCGTGCGGCTGTTGGGGGTTTGACAAAGCGAGCAGGCAACGGCATGCCGAGATCCTCCATCACCGCCCGCAATTGGGCCGGCTGGTCGGTGATGATGCCGTCGACGCCGGCAGTGATCAGGGCGCGCATCGCCTCGGCGTCGTTGACAGTCCACGGAAGAACTCTGAGCCCCAACGCATGTGCCCTGTCGACCAAAGCGCTGTCGACCAACGAATAGGCCGGCGAGACGATGCTGGCGCCGACCATCGCGGCAGCAACGACCGGATCACCGACGACGGTCGGGGCGATTCCCGCCAGCCACGAAGACCCGGGCCGCCATGTCATCTGGTTCCACAACGCCGCCAATGGAATCGACGGCTCGGCGTGCCGCACCATCGGCAACGTCCGCCAGTCGAAACTTTGTATCTCGACCCGATCGAGCTTGTCCGCCAACCGGACCGCGTCCAGTATCACGTCGACGAACTCCTCGGGACTCGCTGACGCGGCGGGCTGTTCGGGGTCCACCTTGGTTTCGATGTCGTAGCGGACATCAGCTCGATACGAGTCGGTGAGGGCGAAGATTTCCGGCAGCGTGGCGATGGGATGGCCGCAGTCGAGCGTGCGGATCTGCGCCAGCGTGAGGTCGTGTACCAGCTTCCCGACGTAAGGATACTGCGGGTCACCGGCAACAGCGGGCCGGGTGTCGGCGCAGTTCTGCGGCCGGATGTCCTGGTCATGCCAGACGACGGGCTGGTGGTCTCTGGTGATACCGATGTCGAATTCCAAAGTGCCGACTCCGG
The DNA here is from genome assembly GCF_059812585.1 of Mycobacterium sp. NGS48. Lineage (NCBI taxonomy): Bacteria > Bacillati > Actinomycetota > Actinomycetes > Mycobacteriales > Mycobacteriaceae > Mycobacterium > Mycobacterium sp. NGS48. The sequence continues at coordinate 26,501 of NZ_JCALCY010000018.1, forward strand.
TTTCGAGGGCCGCGGCACCGCCACGGTGCGCCACCACGTCGAAGCTCGATGGTTGTGCGCTGGCCCGCGGCGGACCGGGAACGACGAGAACCGCCACAACCAGTGCGGCCAGGCGGAAACGCATGCGGCGTTAGCGCCTGCGTTGACGCGCGATGTCGGCGAGCACCACCCCGGCGGCCACCGAGGCATTCAACGATTCGGCGGAACCGGCCATCGGGATCGACACCACCGCGTCGCAGCTTTGCCGCACCAGCCGCGAGAGTCCCTTGCCCTCGGATCCGACCACCACCACTACCGGCCCGGCGGCGTCCAAATCGTCGAGCGTGGTGTCGCCCTCGGCATCCAGCCCGACCAGTTGGACACCGCGGCCGGCCCAATCCTTCAGGGTGCGAGTCAGATTCGTGGCCCGGGCGATCGGCACCCGGGCCGCCGCGCCGGCGCTGGTCCGCCAGGCCACAGCGGTCACTGAGGCGGAGCGCCGCTGCGGGATCAGCACCCCGTGGCCGCCGAAGGCTGCCACGGATCGCACGATCGCACCCAGGTTGCGCGGGTCGGAGATGTTGTCCAAGGCAACCAGCAGTGCCGGCGGGGTGTCCATAGCGGCGGAAAGTAGATCGTCGGGATGGGCGTAGTCATACGGGGGAACCTGCAGGGCGATGCCCTGGTGCAGGCCGTTGGTGGTCATCCGGTCCAGATCGCTACGCGGAACCTCCAGAATCGCGATACCGGAATCGGCTGCCCGGGTGACGGATTCGGTGAGGCGCTCGTCCGCCTGGGCGCCGAGCGCAACATATAGTGCGGTGGCCGGAACACCGGCACGCAGACATTCCAGCACCGGGTTGCGGCCGAGCACCGTTTCGGTCTCATCCTCGGTGCGCTTGGCCGGCCGCCGGGCCTGGGACCGCAGCCGCTTGGCGGCGGGATGGTTGGGCCGCAGGTGGGCGGGCGGGGTGGCGCCGCGGCCCTCCAGGCCACGCCGACGGACCCCGCCCGACCCGACCGTGGGGCCCTTCTTGGTGCCGGGCTTGCGTATCGCCCCGCGCCGCCGCGAATTGCCGGCCATCTACTTGGCTTCCAGCGACCACTGGGGCCCGTCGGCGGTGTCGGTGACCTCGATGCCGGCGTCCTTGAGTCGGTCGCGGATCTGGTCTGCCAGCGCCCAGTCACGCTGTTCGCGGGCCTGCTCACGTTGCTCCACTTCGGCGCGCACCAGCACGTCGACGGCGGCCAATGCGGCCGACGTCTCGTCGTGGGATTCCCAGCGCTCGTCGAGCGGATCGCAGCCGAGGATGCCCATCATCGCCCGGATCGCGCCGGCGTTGGCCAATGCGCCGTCGTGGTCGCCGGCATCCAGCGCCCGGTTGCCCTCTGCGCGGGTGTGGTGCACCTCGGCCAGCGCGATCGGCACTGCCAGGTCGTCGTCGAGCGCCTCGGCGAACCGCGGCGTCCATTCTCCGGGTACGACGGCGCCGACCCGGTTGCGCACCCGGTGCAAGAAGTCCTCGATGCCGAGGTAGGCGTTGACTGCGTCCTGCAACGCGCTCTCGGAGAACTCCAGCATCGAGCGGTAATGGGCGCTGCCCAGGTAGTAGCGCAACTCGGCCGGGCGAACCCGTTGCAGCACAGCAGGAATCGCCAGCACGTTGCCCAGCGATTTGCTCATCTTTTCGCCGCCCATGGTCACCCAGCCGTTGTGCAACCAATAACGGGCGAAGCCGTCTCCGGCCGCACGGCTCTGAGCGATCTCGTTCTCATGGTGCGGGAACACCAAATCCATGCCGCCGCAATGAATATCGAACTCGGGTCCCAGGTAGGTGCGGGCCATCGCCGAGCATTCCAGGTGCCAGCCCGGACGCCCGCGACCCCACGGGGTTGGCCACGACGGTTCGCCGGGCTTGGCGCCCTTCCACAACGTGAAGTCACGCTGATCGCGCTTGCCGGTGGCCACTCCCTCGCCCTGGTGCACGTCGTCGATCCGGTGTCCGGACAGCTGCCCGTACTCGGGATAACTCAGCACGTCGAAGTACACATCGCCGTTGCCGGCGTAGGCGTGGTCGGTGCAGATCAGGCGTTCGATCAATTCGATCATCTGGGTGATGTGTCCAGTGGCGCGCGGCTCTGCCGACGGCGGCAAGACACCGAGCGCGTCGTAGGCGGCGGTGAACGCGCGCTCGTACGTGGCAGCCCATTCCCACCACGGCCGCTCGGCCGCCGCGGCCTTGTTGAGGATCTTGTCGTCAATGTCGGTGACGTTGCGGATGAACGCGACGTCATAGCCGCGCGCCATCAGCCAGCGCCGCAGAATGTCGAAGGCCACGCCGCTGCGCACGTGGCCGATGTGCGGCAGGCCCTGCACGGTTGCGCCGCACAGGTAGATCGAGACGTGTCCGGGCCGCAGCGGAACGAAATCGCGCACGGCACCGCTCGCCGTGTCGTGTAGCCGCAGTCGGGCGCGATCGGTCACGACGTGCCAGCTTACCGGGGGGCTAGTTGGTTGGCGCCGACCCGCCGCGCCCGGCTCCGCCGCGCTTGCGATCACCGTTAGCCGGACGCCTGCACCACCAGCGCCGTTGCTATCGCCGCCATACCCTCACCGCGACCGGTCAAACCCAGACCGTCAGTCGTAGTGCCCGACACCGCCACCGGCGCGTCGAGTAGCCCGGACAGCAACTCCTGCGCCTCGGCGCGTCGCGGTCCGATCTTGGGTCGGTTACCGACGACCTGCACGGCCGCATTACCGACGCGGTAGCCATGTTCCGAAATCAGTTCGACGACGACGCGCAGCATGTCGGCTCCGCTGGCGTCTGCCCAGCGGGGATCGTCGACGCCGAACACGCTGCCAACATCGCCAAGCCCGGTAGCCGACAGCAGCGCGTCACACAATGCGTGCGCGGCGACGTCGCCGTCGGAGTGGCCGGCGCAGCCGTCGGCGTCCGGAAACAGCAGGCCCAGCAGCCAGCACGGCCGCCCCGGCTCAATGGCATGCACATCGGTGCCCAGACCGACCCGAACGTTCATTGCTTGATGATGGCCTGGGCCAACAACAAGTCCAACCGAGTGGTGATCTTGAAGGCCAGTGGATCGCCCTCGACCACGTGGACCTGGCCGCCGATGTGCTCGACCATCGACGCGTCGTCGGTGAACTCGGCGTTCGACGGGCGCTGGTAGGCGCGTTGCAGTAGTTCGGCCGCAAAGCCCTGCGGGGTTTGCACCGCACGCAGGCCGGAGCGCTCAGGTGTCCCCAGGACGACTCCGTTGGCGTCGACGGCCTTAATGGTGTCCGGCACCGGCAGCGCGGGCACGACGGCCGAATGCCCCGCCTGCAGCGCCTCGACCACGCGGACCACCAAACCCGCCGGCGTCAGGGGCCGCGCTGCATCGTGCACCAGTACGAAGTCCGGTTCTCCGGCGGCGGTCAACGCTCGCGCAACCGACTCGCTGCGGTTGGCGCCGCCGGCCACAACCATGGCGTCGCGTCCGAGTATCAGCTTGGCTTGGTCAGTGCGGTCGGCAGGCACCGCCACCACCACGCGGTCGACGACTCCGGATTCCAGCAGAGCGGTTACGACGCGTTCGACCAGCGTGCGTCCGTCGAGATGAAAAAACGCCTTGGGAACACCGGCCGCCAGCCGCTCACCCGACCCCGCGGCCGGGACGACCGCGGCCGTGCCCGTCACAGTCAGGACGCGGCGGCCAAAACCTCGTCGAGGATTGTCTCGGCCTTCGCGTCGTCGGTGCTTTCAGCCAGCGCCAACTCGCCCACCAGGATCTGACGTGCCTTGGCGAGCATCCGCTTCTCCCCGGCCGACAGGCCGCGTTCCTGGTCGCGACGCCACAAGTCGCGCACTACCTCGGCAACCTTGTTGACATCACCGGAGGCAAGTTTCTCGAGGTTGGCCTTGTAGCGGCGCGACCAGTTGGTCGGTTCCTCGGTGTGCGGTGCACGCAGCACCTGAAAGACTTTGTCCAGACCTTCTTGCCCGACCACATCACGCACGCCCACATACTCGGCGTTGTCGGCAGGCACTCGAACTGTCAGGTCCCCCTGCGCCACCTTCAAGACGAGATACTCTTTTTGTTCCCCTTTGATGGTCCGGGTTTCGATCGCCTCGATTAACGCAGCACCGTGGTGTGGATAGACAACGGTGTCTCCGACCTTGAAGATCATCTGGTTCGAGCCCCTTTCGTTACTGCAATTCTAGCACGGTGCGTCGACAGGCGTGGTCCAACGATGCAGGTCAGGGGCATCGCACACGAAGCCTAGGGGTTGACAGACTGGTGAATTCGTGCATGGCACCGACCTTTTGATATCCCGGCTGGGGACCCTCGGGGCCCCGCCGACAGCTTGCGCCGGACCCCTGACAAGGGCATTGAAGATCGTACTTCGCTGCCCTGTGTACGCTGCCGGCGCCCTCGACTATCAGCCTTCGGATCTGACCTACTACTGTGCATAGTCGAACCGTCACGGGCGAGCAGGAGGCTTTGAGTGAAACGCTTGGACAATCGCCGCTCGACCACCCTCGCCGCACTGACCGCCGGGAGCATTCTCGGCGCCGCCGCGCTCACCGGCTGTGGTAGCGGTCAGCTCTCGCAGACCGCTGCTCAGGTGCCTGCCGTCAACGGCACACAGACGGTGATCAACAACGTGGCGCTGCGCAACGTTCACATTCAGGCCGCGCAGACCGGCGACTTTCTGGAGCCGGGCAAAACCGTGAATTTAGTCCTGGTCGCGGTGAACGACTCCGTGGACGTCGCCGACAAACTTCTCGGCATCACCTCGGACATCGGCCCGGTCACGGTGTCCGGCGATACCGCACTGGCGCCGGGTGGAACGTTGTTCGTCGGCACCGCCGACGGCCAGAGCAAGAAAGCTGTCGAGGCCATTGAGCCCGCAGGGACCGCGAAGGCGATCGTGGCGTTGGACAAGCCGATCACCAACGGCCTCCTCTACAACTTCACCTTCGACTTCGAAAAGGCCGGGCGCACCAGCTTGACCGTGCCGATTTCCGCGGGGCTGGCTCCCCGGCAGGAAGAAACGCCGGTCCCGGCCGAACACCCCTGACCTGTCATACCGGCCCGATACCGTTCCGGTGTGGCCAAGACACGCTCGCAATACCGCTGTTCGGAATGCCGGCACGTCACCGCTAAGTGGGTAGGACGCTGCCTCGAGTGCGCCACCTGGGGCACGGTCGAGGAAGTGGCGGTGCTGTCCGCGGTCAACGGCCGGACCCCACGCTCAATAGCCTCGGCGGCCCCAACGTCGCCGGCCGTGCCCATCAGTTCTATCGAGCCGCATAGCGCGCGTCACTGCCCCACTGGTGTCGACGAACTCGACCGAGTACTGGGCGGCGGTGTGGTGCCCGGCTCGGTGACACTGCTCGCCGGCGAGCCCGGGGTCGGTAAGTCGACATTGCTCCTCCGGGTCGCCCATCAATGGGCCCGGTCCGGTCGACGCGCGTTGTACGTCTCCGGTGAGGAGTCCCTCGGCCAGATCCGGCTGCGCGGCGACCGGACTGACTGCAGCCACGACGAGGTGTTCCTGGCCGCCGAATCCGACCTGGGCGCGGTGCTCGGTCATATCGAGGCCGTGCGGCCCACGCTGGTTGTGGTCGATTCCGTACAGACGATGTCCACCACCGAGGCCGACGGTGTCACCGGCGGGGTCACCCAGGTCCGGGCAGTGACCACCGCACTGACAGCCGCGGCGAAGGCGGGCGACGTGGCGATGATCCTGGTCGGCCATGTCACCAAGGACGGCGCCATCGCCGGACCGCGTTCGCTTGAGCATCTCGTGGACGTGGTGCTGCATTTCGAGGGGGACCGCAACTGCACCTTGCGCATGGTCCGTGGCGTCAAGAACCGGTTCGGGGCCGCCGACGAGGTCGGCTGTTTCCAGCTACACGAGGGCGGCATCGAAGGTGTCGCCGATCCGTCCGGGCTGTTCCTGGACCAGCGGCCGCGGCCGGTCCCCGGAACCGCGATCACGGTGACGTTGGACGGTAAGCGACCCCTGGTCGGCGAGGTGCAGGCGCTGCTGGCCAGCCCGTCGGACGGGCGTCCGCGCCGCGCCGTCAGCGGCGTCGACCACGCCCGCGCCGCGATGATCACCGCTGTACTGGAAAAGCATGCGGGGCTGGCACTTTCGCCCGTCGACATCTTCCTATCCACCGTCGGAGGCATGCGGTTAGCCGATCCGTCGTCGGATCTGACAGTGGCGATCGCTTTGGCGTCCGCCTACGCGAATCTCCCGCTGCCCACTACCGCCGTGATGATCGGTGAAGTCGGATTGGCCGGCGATCTGCGACGGGTCAGCGGCATGGCGCGCCGGCTGGCCGAAGCCGCCCGGCAGGGCTTCACCACCGCGCTGGTACCAGCCGGATGCGATGCGTCGCCGCCGGGCTTGCGGGTCTTACAGGCAGCCACCATCGTCGCGGCGCTGCAGCACATGCTCGACATCGCCGAGCACCGCGGCAACACGCCAGCGCCACCACACCGGCTCGACCCGCCTCCGGCAGAGCAGAATGGCGGGTAATGACTGCGAGCAAAGCCAGGAGAATCGGCCCGGTGCCGACGCCGCGGCCCACCCTGCGTGAGGCCGTCGGGCGGCTGGCGCCGGGAACTGCGTTGCGCGACGGGCTGGAGCGCATCCTGCGCGGCCGTACCGGTGCGCTGATCGTCCTGGGCTACGACGACAGCGTGGAGGCCATCTGCGATGGCGGCTTCTCCCTGGACGTGCGGTACGCGCCGACGAGGTTGCGTGAGCTGTGCAAGATGGACGGGGCGGTAGTGCTGGCCACCGATGGGAGCCGCATCCTGCGCGCGAACGTCCAGCTGGTTCCCGACCCGTCCATCCCCACCGATGAATCCGGCACTCGGCACCGCTCGGCCGAGCGGGCCGCCATCCAGACCGGTTACCCGGTGATCTCGGTCAGCCATTCGATGAACATCGTGACCGTCTATGTGGCGGGGGATCGCCACGTGCTGGCCGACTCGGCGACCATCTTGTCGCGGGCCAACCAGGCCATCGCCACGTTGGAGCGCTACAAGATCCGGCTCGACGAGGTCAGCAGGCAACTCTCACGGGCCGAGATCGAAGACTTCGTCATACTGCGCGACGTGATGACGGTGGTGCAGCGGCTGGAATTGGTTCGCCGAATCGGTCTGGTGATCGATTACGACGCTGTCGAATTGGGCACCGACGGGCGCCAACTGCGGCTGCAGCTGGAGGAGCTGCTCGGTGGCAACGACCTCGCCCGGGAACTGATCGTGCGCGACTACCACGCCAATCCCGAGCCGCTGAGCAAAACCGAAGTCACCGCCACCCTCGACGAGCTGGATGCCCTGTCGGACACCGAGTTGCTCGATTTCACGGTGCTGGCAAAGGTTTTCGGATACCCGTCGACGACCGAAGCCCAGGACTCAGCAATGGGTTCGCGTGGCTACCGCGCGATGTCGGGTATCCCGCGGCTGCAGTTCGCTCATGTCGACCGGCTGGTTCGCGAATTCGGCTCGCTGCAGGGTCTACTGGCCGCCAGCGCCGGTGACCTGCAGTCGGTGGAGGGTATCGGCGAGATGTGGGCTCGGCACGTGCGCGAAGGACTCTCGCAGTTGGCCGAGTCGACGATCGCCGACTCAGTCAGCTGAGACGCCGGGCAACCCTGCTCAGTTGCCGGCGGGAGCCTGCGCCGGACCGGGCGGTGGTCCGAGTTCGCCGGGCGCCGGCAGCCCGGGCTGGGGCGCACCCGGCCCTCCCGGCGGTGGGGCGCCGGGCGGCGCCGCATCAGCCAAGATGAACGGCACCGGCGCCGAGCGCAGGTTGCCCAGTTGCACCACGAGGTTGTACGTGCCGGCGCCAATCGGCTGTCGCGGCAGTGGGCACTGCGGCGCCGATCCCATACCGGTCCACGTCACGGCCGTGGTCACCTGCTCACCGGGCGTGAACGTCTTGACCAGGGTTTCGTTGGAGGGCGCGCAATCCAGGTTGGACCACAACCGCTTGTTGTCCAGTGAGTAGACGTAGGCCGCCAGCACCGCTGCTCCGACGTTGCGTTTGCAGGCCACCAGCCCGATATTGGTGACGACCATGGTGAATTTCGGCTGGTCACCGATCACGTACTGGGGTGCGTTGGTCAGGCCTTTGACGGCCACTGTCGAATCCGGACAGTCATCGCCCTCCTTGAGCACCGGTGGCGGCTGCACAGCCGCGGTCGGGGTCTCGGTCGGGAGTTGGTTCTCCCCGGCGGGTGGCACTACCGGCGTCTTGACTTCGGGCTGCGCACCGGAGGCCGCGGCAGGGGGATTCGACGGCTTGTCGACCGCGGCGGGTTTGGCGTCGGCGTTTCCACTCAGCAGGGCGACGACGGTCGCGACCACGATTCCCACCACGACAACCGCGATACCGATCGCCAGTCCCCTGCGTCGCCAGTAAATCTCCGGCGGTAACGGGCCATGCGGTTCCAGATCCAGCACATTCACACGGTAAGCCCAGGTCACTGCAACCTGTCCGACCGCTCTCGGCGTGTCGCGATGCTGGTCCCGCGCGGCCGCACACCCCGCTGCTCGAGTTAGGGCTCGTCGCCGACGTTGCCGATGTGATTGCGCAGCACCGCCCGCCCGTCGGCGAGGTGGTAGGTGACGCCCACGATCGCCAGGTCATTCGAACCGACCCGCTCAGCGATGGCTGTCGAACGCGCCATCAGTTGCGCGCCGGTCTCGGCCACATGTCGCGCTTCGAACTCGTCGACCCGCGTCAAGCCCTCGCGGCGACCGAGCAGGATCGACGGCGTCACCCGCTCGACCAGGTCGCGCACATACCCTCCGGGCAGCACGCCGTCGTCCAGTGCGGACAGTGTGGCCTTCACCGCGCCGCAGCTGTCATGGCCCAAGACCACGATCAGCGGCACGTCGAGGACCGACACCCCGAATTCGATCGAGCCCAGCACCGCCGAGTCGATCACGTGGCCGGCGGTGCGGACCACGAACATGTCGCCCAACCCCTGATCGAAGATGATCTCGGCGGCCACCCGACTGTCACCGCACCCGAACACCACAGCGGTAGGTTTTTGTCCCTCGGTGAGGCTCGCTCGGTGATCGATGCTCTGGCTGGGATGTTGGGGCTTGCCGGCGACGAAGCGCTCGTTACCCTCTTTGAGTGCCTTCCATGCGGAGATCGGATTGGTATTGGGCATGGCCGACATTCTGCCGCACCCGCCGATGAGCCTTCCGGCGGAGGAGCTTCTCGGCTGGTACGACCGTTCGCGACGCGATCTGCCGTGGCGTAAGCCCGGTGTCACGCCGTGGCAGATTCTGGTCAGCGAGTTCATGCTGCAGCAGACTCCGGTGGCGCGGGTGCTGCCGATCTGGCAGGAGTGGGTCGCGCGGTGGCCGTCAGCGTCGGCTACCGCAGCGGCCAGTGCGGCCGATGTGCTGAGGGCCTGGGGCAAGTTAGGTTATCCGCGGCGGGCCAAGCGCCTGCACGAATGCGCCACGGTGATCGCGCGCGACTACGCCGACGTGGTCCCCTGCGACGTCGACACGCTGGTCACGCTGCCCGGCGTCGGCAGCTACACCGCACGCGCAGTGGCCTGCTTCGCTTACCGTCAGCCGGTTCCGGTGGTCGACACCAACGTGCGCCGGGTGGTTGCCCGGGTCGTCCACGGACGCGCCGGATCGGGCGCGCCCTCGGCTGCCCGCGACCACGTCGACGTGTCCGCGCTGTTACCGAGCGATGGTAGCGCGCACCGGTTTTCAGCTGCGCTGATGGAATTGGGCGCGACGGTGTGCACCGCCCGCAGTCCACAATGCGGCCTGTGTCCGCTCAGTCGGTGTAGCTGGCGGCAGGCCGGATACCCGGCGACGCAGGCGCCCGCTCGGCGTCCGCAGCGCTACGCGGGAACCGACCGCCAGGTCCGCGGATTGTTACTGGATGTATTGCGCCTCAGTGACGTCCCGGTCGGCCGCGCCGAGCTCGACGTGGCCTGGCTGACCGATACAGAGCAACGGGACCGGGCGCTGGATTCTCTGCTTGCCGACGGCTTGGTGAAACAGACGATCGACGGGATGTACGCCCTGGCGGGCGAAGAATTTTAAAGTGCGCCCAAGAACGATTCCACCGCGTTGCGGTACGTATGCGGCGCGTCGTCGTGAATCAGGTGCCCGGCGTCAGCAACACGCAAGTAGCTTGCGTGGCAGCCGGTTTCATTCATCATTTGCATTTGGCCGGCCGGCGTGACCGAGTTGCCGGCCTCGATGAGCAACGCCGGCGACCGCACCGCACGCCACTGCTCCCAGTAATCACGAGTCCCCCATTCGGCAGCGATCTCGATCCACCGCGCGGTGTGACCATGCAGCCGCCAGCCGCTCGCCGTACGGTCGAATGCGTCCAGGAAGTACTGACCGGCGATCTGCCCGAATTCGTCGAATACCTGCTTCTCAGACGAGAATTCGACCGGCAGATTATGCAGCCACGGCTCCCAGGGGCCGGTTGTCCGGCCACGGAAATCGGGTGCCATATCCTCGATCACCAACGCCGACACCAAATCTGGGCGCTCAGCGGCCAGACACCACGAGTGCAGCCCACCCATCGAATGCCCGACCAGCCGCGCCGGTTCGCCCAGGGCGCCCACCGCGTCTCCCAGGTCGGCCACGAAGCGTTCGGTGCTGATCGGGTATGGGTCGGCGACGTCGCGACCGCGATGCCACGGCGCATCGTAGGTGTACACGGCGCCCAGTCGGGTCAGCCACGGCAACTGGCGCGACCACGTGCTGCCCCGCCCCATCAGGCCGTGCACCAAGACCACCGGCTGCCCACGTCCCCCACGGGGAGTCAGCAGCTCGGCGGTCACCTCGGGCACGGTAGCCTAGGCCCATGCCAGTGGTGAAGATCAACGCAATCGAGGTGCCTGCGGATGCCGGCCCCGAGCTGGAGAAGCGGTTCGCCCATCGCGCGCATGCGGTCGAGAATTCGCCGGGCTTTTTGGGCTTTCAGCTGCTGCGCCCGGTCAAGGGTGAGGACCGCTACTTCGTGGTGACGCAGTGGGAGTCCGAGGAAGCCTTCCAGGCATGGGCGACCGGGCCGGCCATCGAAGCCCACGCCGGCCACCGGGCCAACCCCGTGGCGACCGGCGCGTCGCTGCTGGAATTCGAGGTTGTGTTAGACGTTGCCGGTAGCGGCTCGACGGCGTAGCCCACACCGGGCGCGGTACCGCGCGCTGGCAATGGCTGCGGTCGCCGCCTTGCTGGCCGCGTCGGCGCCCGGCTGTGCTTCACCACCCACACCGGCTGCTCACGCGGCTGATACTGGTGTCCGGATCGACATCAGGACGCCGCCGGGGCTGCGGGCTCAGCAGACCCTGGACATGCTCAACTCGGATTGGCCGATCGGTCCGATCGGTGTCGGCACCTTGGCCTCGCCCGAGGTGGCCAAGCAGGTCGAGGACACCATGGAAGCACTCTGGTGGGACCGCCCGTTCCGCCTCGACGCGATCGACATCAGCGCGGGCGCGGCCACCCTCAAACTCATCACGTCCTACGGCGCACTACAGTCCATCCGCATTCACACCAATGAGGACACCCTGGTGGACGGTTTCGACCTCACCACGCAGGCACCAACGATCTCCTCGTGGCGCGACGTCGATGACACGTTGACCAAGACCGGCGCTCGGTATTCCTGGCAGGTCGCCAAAGTCGATGATGGCCACTGCGATCCGGTCGCGGGCACCAACACCACGCTATCGCTACCGTTGGCATCCATTTTCAAGCTTTACGTGCTGTATGCCGTCGCGGAAGGAGTCAAGGACGGCAGAGTGTCCTGGAATGACCAGTTGACCGTCACCGACAAGGGCAAAGCCGTTGGTTCTGGCTTGGAACTTCCTGTCGGAGCGCATGTTTCAGTTCGCACCGCCGCCGAGAAGATGATTGCCACCAGCGACAACATGGCGACTGACCTGCTGATCGGAAGGGTGGGACCCCAGGCCGTCGTGGACGCGCTCGTCGCCGCCGGCCACCACGACCCGGCCAGCATGACACCGTTCCCGACAATGTACGAGCTGTTCTCGGTCGCCTGGGGTGAGCCGGACCTGCGCACACAGTGGAAGCATGCCGATCCACAAATCCGCGCGCAGTTGTTGCAGCAGGCCAATTCCCGCCCGTACGAACCTGATCCGACCCGGGCCCACACCCCGGCATCTGAATACGGTGCGGAATGGTATGGCAGCGCAGAGGACATCTGTCGGATACATGCGGCGCTGCAGGAGGGTGCCGTCGGCGCAGCGGCACCAGTGAAGCAGATTTTGTCCGCTGTCCCCGGCGTCGACCTGAACCGGCGCGAGTGGCCCTACATCGGAGCCAAAGCCGGTGGCCTGCCGGGTGACCTGACGTTCAGCTGGTATGCCGTCGACACAACGGGTCAGCCGTGGGTGGTCAGCTTCCAGTTGAATTGGTCACGTGATCACGGGCCCAAGATTACCGGCTGGATGCTCCAGATCGCCAAGCAGGTTTTCGCATTGCTACCCTCGCCACGCTAATTCGTCAACAACGTCCAAGCGTGCCCGCGGAAACGCATCACGGTCACGCTTGCCGGTGCGATATCCATGCGCCAGAACGACTTTGCTGGTGCATCCAACGTCACTAGAATCGCGGCGCGGATCACCGACGGGTGCGTGACGGCGATCAGCCGCGACCGGGCGGTGGTCAACGAGTTCAGCCATGCGCGCACTCGCTCCACCAGGTCGACCACCGACTCACCGCCGTGCGGGGCGCGGGTGGGATCGGTGAGCCAGACCGCCAGTTCAGCCGGCCGCACCCCGCCGAGCACGTGGCCGCGCCACCGCCCACAGTCCAGGTCGGCGAGTTGCGGTTCGATCCTGGGCGCCAAGCCGAGTAATTCCGCCGTCTGCCTGGTTCGCTTCTCGGGCCCGGCGAGTACGACGGCGGCGACGCCAAGATCGATTGACGCGTCGACTTGCCGGTGCCCGGCGCCGTTGAGCGGCTCATCGGTGGGGAAACGTCCGGCCGCCAGCGCCTCGGTCATTGCATGCGATACCAGCGTCAGCCGGATGACTTCGCCCCTGGCGCTCCGACCGTCGACCCGACCCAACATCATGATCATTATCGCGGTCACCCCAAAGCCCGGTCACCGCGGGTTTGAAAAGCGTTGTCACTGCGCTGTGCTCACAACGGCACGGTCAGTTGCCAGGCCGATGCAGGCGGTATAGCGTCTTTCGCGATAGTCATGTGACGGCGAGGAAACCGGTGCATATTCCGGTGCGGTCGCGCCACTGTAACCAGCGTTTCGACGCTGGAGAGCCAGACCTTCCCGGCACATCTCGAATGGGGACGCGAAAATCCCCGGGAGGCGGTCTTATGTCAATTCCGGCATCCGCTGCTCGATCAGCCGGTCTCGGCGCGAGCATCCGCAGGCTGACATCGACGTGGGATCGTCGCGATCGCATCGAGATCGGTGCCCTGCTGGGCGTGATCGTGCTGATGCACGTTCTCGGATTCGCGACGCTGATTCTGTTCATCGCGCCACACCGGTATCAGGCCGGAACCCAAATCTTCGGAGTCGGGCTCGGTGTAACCGCCTATTTGTTCGGGCTCCGGCACGCGTTCGACGCCGACCATATCGCCGCCATCGACAACACCACCCGCAAGTTGATGAGCGACGGCCAGAAACCGAAGTCGGTCGGATTCTGGTTCGCCATGGGCCATTCCACGATCGTGCTGGCGATGGCGGTCCTGGTCGTCCTCGGCGCCCACGCGGTGGGTGCTCTGGTCGACGACGGCTCACCGGCCCGGCATGCACTCGGCTTCGCAGGCACGCTGGCCTCTGGCCTGTTCCTGTATCTCATCGCAATCATGAACATCATCGCGCTGAGCGGAATAGTCCGGGCTTTCACCAAACTTCGGGGCGGGACATATTCCGACCAAGAACTCGAAGTAGCCCTCAACGACCGCGGTTTCCTGGCGCGGCTGTTGCGGCCGATCATGAACCGCATCAAACGGCCGGTGCAGCTTTATCCCGTCGGTGTGCTGTTCGGCCTTGGCTTCGACACCGCAACTGAAGTCGCGCTGCTGGCGTTGGCGGGCACCGGCGCGGCGGCCGGCCTCCCGTGGTACGCAGTCTTGGTCCTGCCCTTACTGTTCGCCGCCGGCATGAGCCTGATGGACACGTTGGACGGCCTGCTGATGACCGCGGCCTACGACTGGGCGTTCATGCAGCCGGCCCGCAAGATCTACTACAACCTGACGGTCACCGGACTGTCGATCGCGGTCGCACTGCTGATCGGGTCGATCGAGCTCGTGTCGATCCTGCACGACGACCTCGGCTGGGTCGACCCGGTCACCAGTTGGATCGCCGGCATCAACCTGAACAATGCCGGTCTGGCGATCGTCGTGCTGTTCGCGGTGACATGGATCGGCGCGATCGGTTACTGGAAGCTGGCCAACGTCGAAGCGCGCTGGCAGCCGGTCAAGCCTGACTGAGACCGGCTGCCTCGGCGCTGTCGCTACTCGGCGCTGTGCGCACCACCGGCGCTGTGGGCTCCGGCCTTGGCCAGATCTTCCTCGGCCGGCTCGGCCGGCTTGCGGGTTCCGGTGAACGTGAACACCGCATCCTCGCCGGCACCTTCGCCGTCCCAGTTGTCCACGTCGACGGTGACGACCTGTCCCGGACCGATCTCCTCGAACAGAATCTTCTCCGAGAGTTGGTCCTCGATCTCACGCTGAATGGTTCGGCGCAACGGACGCGCGCCCAGCACCGGATCGAAGCCCCGCTTGGCCAGCAGCGACTTGGCCTTCTCGGTCAGCTCAAGCGCCATGTCCTTGGTCTTGAGCTGCTTCTCGACCCGGGTGACCATCAGATCGACCATCCGGATGATCTCGTCACGAGTCAGCTGGTGGAAGACGATGATGTCGTCGATGCGGTTGAGGAACTCCGGGCGGAAGTGCTTCTTCAGCTCGTCGTTGACCTTCTGCTTCATCCGCTCGTAGTCGTTCTCGCCGCCGCCCTGGGTGAAGCCCAGACCGACCGCTTTGGAGATGTCGGCGGTGCCGAGGTTGGACGTGAAGATCAGCACGGTGTTCTTGAAGTCCACCGTGCGGCCCTGCCCGTCGGTGAGCCGGCCATCCTCGAGGACCTGCAACAGGCTGTTGTAGATCTCCTGGTGCGCCTTCTCGATCTCGTCGAACAGCACCACGGAAAACGGCTTGCGCCGGACTTTCTCGGTGAGCTGACCGCCCTCCTCGTAGCCGACGTATCCAGGCGGTGCGCCGAACAACCGCGACGCGGTGAACCGGTCGTGGAACTCACCCATGTCGATCTGGATGAGCGCGTCGTCGTCACCGAACAGGAAGTTGGCCAGCGCCTTGGACAGCTCGGTCTTACCCACCCCGGACGGGCCGGCGAAGATGAACGAACCGGACGGGCGCTTGGGGTCCTTCAGCCCGGCGCGGGTACGGCGGATCGCCTTGGAGACCGCCTTGACCGCATCCTCCTGGCCGATGATCCGCTTGTGGATCTCGTCCTCCATACGCAGCAGCCGGGTGGTCTCTGCCTCGGTGAGCTTGAACACCGGGATACCGGTCCAATTGCCCAGCACCTCGGCGATCTGCTCGTCGTCGACCTCGGCAACCACATCGAGATCGCCTGAACGCCATTGCTTCTCGCGCTCGGCGCGCTGGGCAACTAGTTGCTTCTCCCGGTCGCGCAGGCTGGCCGCTTTCTCGAAGTCCTGCGCATCGATCGCCGACTCCTTCTCGCGGCGCGCGTCGGCGATCTTCTCGTCGAACTCGCGCAGATC
Source organism: Mycobacterium sp. NGS48 (assembly GCF_059812585.1). NCBI lineage: Bacteria > Bacillati > Actinomycetota > Actinomycetes > Mycobacteriales > Mycobacteriaceae > Mycobacterium > Mycobacterium sp. NGS48. The sequence continues at coordinate 42,301 of NZ_JCALCY010000018.1, forward strand.
TGGCGGCGCGGTCATCCGGCGAATCCTCATCCGGGCACCCGCCTCGTCGATCAGGTCGATGGCCTTGTCCGGCAGGAACCGGTCGTTGATGTAGCGGTCGGCCAGGGTGGCGGCGGCCACGATCGCGGAGTCGGAGATCGACACCCGGTGGTGCGCCTCGTAGCGGTCCCGCAGACCCTTGAGGATCTCGATGGTGTGCTCCACCGTCGGCTCACCGACCTGCACCGGCTGGAAGCGACGCTCCAGGGCGGCATCCTTCTCGATGTATTTGCGGTACTCGTCGAGCGTGGTGGCGCCGATGGTCTGCAGCTCACCGCGGGCCAGCTTCGGTTTCAGGATCGACGCGGCGTCGATCGCCCCCTCTGCGGCCCCGGCGCCGACCAAAGTGTGCAACTCGTCGATGAACAAGATGATGTCGCCGCGGGTGTTGATTTCCTTGAGCACCTTCTTCAGGCGCTCCTCGAAGTCTCCGCGGTAGCGGCTGCCGGCGACCAACGAACCCAGATCCAGGGTGTAGAGCTGCTTGTCCTTCAGCGTCTCGGGGACGTCGCCGTGCACGATGTTCTGGGCCAGGCCCTCGACGACGGCGGTCTTGCCGACGCCGGGCTCGCCGATCAGCACCGGGTTGTTCTTGGTACGACGGGAGAGCACCTGCATCACCCGCTCGATTTCCTTCTCGCGACCGATGACGGGGTCGAGCTTGCCTTCCATCGCGGCGGCGGTCAGGTTGCGACCGAACTGGTCGAGCACCAATGACGTCGAAGGGGAGCCGGACTCTCCGCCCCGGCCGCCGGTGCCGGCCTCGGCGGTCTCCTTGCCCTGGTAGCCCGACAGCAGCTGGATCACCTGCTGACGCACCCGCGTCAGCTCGGCGCCGAGCTTCACCAGCACCTGGGCGGCCACACCCTCGCCCTCGCGGATCAGCCCGAGCAGAATGTGCTCGGTGCCGATGTAGTTGTGGCCCAGCTGCAGCGCCTCGCGCAGGCTCAGCTCGAGGACCTTCTTGGCCCGTGGAGTAAACGGAATGTGGCCCGACGGCGCCTGCTGGCCCTGGCCGATGATCTCTTCGACCTGGCTGCGGACACCTTCCAGCGAGATACCGAGCGACTCGAGCGACTTGGCCGCCACGCCTTCACCTTCGTGAATCAGGCCCAACAGGATGTGCTCGGTGCCGATGTAGTTGTGGTTGAGCATCCGGGCCTCTTCTTGCGCCAGGACGACGACCCTGCGGGCACGGTCGGTAAATCTCTCGAACATTGGTGGTTACCTGCTCTCCCTCACCATCGGTACAACGACGGGCATTAGGTCGGTCCCTGCGTACCTGCCGTCCACTGTAGTGGTCGACTGGCCCGGGGTTCCTACCACACGGTCAGCACAACAAGGCAACGCCGCGAATGCCCGAAACGTTTCCCGTATTAACGGGTGATCAGTTCGCCACCAGCGAAAGTGCTCCTAGGGTCAGGTGGCGGCGTGGAACGCGTCGATGACGTCGGCCGGGATACGGCCCCGCGTCGACACGTTGTGTCCGTTACGACGAGCCCATTCCCGGATAGCCGCGCTCTGCTCGCGGTCGATGGCGCCACGGCCACGACCCGAGCCGGAACGTCCACGGCGCCGGCCACCAACACGACGGCCGGCTTCCACCCATTGCTTCAGGTCGTTACGCAGTTTTGTTGCATTTTTGGTTGAAAGATCAATCTCATAGGTCACACCGTCGAGGCCGAATTCGACTGTTTCATCAGCGGCACCCTCACCGTCGAAATCATCGACCAAGGTGACGGTAACTTTCTTCGCCATTAGCTCCCACCCTCGACTTTCCTGTGCACTTGGTGTGCGAGTTTTCGTTGAACCCCTTGGCATCAATCTGCCATACAAAGGCACGGTATTCAATACCGGCGCCGCGGCAAGACAGTTCAGTTGCCGTGCGGACGAACAATCGGGAACAAAACGGTCTCCCTAATTGACAGGCCGGTCAAAGCCATCAACAACCGATCGATACCCATTCCTGTTCCGGTGCACGGCGGCATACCATACTCGAGTGCAGTAAGAAAATCTTCGTCGAGCGCCATCGCCTCGTCGTCGCCGGCGGCCGCAGCCTTCGCCTGGGCCGCGAATCTTTCCCGCTGTATCACTGGGTCGATCAATTCGGAATAGCCGGTGGCAAGTTCGACACCGCGCACGTAGAGATCCCACTTCTCGGTGACACCCGGAATGCTGCGGTGCTGGCGTGTCAATGGTGTTGTCTCAACCGGGAAGTCCCGGACAAAGGTCGGTGCGGACAAGCCGGCGCCGACGGTATGCTCCCACAGTTCCTCGACCAGTTTGCCGTGTCCGTAACCGCGGTCGGCGGGAATTTCGACGCCGAGCGCCCCGGCGAGGCGCAGTAAGCGATCGACGGTAGTATCCGGCGTGATCTCTTCACCGACCGCAGCGGATAGTGACGGATACATTTGTATCGAGGTCCATTCTCCGTCGATATCATAGGCACTGCCGTCGGGCAGTGGCAGTTGACGAGTGCCTATCGCCTCATCGGCCACCTGCTGAATGAGTTCGCGAGTGACAACCGCCGAATCGTCGTAGGTTCCATAGGCTTGGTAAGTCTCCAGCATGGAAAACTCCGGGGAATGCGTGGAATCGGCGCCTTCGTTTCGGAACACCCGATTAAGTTCAAAGACCTTGTCAAACCCGCCCACCACACAGCGCTTCAGGAACAGTTCCGGCGCGATCCGAAGGTACAGATCCATGTCGAGTGCATTGGAGTGTGTGACAAACGGCCGAGCCGCCGCGCCGCCGGCCAAAGTTTGCAACATCGGCGTCTCGACCTCAAAAAACCCGCGCTGTTCCAGCGCCGTCCGTATCGCACGGATGACGGCGATTCTCTGACGGGCAACCTCGCGGGCCTGCGGGCGAACGATCAAGTCGACGTAGCGCTGACGTACCCGCGACTCTTCGTTCATCTCTTTGTGCGCGACCGGCAGCGGCCGCAGTGCCTTCGACGCGATCTGCCAGGAGTCGCCAAGCACCGACAGCTCACCGCGTCGTGAGCTGATCACCTCGCCGTGCACGTAGACGATGTCGCCGATGTCGACGTCGGCCTTCCACGCGTCGAGCGCGTCCTGCCCGACGCCGGCGAGGCTGATCATTATCTGCAGTTGGGTGCCGTCGCCCTCCTGCAGCGTCGCAAAGCACAATTTGCCGGAATTGCGAATGAATATCACTCGACCTGCAACGCCCACGAAGTCGCCGGTCGCCGAATCTGTCGGAAGATCGGGATATGCGGCACGGACCTGGGCCAGGCTGTGGGTCCGTTCAAGAACGACCGGGTAGGGGTCGCGGCCTTCCGCCAACAGCCGAGCGCGCTTGTCCCGGCGGATCCGGTACTGCTCGGGGATGTCCTCGGCGGAGCTCACGACCAGCCAGCTTAGATGAGCGCGCGACACGGCCCGCGAAATGGAAGCCAGGGTAGTGATCCCCGTCCGATCGCAGCCATGGCTTCTGTTTCGCGATGACTAGCGCGCGGTCTTGAGCCGGCCGCGCTGGCTGTCGCGGTTGCGTTCGAACACCAGGTGCAGCCCTTGCAACGTCAGGTGCTGATCGTAGTGGTCGACAGAGTCCAGTTCGGCTAACAGCAGCGGGGCGGTGTGCCCGGTGGCCACCACGGTGACGTCGTCACCGCCGAACCCGTCCACATCGTCGCGGATGCGCTGCACCAGGCCGTCGACCAGCCCGGCGAAGCCGAACACCGCGCCGGACTGCATGCATTCGACGGTGTTCTTGCCGACCACTGAGCGGGGCCGGGCCAGTTCGACGCGTCGCAACGCCGCCGACCGCGCGGCCGCGGCATCCGAGGACACCTGCACCCCGGGCGCGATGGCGCCACCGAGGAATTCGCCCTTGGCAGACACCACATCGACACAGATCGACGAACCGAAATCGATGACGATGGCCGCGGTCTTGTACTTGTGAAAAGCTGCCAGGCAGTTGATGATCCGGTCGGCTCCGACTTCTTTGGGGTTGTCGACCAGCAGTGGGATGCCGGTGCGCACACCGGGCTCGATCAGTACATGCGGCACCGACGGCCAGTACTGCTCGAGCATGATTCGCACCTCGTGCAGCACCGACGGAACGGTGGACAGCGCCGACGCGCCCGTGAGCCGTTCCGAATCATCACCGATCAGCCCGTCGATGGTCAGCGCCAACTCGTCGGCGGTGACTTCGGATTCTGTGCGTATCCGCCACTGCTGCACCACCTTCGTGTGCTCTTTGGACCCAGAGAGCAGGCCTACGACGGTGTGCGTGTTGCGGACGTCGATCGCGAGCAGCACGGCTACCGCGGGGAAAGCAGGTCGGAGGCATCGTCGGGCACGAATGCCGGGTCGTGCCCGAGGTCGATCGGGCGGTTGTCGGCGTCGACAAAAACGATCCGCGGCCGGTAGGCGCGGGCCTCCGCGTCATCCATGGTCGCGTAGGCAATCAGGATCACCAGGTCACCGGGATGAACCAGATGCGCGGCGGCGCCGTTGATTCCGATCACACCGCTGCCGCGTTCGCCGGTGATGGCGTAGGTGACGAGTCGGGCGCCGTTGTCGATGTCGACGATCGTCACCTGCTCACCTTCGAGCAAGTCGGCCGCGTCCATCAGATCGGCGTCGATGGTCACCGAGCCGACGTAATGCAGATCCGCCTGCGTGACGGTCGCGCGGTGGATCTTCGACTTGAGCATTGTCCGTAACATCAGTTCCTCCACGATGTTTGGTGATGCATAGCGGGCTCTCGCCCGTCAATGCCGACGGTGGTACCGATTTCGATAGCGATGTTGTCCAGGAGTCGGGTCGTGCCGAGTCTGGCGGCGATCAGCAGTCGACCGGGGCCGTGGGCCGGCGCCGGCCCGAGTGCTGGGTCGCGGACCTGTAGGTAGTCGACCTCGATCGCCGGTAGCTCCGAGAGCACGGCGGCGGCCGCCGCCAGCGCGGCGTCCGCTCCGGCCGGTGCGGCGTGCATTCCGGCCACCAGCGCCGCCGACAGTGCGCCGGCCAACTCCCGCTGGTCCGGATCGAGATAGCGGTTACGCGATGACATTGCCAGCCCGTCGTTTTCACGCACGATCGGTACGCCGACCACCGCTGCTCCGACGTTGAGATCGGCGACCATTTGCCGTACCAGCACCAGCTGCTGATAGTCCTTCTCGCCGAAGAACACCCGATCGGGCCGCACGATCTGTAGCAGTTTCAGCACGACGGTCAGCATGCCAGCGAAATGCGTTGGCCGGGAAGCGCCTTCGAGTTCCGCCGCCAACGGTCCCGGATGTACGGCAGTGCGGGGGCCGTCGGGATACATCGCCGCGACACTGGGCGTGAACGCGACTTCGACACCTTCGCCGCGAAGCAGTGCCAGGTCGTCCTCGAGATTGCGCGGGTAGGCCTCGAGATCTTCGCCGGCGCCGAACTGCAACGGATTGACGAAGATCGACACCACGACCACCGCGCCGGGCACCCGCTTGGCGGCACGGACCAGGGCCAGGTGCCCGTCGTGCAGCGCCCCCATGGTCGGCACCAGCATCACCCGCCGCCCGGTGTGGCGCAGCGCGCGACTGACGGCGCTGACATCACCGGGCGTCGAGTACACGTTGAGCTCATCGGGGCGAAACGCCGGCATCTTGCGGTTGATCACTGCGCCAGCACCTCGAAAACGTGCTCGGGCGCATGCGCCCGCTCGGCGGTGCGCAGTGCGTTCACCCGGTAGGCCTGCGCCAGCCGCGCGTCAAGCGCACTCAGAGCGGACAGGTGGCCGGCAAGTGCGTCGGCGTCACCGCGGGCGACCGGCCCGGTCAGCGCCACCTGACCGCGTTGCAGAGTGTTCTCCAGCGCTGCCCGGGCCAGCGGGCCAAGGACACGTTCGGCGAGTCCACCGGGCTGGTCATCGATCAGCTGTTGCCCGAGGAGCTCCTGCCCGGACAACGAGGACCGCAAAGCGTCCAGGGCATCGCCGAGCACCGTCACGATGTGGTTGCCGGCGTGGGCCAGCGCGGCGTGATAGAGCGTCCGCGCTTCCTCGCGAACCCGGAACGGCTCACCGCCGATTTCCAGGACCAGCGACTGCGCGATCGCATTGCCGATGTCGTCTGCGGCGGTGATCCCGAAACAGGCGCCCGCCAGCCGGCCGATGTCCTCGTCGGATCCGGTGAACGTCATCGCCGGGTGAATGGCCAGCGGAATGCAGTCCTGCTCGGCCAGCGGGGCCAGTACGCCGATCCCGTTGGCGCCGGAGGTGTGCGCCACGATGGTCCCGGGCCGTACTGCCGAGGTAGCGGCCAGGCCGGCCGCCAGGCCGGGCAACTCGGTGTCCGGCACGGCCAACAGCAGCAGCTCAGCTGAGCCGGCGACTTCGGGTACCGGGGATACCGGGGTGTCCGGCAACCAACGCTCGGCTCGCTGCCGGGATGCGCGAGAGACCGCGCTGCATGCCACCACGACATGGTCGACGCGCTCCAGCGCGACTCCTAACGCGGTGCCTACCCGGCCCGCGGAGATGATTCCCACTTTGAGCCGGGCCGGGCGCAATCCGTCGAACTGCACCATCGCAGACGACCCTCACAAGTTCGTTAGTTCGTTCCAGTCCCGCGAAGCAGGTACCGGACGGTCAGCAAAACTCTACCGTGATGCGGGCCGGTGACGCGACGTGGCGTGCGCCACGCTCAGTCCTCGCGGCGACGACGCCGGCCACCTCCACCGGGGCTGGCCTGCAGCCGCGCCAGTAGTTCGGCGACCGACTGGCCGCCGGTGTGCACGCCGTCGGAATCCGACGACGAGTCGGTGCCGCGGTGCCGAGCGGCGGGCTGCGGTGGCGGCGACATGGCCGGCGCCGGCTGGCCATGCGGTGGCGTCGGACCAGCATCTCCGGCGGCTTCCACAGAATGGCGCGCCCTCGCCCGACGATCGGATTCACCGAATTCCCAACCACTTTCGGCCTCGCCGTGTTGGGTCGTCACCGGCTGGGCCGGGCTGGAATGCCGTCCTCGGGGCTCGGCCGGCGGCGGCGCAGCCAGCGTGGGCTCGCGGGCCGTGCCGTCGTCGGTCACCGCGCTACCGCCAGGCGCGGAACCAGGTGCCCAATTGCTGCCGGGTGCCCCCGGCGGCAGCCACTGACCCTCCGCACCGATGGGCTGCCAGTCGCTGGCCGCAGCGGGCGGCGCTGGCTCCTCGTCCGGAGGCGACCATGCCGGCCGCCGCTCTTCCGGTTGCGGCGGTTGCGGCGCTTGCGGCATCGGCGGAGGTTCGAACCGCGGCTCGCCGGGCGGCGGCTGGAACGCGTATCGCCGACGGGCACGCTGCCGTGGTTGCGGTTCGTCGTGTTCCTCGGCGTCTGACCAACCGCCTCGCGAGTGTGGTTCTGGCGGTGCCCAACCGGGGCTCGACGGCTGCTGGCCGTGCGGCGGCTGGCCCCGGGACTCGGCCTGTTGCCAGTGCGAACCGCGGTAACCGGGTGGCTCGTGTGGTTCGGCGGCTTGGTACGCGTCGGGCGTCTGGTAGGCGTACGCACTCGGTCGCGGCGGGGGTGCCAACGGCTCCTCGGGAACGTCGATGATCGAGTTGTCTTCGGCCCGTTGCGCGGTCTGTTCCGCGCGAACCGAGGTCACTCGATTGATCCGATCCCGTGGGCTCTCGTCTTCCCGCTCCCAGTCGCTGTAGCCGCGCACGGTTTTGCGTTCGGTCTCCAACGCCGGCCGGTTGTCGAGCTCGGCATCGAAGAGGATCTCGAGGTTGGTGCGCAACGCCGACAGCTCAGCGCGCAGCGCGGCGACCTCATCGGCTGCCTGGGCGCGCAATTCCGAGGCCAGCTCGCGGCGCAGCTGGGACTCCACGGTCAGCTCGTACTCGCGGCGCGCCGAAATCTCCCGATCCAACTGCAGGTCGTAAACGAGTTTCAAGTCTCGCGCCCGCGCCTGATCGACATCGCTTTGCCGCCGGTAGATCACCGACACGAACGCGGCCACCACGGCAGCCCACAGCGCCAGGATCACCGCGAGTTTGAGAAGCTCCACGCGATTGGTGAAAACCAAGGCGGAACTGGCCCCGATCGCGAGAACCAGCAACGCCGTCAACAATGGCCAACCCGGCCTGCGGCCGCCGCGCCGGACCCGGGCGCCGCGGGACAGAACGGTCATGGCCCGACTGTACCGGGCCGAGGTCACTCCGCGTGTCGCCGCACTCCGGCGATTCTCACCTGGACTAATTGCCCGGCTCCTTCTCACCCCTCTCCGCGGGCTGCATCGTCGCCGGGCGCGTTAACTTTGCGCGCCCTCGCCGTGTTCGGTCGGGTCGTGAGGTGACTTGCAGCAATGTTGTAGCCATAGCGCGGCAACCGTCAACGCCAGCGCGCTGAGGGCCGCCACCGCGGTGCCCGCAGTGTCATCGCCGGCCACTCGAAGCCACGATCGCCTCGGCAGCAGGTACGCCAGGACCCCGACCCACCAACCCAGCATCAGGGCGCCGACCCACGCCGAGGCCTTGGCGATCACCAGGCTGCGGGCCACCGCCAGCGGATGCAGCCGGCCCGACCCGTCGCCGATCTGGCCGTCGCTGATCTTGGCCCGCACATATCGTCCCCACAGCGCTTCGGCGACGGCGACGGCCAGCAGCGACAGCCCGGTCCAGACCGTGATCGGCGGAAACCACCGGTATAGCAGCACCACCACCAGGTATCCGGCTACCGCCGCGCCGATCACCGCGGCCGTCAGGTCACGTTTGCGGGTAGGTCCCATCAGGCTCCCGGAGGCGTCAGCGCGAAATCGGTCAGTCGCACGCCGGCGCGGTCGGCGGGATCCAGCTCGGCGAGCAACTTGGCGATCGACCGCTTGTGGCCGGCCACGGTCAGTTCCGCGTCCGGCTCGACCGCCAGCCAGGGCACCATGACGAATGCGCGCAGATGCGCCAACGGATGCGGCAACGTCAGGCCGTTGTCCCGGGAGAACAGCTCGGTGCCGTCGTCGTAGCAAGCGATCAGGTCCACGTCGAGGGTCCGCGGTCCCCACCGCTGGCCGCGTACCCGCTCGGCGGCCTGCTCCATTTCCTGAGCACAGCGCAACCAGCCCTGGCCGTCGAGCGCCGGATCGTCGGCGATCACCACCGCGTTGAGGAAAGGTCCCTGTTCGACACCGCCCCACGCTGCGGTCTCGTACACCGGTGAAATGGCCCGCACGTTCTCCCCGAGTCGGTCGAGCACCGATTGCAATCGAGCCAGCCGGTCCCCGAGATTGGAACCGATCGACAGCACCACCTGCGTCACGCGCGTCGCCCTCCAGCCGGAATCACGGCGCCGCGGCCATTGCGCCGCGAGCGTCGGGCCACCACGGCCACATCAGCGAAGGCCTGCGGGATCGGGGCCTGCGGCTTGTGCACGGTCACCTCGACAGCGTGCACGCGCTTGTCGTTCATCACATTCTCGGCGATCTCGGCGGCGACAGTTTCGATCAGGTTGCGGGCCGGCCCGCCGACGATATCGGCCGCGCGCCGGGCCAGTGCGCCGTAGTCATAGGTGTCGGTCAAGTCGTCGCTGGCCGCGGCGTCGGCCAAGTCGATCCACACGATGATGTCGACGACGAAGTCCTGACCGTCGGTTCGTTCGTGTTCGAAAACACCATGGTGGCCACGAACGGTCAAGCCGCGCAACTCGATTCGATCAGTCATTGGCCCCAGCCCATTCCCAAGCCGCCAGCACCTTGAGCGCGTCGACCGAGGCTCGCACGTTGTGCACCCGTACCCCCCACGCACCGTGCAGTGCAGCAAGCGCCGACACCACCGCGGTCGCCGTTTCACGCCCGTCGGGTGGCCGCACCGCACCGTCCGGGTCGGCCAGCAACGTGCCGAGAAAGCGTTTGCGCGAGGCTCCCACCAAGACCGGCACCCCGGCGGCCACCAATTGCGGCAGCGCATGAAGCAGCGCCCAATTGTGTTGCCCGGTCTTGGCGAATCCCAGCCCTGGGTCGATGATCAGTTTCGCCGGGTCGACGCCGGCGGTCACTGCGTTGTCGACACTGGCAAGCAGTTCGGCGCGCACGTCGGCGACCACGTCGTCGTAGCGCGGCACCTGATGCGAGACCGATCGCCAGTGCATCAAGACCCACGGCACGCCGGCTTCCACCAACAGCGGCGCCATCGCGGGATCGGCACGCCCACCGGACACGTCGTTGACGATCCGCGCGCCATTGTCCAGCGCCGCCTGCGCCACACCGGCGTGCATGGTGTCAATGCTGACCGTAACTCCCTCTGCTGCAAGCGCTTTCACTACAGGCACCACCCTGGCCGCCTCGACTCGGACGTCCAGCCTGATCGAGCCGGGACGGGTCGACTCTCCGCCGACGTCGATGATCGACGCGCCTTGGGCAACCATGGCCAGGCCGTGTTCGACGGCGCGGTCAGCGTCCAGGTAGCGACCGCCATCGGAGAACGAGTCGTCGGTGACGTTCACCACTCCCATGACATGGACGCGTGTCGTGCTCACTTGCGCAAGATGAGCTCGAGCGCTTCGGCTCGAGATGCCTGGTTGGTCTTGAACAGACCCCGCACGGCCGACGTGGTGGTGATCGCGCCGGGCTTGCGCACTCCACGCATCGACATGCACAGGTGCTCGGCCTCGATCACCACGATCGCCCCCCGCGGATCGAGCTTTCGCATCAGCGCGTCGGCGATCTGCGCGGTGAGCCGCTCCTGCACCTGCGGCCGCTTGGCGTACAGGTCCACCAACCGGGCGATCTTGGACAGCCCGGTCACCCGACCGTCGGATCCGGGGATGTAGCCCACGTGCGCCACCCCGTGGAATGCCACTAAGTGGTGCTCGCAGGTCGAGTACAGCGGGATTTCCTTGACCATCACCAACTCGTCGTGCTGTTCGTCGAATGTGGTGTCCAGCACCGAGTCGGGGTCGGTGTAGAGCCCGGCGAACATCTCTTGGTAGCTGCGGGCGACCCGCGCCGGGGTGTCTTCCAAGCCGTGGCGATCCGGATCCTCGCCGATCGCACAGAGCAATTCGCGGACCGCTGCCTCGACACGCGCCTGGTCGAACTTCGGTGTGTGCAGGTTGGCGATACGGGAATTCGGCTGTGCTATCGAAGCCATCGGACCCCCTTTTGTCAGCCGCGCGCCGGCGGGTTGGACCGACTCGGGTCCCCGCCCTGCTGCTCGGGGGGCGGCCCGGTCTCCGGAGTTGGTTTACCAGGCGGCGGATACGGAGGGTAGGGCGGATACGGCTGACCCTGGTGGCCCGCGTAGTGCTGCGGTGGCGACCAATGCGGTGGCTGTGACGGCGGCGACGGGTAGCGGTAGCCGGGCGGCTGCTGCTGGGGCGGCCAGCCGGGCGCGTGCCAACCCGCCGGCGCGCCGTAATCGGGTTGGGTCGGGCGCGCCGCAACGGCGTCGTCCGGCCCGTGCGAACCATTGGTTCCGTTGGTGCCTCGATCGGTCTCGGCCTGCGCGGCTTCCCGGGTCGCTTGCGCGATCGCGGCTTTGAATGCGGGCTCGGGTGCGGGCTGGGGCCACGGCTCGCCACGCTCGATGGCTAACTCACCCGGTGTTTTGATCGGCGGTTTGTCCGACGGGATACGGCCGCCGAAGTCGTCGAACATGGTCAGTCGCGGGCGCTTTTCGACGTCGGCGAAGATCGCCTCGAGTTCGGCGCGGTGCAGGGTCTCCTTCTCCAGCAGCTCGCCGGCCAGGGTGTCGAGCACATCCCGGTATTCGGTGAGGATTTCCCACGCCTCGGTGTGCGCGGCCTCGATGAGTTTGCGGATCTCCTCGTCGATTTCGCGGGCCACCTCATGCGAGTAGTCCGGCTGGGTGCCCATCGTCCGGCCCAGGAACGGGTCGCCGTGTTCGGTGCCGTATTTGACCGCGCCCAGCCGCGAGCTCATCCCGAACTCCGTGACCATCGCGCGGGCGACCTGGGTGGCCTTCTCGATGTCGGACACCGCGCCCGTCGTCGGCTCGCGGAACACCAGTTCCTCGGCGGCGCGACCGCCCATCGCGAACACCAACTGCGCGATCATCTCCGAGCGGGTCCGCAGCCCCTTGTCGTCTTCGGGTACTGCCACCGCATGCCCGCCGGTGCGCCCGCGGGCCAGGATCGTCACTTTGTAAACCGGGTCGATGTCCGGCATCGCCCAAGCCGCCAGCGTGTGCCCGCCCTCGTGGTAGGCGGTGATCTTCTTCTCCTGCTCACTGATGATCCGGCCCTTGCGGCGCGGCCCACCGATCACCCGGTCGACCGCCTCCTCCAGAGCGGCGGCGGTGATCACGGTGCCGTTCTCCCGGGCGGTGAGCAGCGCAGCCTCGTTGATGACGTTGGCCAGATCGGCGCCGGTCATACCCACGGTCCGCTTGGCCAGCCCGTCGAGGTCGGCGTCGGGCCCGATCGGCTTGCCCTTGGAATGCACGCGCAGTACCGCGCGCCGGCCGGCGAGGTCGGGGTTCGAAACCGGGATCTGACGGTCGAAGCGGCCGGGCCGCAGCAGCGCCGGGTCGAGGATGTCGGGGCGGTTGGTGGCCGCGATCAGGATGACGCCGGCGCGTTCGCCGAAACCGTCCATCTCGACCAGCAGCTGGTTCAGCGTCTGCTCGCGTTCGTCGTGGCCGCCGCCGAGCCCGGCGCCGCGCTGGCGGCCCACCGCGTCGATCTCGTCGACGAAAATGATGCACGGGTTATTCTGCTTGGCCTGCTCGAACAGATCACGGACCCGGGATGCGCCCACCCCCACGAACATCTCGACGAAGTCCGACCCGGAGATGGTGAAAAATGGGACGCCGGCCTCGCCTGCGACGGCGCGCGCCAGCAGCGTCTTACCAGTTCCCGGCGGGCCGTAGAGCAGCACGCCCTTGGGGATCTTGGCGCCCAGCGCCTGGTAGCGCGCCGGGTTCTGCAGAAAGTCCTTGATCTCGTAGAGCTCCTCGACCGCCTCGTCGACACCGGCCACGTCGGCGAAGGTGGTCTTGGGCATGTCCTTGGAGAGCTGCTTGGCCCGCGATTTGCCGAAGCCGAAGCCCATCCGCGCCCCGCCCTGCATGCGGGAGAACATCACGAACAGGCCGACCAGCAGCAGCAGCGGCAGCACATATATCAGTAGTGAGCCCAGGATGTTGCCCTGGTTGACCACGGTGCCGACCTTGGTGTTTTTGCTGCTCAGCGAATCGAACAGCGGGACGGCGTAGCCGGTGGGGTATTTGGTGATGACCTTGTCGGAGCCCTCGGTGTCACTGTCGGCCTTTTTCAAGGTCAACCGCAGCTGCTGCTCGCGGTCGTCGATCTGGGCGGTCTTGACGTTGTCGGCCTTGATCTGGGCCACCGCCACCGAGGTGTCGACGGGCTGATAGCCGCGGGTGTCGTCACTGAAATAGAAGAATGACCAGCCCAGCAGCAGCACGACAGCGATCGCCGTGAGGGTGCGGATCACGTTTTTTCGGTTCATCAATCATCGGCCGTGCCGGCCAGGTCCTTCCCCGATACACGCAGCTCGAATAGTCCAGGCTACCGCCAGTGGCCCGCCCGGCGACGATGCGGGCGGTGCGCTGCCCGCGGAAGAGACGGGCAACTGGCCGAGGCCAGCGCGGCGGAGGCGGGCGCGGCACGTCGCCGCCGGCCCGTCAGTGAATTGAACGAACGACAGTTCCCAAGGCCTCCGAAGGCCGTCGCGGCCGCTGGTCGGACCCTTCCGGGCAGGCCGGGCGTGTGCTTTGGTGAGACACGTGCCTGATACCGCCCGCTCGACTGAACGGCTCATCGAAACCAATGGTGTGCGATTGCACACCGTCGAAGCGGGCGAGCGCGGCGCGCCCGTCGTGCTGCTGGCCCACGGGTTTCCCGAACTGGCCTACTCCTGGCGGCACCAAATCCCGGCGCTGGCCGCCGCCGGCTACCACGTAGTGGCCCCCGATCAGCGCGGCTACGGCCGTTCCAGTCAGCCCCCGAACGTCGCCGACTACAACGTCGCCGAGCTGTCCGCCGATCTGATCGGTCTGCTCGACGACGTCGGGGCCGAGCAGGCCGTGTTCGTCGGCCACGACTGGGGTGCCCCGGTGGCCTGGAGTTCCGCGCAACTGCACCCCGACCGGGTGGCGGCCGTCGTCGGGTTGAGCGTCCCGGCGGTACCCCGCTCCCAGGTTCCGCCGACACAGGCGTTTCGCAAGCTCTTCGGCGACAACTTCTTCTACATGCTCTATTTCCAGGAGCCCGGGGTGGCCGACGCCGAACTGGGGGCTGACCCAGCGAGGTTCATCCGCCGGATGATGGGTGGTTTGCAGCAGGGGGGCGACCGGGCGGCCGCGGTACGGATGATCCGACCCGGGCCGGAGGGTTTCGTCGAACGGCTACCCGAACCCGATGGCTTGCCGAGTTGGATCAGCGCCGCCGAACTCGACCATTACATCGCCGAATTCACCCGCACCGGCTTCACCGGCGGCCTGAACTGGTACCGCAACCTGGACCGCAACTGGGAGATCATGGCCAACCCGGTGGCCGCCACGATCGCGGTGCCGGCGATGTTCGTCGCGGGCGCCGACGACCCGGTTTTGGGTTTCACCCCCCGCGACCGCGCGGGCGAGGTGGTGACCGGTCCGTACCGTGAGGTATTGATCGAGGGCGCCGGGCACTGGCTGCAACAGGAACGCCCGGACCAAGTCAACGAGGTGCTGCTGGACTTTCTCACCGGATTGGAGCTGTCATGAACCGGCCTCTGGACTTCGGTGTCTTCATCACACCGTTTCACCCGACCGGCCAATCACCCACGGCAGCACTCGAATACGACATGGAGCGGGTCGTCGCACTGGATCGGCTGGGGTTCGACGAAGCCTGGTTCGGTGAACATCATTCCGGCGGCTACGAGCTGATCGCCTGCCCCGAGGTATTCATCGCCGCGGCCGCCGAGCGGACCAAGCACCTTCGGCTGGGCACCGGAGTGGTGTCGCTGCCCTACCACCATCCGCTGATGGTCGCCGACCGCTGGGTGCTGCTGGATCATCTGACCCGCGGCCGGGTGATGTTCGGTACCGGTCCGGGCGCACTGCCGTCAGACGCCTACATGATGGGCATCGACCCAGTCGAGCAGCGCCGGATGATGCAAGAATCCCTGGAGGCGATTCTGGCGCTGTTCCGCGCCGCACCCGGTGAGCGGATCGACCGGCATTCCGACTGGTTCACCCTGCGCGACGCACAGTTGCACATCCGCCCCTACAGCTGGCCATATCCGGAAATCTCCACCGCCGCAATGATTTCACCGTCCGGGCCACGGCTCGCGGGTGCGTTGGGGACGTCGTTGCTGTCGCTGTCGATGTCGGTGCCGGGAGGCTATGCGGCGCTGGAAAACACCTGGGAGGTGGTCCGCGAGCAGGCGGACAAATCCGGACGCGACGAGCCGGACCGCACCGGCTGGCGGGTGCTGGGCATCGTGCATCTGGCCGATAGCCGCGACCAGGCGATCGATGACTGTACGTACGGATTACAGGATTTCGCCAAGTACTTCGGTGCTGCCGGGTTTGTGCCGCTGGCGAATCTGGTCGATGGCGCGCAGTCACCGCGCGAGTTCGTCGAAGACTATGCCGCCAAAGGCAATTGCTGTATCGGCACACCAGAAGATTGCATCGGCTACATCCAAGATCTGGTGGACCGGTCGGGCGGCTTCGGCACCTTCCTGATGCTCGGACATGACTGGGCATCGCCCCAGGCGACGTATCACTCCTACGAGCTGTTCGCACGCAAGGTGATTCCGCATTTCAAGGGACAACTGGAAGCGCCGCGGGCTTCTCACGAATGGGCTCGCGGTATGCGAGAACAGCTGTTAGGCCGCGCCGGCGAGGCGGTGGTGAAGGCGATCAGCCAGCACACCGACGAACTCAAATTGGAAAGCGAGCAGAACTAGTGCGGGCCGCGGTGCTGCGCGACGGCCGCATGGTGTATCGCGACGACGTTCCGGAACCGGTGCCCGGACCGGGCCAGGTGCTGGTCGCCGTGCGGACATGCGGTATCTGCGGCTCCGACTTGCATTTCGCTGCGCACGGCGCCGAGATGCTGGCACTGACCGAGCAAATGGGCGCGGGCGCCGACGGCATGCAGGTCGACTTGGACCGCGACGTCTTCATGGGCCACGAGTTCAGCGCGGAGGTGCTTGAAGCCGGACCCGACACCGACACGCATCCGCCCGGAACGCTCGTTACGTCGGTACCGGTACTGTTATCCACTAAGGGAGTCGAACCGATCTTTCAGTCCAACAACACGATCGGCGGCTACGCGGAACGCATGCTGCTTTCCGCGCCGCTACTGCTGCCGATTCGCAATGGGTTGGATCCGCGACATGCCGCGCTGACGGAGCCGATGGCCGTCGGGCTGCACGCAGTCAACAAGTCGGGCGTCCAGCGCGACGAGCCGGTGCTGGTGCTCGGCTGCGGCCCGATAGGTATCGCGATCATTGCGGCGCTGCACATGCGGGGCGTCGAAACCATTGCGGCATCCGACTTCTCACCACGGCGGCGAGAGCTCGCCACCACGATGGGCGCACATCAGACGATCGACCCCGCGGCGGGTTCACCGTTCGATTCAGTCAAGCCGAAAGTAGTGTTCGAGGCGGTCGGGGTGCCCGGAATCATCGACGACGTCATGCGGCGGGCCCAGCCGGGTAGCCGTCTGGTCGTCGCCGGTGTATGCATGGAGACCGACGCGGTGCATCCAGTCTTCGGTATTGCCAAAGAGATCAACGTGCAGTTCGTTCTCGCCTACGATCCGGCAGAATTCGCCGAGTCGCTGCGGTCGATTACCGAAGGTGGCATCGACGTGAGCCCACTGATCACCGGCGAGGTCGGCTTGGACGGAGTCGGGGCGGCGTTCGACGACCTGGCCGATCCCGAGCGGCACTGCAAGATCCTCGTCACGCCGTAGCGTGGCGGCAGTGGACACTGCCATCGATCCTGTCGGTGGGCGCAACTATGATCGAAACTATGTTCGATACTCTCACGAAGCCGCTGGTAGCGGCGGGTATCGCTGACCCCGCGACGATCGCCGATCTGGATCCGTCACGGCTGGTGGCCGCTGTGGAATCGTCGTATCAGCTGGAGTCGATCATGGTGGCGCGACGCCTGGCGGCGGTGGCGGCACTGCTGCGACATCGAGTCGCCGCGAGCGAACGGGCCGAGCCCGCGCGTGGTTATGCGGTAATCGACGGCTTCGAACAGACCACCGCAGAGGTGGCGGCGGCGATGAACCTGTCCCCCGCGGGGGCGTCATACCTCGTGTCGTACGCCGAGGCGCTAGACGTCCGGCTGCCGAAAGTGGCCGCTCTTCTTGCAGAGGGGCGAACCGATTGGCGCACGGTGCGATTGATCATCAGCCGCACTGACCTGGTCACAGACGACGGGTTGATAGCGAAACTGGACGAGTCGCTGGCCGAGCGCATCGGTCAATGGCACAGCTGGTCGAAGCAGCGCATCATCAATGCCGTCGACGCCGCGGTGCGGATTGCCGATCCCGACGCCGCTCGCGAGCGCCGCACCCAAGCGGAAAACGACCGCTACGTCGGGGTCGCCGCCCAGGACAACGGGATGGCCGAGATTTACGGCACAGTTGCCGCCACGGCGGCCACCGCGTTTGACCGGCGGTTGTCGCAGTTGGCCAAGCAGGTGTGCCCGGCCGATCCGCGCACGTTGGATCAACGTCGCGCCGACGCACTGGCGGCGCTGTCCGAAGGCCGCCAATTAGCCTGTGGCTGCGGACAACCGGAGTGCCCCAGCAGAGTCGCTATTGACCGCGATCCAGGCGGGGCGCAGGTGATCGTCAATGTGGTGGCCGGCGAGGCGACTGTCAATGGCGAAAGCGACCAGCCCGGCTACCTGGATGGCTACGGCGTCATCGATGCCGAGCAAGTGCGCGAGCTCGCTGCGGACGCATCGTTGCGGCCGGCCGATCTCCAGGCCAGTGCCGCCGAAGCGCTGCGATACCAGCCCTCGGCCGCACTCGAACGTGCCATCCGGTGCCGAGATCTCACCTGTCGCTTCCCCGGCTGCCATCGTCGTGCGACACACTGCGACATCGACCACACCGTTCCGTTCAACCACGCCAACCCGGCGGCGGGTGGGCTGACGGTGGCGTCCAATCTCAAATGCCTTTGCCGCCAGCATCATCGGCTGAAAACATTCGGCAGCTGGCATGACGAACAAGGGGCTGACGGCACGGTGATCTGGACATCGCCCACCGGACAGACCTACCGGACAAGTCCGGCCGGTGCTGATCTATTCTCCCAACCTCGTGCGCCAGCGTGTGCGGCGCCAACCCCGAGTAAACGCAGCAGGGCAAAACAACGAAGTGCCCGAATCGTTCAGGCGCGCAAACATAATCGCGAGCAGCGGCCCATCAACGAGGCCCGTCGTCGCCTCGAGGAAGCGCGTGCGAAGGAGATCGCTCACCGAAGATTCCGAAACCACATGCGCGACATGCTGTTTCTCTTCAAGGGCAAACCGAGCACCAGCCCGTTCTGCACATGGGTCAACGACCCACGCGAACCCGAAGAACTGCCCCCGGATTGGACACCCGATGAACCTGAACTGGAGCCCCTCCCCGACGACCCGCCGTTTTGAGACGCTTGATCAGCGGTTTGTCTGCGCAGCAAGGTCCTGCGGCCCAGCAGGCGGGTAGCCGCCCGCTGTTTGTAACTGTCGTGACCACGCGCCAATGAGGTTTACCAACTCGTCGAGGCCCTCGCCCAACGCAGTGGTGATCGGCGCGCACCCCTCGTCGGTTGCCACCTCGATCGCCTCCCGGGCCGTCCGCCCGGCGTCGGTGAGCGCCCCATCGCGGATCAGACCGCGTGTTTGCAGCCGGTCCTCGGCCGCAGCGAGGTCTTCGTCGGTCCACGCCCTCGTCCGTATGTAGCTGCGTAATGGCAGCCCCCAGTAGAGCTCGGTGATCAAGCCGATCTCTACAGCATCGAAACCGGCAGTGGTCCAAGCGTTCACGTGAACATCGCCGCGGAACTCACGCAGCTCGTCGGCAAGGCGCCAGGCATCACCGAGCGCTTCACCGGGCAGACCCCGCGCGACCAGACCCGCAAAGAGCGGCTTGCCCGCCAATGGCAACTGTTCGGTCGCCCGCCGGAGTAGCTCCAACCCACGGTCGAGGCCGTCTGGGTGGGCGCCGAGCACACGGTGCAGCTGGCGTATCGCGCCATCGGTTCGTGCCGCGCAGATCGTTGGGGCGTCCGTCAGTGTCCACCCGTGGGCGACTGCCGGCACCACGGCCGCCGGATTGAAAACCGCGAAGGCTGCGGCGATCACCTCACCGGGCACCTGTCCCAGCACCGAGCCGCGACTGCACAAGTAGGCCGGGCCGTCAGGCATCGCGACCTCGCCCGTCTTCGCCGGACTGGGCCCGAACCCGAGCGCCTCATAGTTGCCGTGGCATTCCGGGGAGAAATACACCTGACCCGAGAAGGGTTCGATCGCGATGGCGAGCGCTCTCGCCGGGGTGACGGTCATATGTGGCAATCCTCGCATAGGGTGCCAGTCATGCTGCGTCTCGTATTCGCATTGGGGCTCGTCGCGGCCGCGCTGTCGGCATGCGATAGCAGCCCCGGCCCGGTCGGGGACAATCCGCGACAGGTGACGGTCGTTGGCGCCGGCCACATCCAAGGCGTCCCAGACACGCTCACTGCCGATGTCGGCGTCGAGTTCATCGCGCCGGACGTAACCGCGGCGATGGACCAGACCAACGACCGTCAACAGGCAGTCATCAATGCAGTCACCGACGCGGGGGTTGACGCCAAGGACGTCAGTACCACCAACGTCAGCGTGCAGCCGCAGTACGGCGGCAGTACCGACAACATCACCGGCTACCGCGCCGGCAACTCGATCCGGGTCAAGATCCGCAAGCTGGACACGGCATCGCACGTGTTGGCCGTCATCGTCGACGCCGGCAGCGACGCGACCCGGATCAACTCGGTGAGCTACTCCATCGAGGACGACTCACAGCTCGTCAAGGACGCGCGGGCGCGCGCATTCCAGGACGCCAAGGACCGCGCCGGCCAATACGCGCAGCTCTCCGGACTCAGCCTGGGCAAGGTGATCTCGATCTCGGAGGCATCGGGCGCGCCGCCCACACCGACGCCGATGCCGCGAGCGCCGATGGCGGCCGAAGTGCCACTGCAACCCGGCCAGCAGACGGTCAGCTTCTCGGTGACCGCAGTCTGGGAGTTGGGCTAGTCCTGGTAGATCCTTGGATCAAGTGTTCCAATATAGGACAGGTCGCGGTACCGCTCGTCGTAGTCCAGTCCGTATCCCACGACAAACTCGTTGGGAATGTCGAAGCCCACGTAGGCGATTTCGACGTTTGCGCGCACGGCGTCTGGCTTGCGCAGCAGCGTGCATACCCGCAGCGACCGTGGCCGCCGGGTGGCCAGGTTGCGTCGCAGCCATGACAAGGTCAGGCCGGAGTCGACGACGTCCTCGACGATCAGTACGTCACGATCGTTGATGTCGCGGTCGAGGTCCTTGAGGATGCGCACCACTCCCGACGACGACGTCGACGAGCCGTAAGAGCTGACCGCCATGAATTCGAACTGGGTCGGCAGCGGAATCGCACGCGCCAGGTCGGTGACGAACATGACGGCACCCTTGAGCACCGTGATCAGCAGCAGGTCCTGACGCTCGCCGGTGGCCACGTCGCGGTAGTCGTCGCCGATCTGCGCGCCGAGCTCGGCGGTGCGGGTCTGGATCTGTTCCCCGGTGAGCAGCACCGACTTGATGTCGCCGGGGTACAGCTCGGCCGAGTCGCCTGCCACCACCACAGCCTAGGTCGTCTTGCGCTGACTGCTGCGCCCGGCTTCACCGCGGATCGGCTCCTGTTGCAGGCTCAGCACTGCACCGCAGCGGCCGGCGACCAGCCGTTGACCGCGCAGCGTCGAACCGACCGCCACCCCGCCCTGGCCTCGCCAAGCGGTGACCAGTGTGTCCACCCCGCGGATCTGCTTGTCGGTCAATCCGATTGCTCCGCCGGCCAGTAGCCAGCTGCGAATGACCCCACGGCGAATCGGGTCGGGCAACGCCGTCAACGCCGTCGCGTCCAGGTCCTCGCCGTCCGTCGACGTGGCCAGCGCTTGCACGATCAATGCGTCGATCAACTCGGTGTCCTCACGCAACGCCGTCGCAGTGCGTGCCAACGCTTCGGCCACACCCCCGCCAAGCACCTCCTCCAGCAGCGGCAGCACCTCGTGCCGCAGACGTGTCCGGGTGAATCGACGGTCGGAATTGTGCGGGTCCTGCCATGCCGACAGCCCCAGTTGCCCGCATGCGGCGTGTGTCAGGCGACGCCGCACCCCCAGTAGGGGCCGACACCACGGCGGGTCGTGCGCCCGCATTCCAGCGATCGAACGAGCACCCGAACCGCGACCCAACCCCAGCAGCACGGTTTCGGATTGGTCGTCGAGGGTGTGGCCCAGCAGCACCGCACAATCACCGCGCGCGGCATCCAGCGCAAGGTAGCGTGCGCTGCGCGCTGCCGCTTCCGGCCCACCGTCGCCCGTCACCTGTACGGAAAGCACGTTGGCCTCAACGCATCCCACCTCAAGCGCTTGAGCGCGGGCAGCCGCGGCCACTTCAGCGGAACCGGTCTGCAGGCCGTGGTCGACGATGAGCGCGGTGGTCGGCAGCAAGTCAGCGGCAACAGCGGTGAGCGCCAAGGAATCCGGGCCACCGGAAAGCGCCACACACCAGCGCTCGGTATCCGCGAGGTAGGTCTTGGCGAATGCCGCGATTGCGGCGTACAGCTCGCCTACAGCACCCGATCGATCCATCGTCCAGGGTCTTCGATCTCGGTCGGCAGCGGCATCGTCTCGGGGCCGGTCCAGATCGTGTTGAACCGCTCCATCCCCACCCGGCTCACCACATGATCGACAAAGGCCTTGCCCCGGGTGTACTGACTGATCTTGGCATCGATGCCCAGCAACGCACGCAAAAGCCGTTGCAGCGGGGGCTGTTTGCGGTGTCTACGGTCGTCGAACCGGCTCCGGATCGTCGCCACGGACGGCACCACCACCGGTCCGACCGCGTCCATCACGTGATCGGCGTGACCCTCCAGCACGGTGACAAGCATCAACAGTTGATCCAGGGCCTGACGCTGTGGCTCAGACTGCACCGCCCGCATCAGTCCCAGCACACCCGAAGCATGGGCGTCAGAACCGCCGGCCGACGATTCGCCGCGGCCGCGGACGAGGTCGGCGAGCCGGGCCACAACTTGGCCGACGTCGTCACTGCTTTCTTGGGTGAGCACCCCAAGTGCCTTCGCCATGTAGCCCGATAGCCAGGGGTTGGCAGTGAACTGCACGCGATGGGTGACCTCGTGCAGGCATACCCACAGGCGGAAATCGGAAGGTTCCACCCGCAATTGGCGCTCGACCGCGAGCACGTTGGGATACACCAACAGCAGGCAGCCGGTGTCACCGACGAACGGGTCGAACTGCCCGAGGATGGCGGATGCTGCGAACGCCAACACGGCACCGGTCTGCGCGCCGGCGACGCGGCCGGTGACGAACCCTCGCGGCTTGTCGGTTCCGCCCGTCATGATCCGCATCGACTCGGCCGCCGCCCGGACCCAGGCCGGGCGGTCCACAATGCGGGCCTCGGGCACCACGTCGCTGGTCTGCAGACCGGTCACGTCACGCACCGGAGGTTCGGCCGCCTTGGCAGCACCGGCCAGATCGTCGATGACCTGGCGACGGGTGTAATCGGTGGCGGGCGGGCCCGGGCGCGACAGCCGTTCGCCGACGGTGGCCGCGAACTGCCAGTCCACGGCGCGCCCGACGGTCAGCTCCGGTGATGTAGTCACGCCGCGCATCCACATGACCATAGGGCGGCGGCCAGGTTGTCGATCGCAATGCGACCGGTCGGGCCGGCCTCGTTGGAGATCAGAGCGAACGTCAGCACGCGTCCGCTCCTGTCGGTGATCACTCCGGCCAGAGCATTGGTGGCGGTCAGTGAGCCCGTTTTGGCGCGCAGCCAGCCGGCCGCCGGCCCGGGTCTGAAGGTGGGATCCAGGAAACGGTCGGCCAGCGTGCCGCTTCCACCGGCGATCGGCAACACATCCAGCAACGGCCGCAGCTCGGGTTGGCCGGGACCGGCAGCGGCCTGTACGACGGCGTCGAGGGCCTTGGCGGTCAACCGGTCGTCGACCGACAACCCGCTGGAATCCTGCAACGACGCCCCGGCGATGTCGATATGCGCGGTCCTCAGCCGATTGGTCACCGCATCCACCGCGCCGGCGAAGCTGAGTGGCCGGTGCAGGGCCGCCGCGACTTCCCGGCCGATGCACTCGGCCATCACGTTGTCAGAGGCGTTCATCATCTCGTACAGCCGCTGGATCAGCGGCGCCGACTGCACAGCGGCCAACTGCTGTGCGCCGGCCGGTGCCGGATGGGCGGCGATCGTCACCTTTGCCGGGTCGACCCCGAGCGCAACGGCCAGCGCATGGCCCGCGTCCAGCGCCGGGCTGTGGGACCGGCTTGAGTCGGTGGTCGCTGGTTGCACGCGTCCGGCATCGAGCATCACCGACTCGATCGGGGCCACGTCGCCGCCTTCGATGTCGCCGGGATCCCAGCCCGGTGCCACTTTCGGACCGCTGAACATCGAGGTGTCGACCTGCACCGCTGTCGGTACCACGCCGCCGCGACGGACCTGATCGGCCAGATCACTGATGCGGGCCGCATCGTGATACCACGTCTGCTGGCCGGGCGGCACCGCCGAGAGTGTCGGATCGCCGCCGCCGACCAGTATCACGACCCCCGGCTGGCCGGCCGCGACCACTCGAGTGGTGACCCGGGCCGCGCGATCCAGCGAGAGCAGCGCGGCCGCGGCGGTAAGCGTTTTGTTGGTCGACGCCGGCTGCAACGGCAGAATGGCCTGCTGCTGCCAAAGTTCCTTGGCGGTGATCGCGTCGGTGACCCGGCCGCCCAGCCGACCCAGATTCGGGTCGGCCAATGCCGCCGCCAGCGCGGCCGACAGCCCCCCGGCGGTCGGCATAGCGGCGGTATCGGCCACTGGCACCACACCCGGTTGCGCGGTCACCGCAGGTGGCGGCGGCGGGATGCGGGCACCACTGGCGCCGCGACCGCTCGCGGTGAACAACGCGGCTGCCGCCACCACGAGGGCAACTACCGCCAACACGGCCGCCCCCACGATCAGGTGGGTGGATCGCCGCCACTGTGTGGGACGCATGACTCTCCTGACTCTTCCGGTCCCATTCTGCCCAACCGCTCACAGACCGACCGGGCACGATGGGGTCGCAGCGCGCTGCATTAGGGTTACTCCGACGTCAACCGACGACCAGTTGACCCCACGAAGGAGCCAAGCCGGTGCAATTCGACGTGATTATCGAAATCCCGAAGGGCCAGCGAAACAAATACGAGGTCGATCACGAGACGGGTCGGATTCGGCTGGATCGCTACCTCTACACCTCGATGGCGTACCCGACCGATTACGGCTTCATCGACGACACCCTCGGCGAGGACGGCGACCCGCTCGATGCGATGGTCCTGCTACCCGCGCCGCTGTTTCCCGGTGTGCTGGTGGAAGCCCGGCCGGTCGGGATGTTTCGGATGACCGACGAGGCCGGCGGCGACGACAAAGTGCTGTGTGTTCCCGCGAAGGACCATCGGTGGGATCAGATCAACGACATCGAAGACGTCCCCGCCTTCGAGTTAGACGCCATCAAGCACTTCTTCTCGCAGTACAAGGCGCTAGAGCCGGGCAAGTTCGTCAAGACGGCCGACTGGGTTGGGCGCGCCGAGGCTGAAGCTGAGGTACAGCGCTCGATCGAGCGGTTCAAGGCCAGCGGGCACTAGTGGCGATCGCAAGCGCGGCGAAGCCGGGCGCAGCGGGTCGCCACCGGCACTAGTGGCTCCATTTGGCAACCGCGAGGCTGCGCTGGTGGCGCCGAGACTGCGCGCAGGGTGAGTCCAGGCGTCGAACCCGCGCTGGGCGCGGTCTCGATTACCTCACCGCAGTCTCAATCGTGGTCGGCCGGGCTAGCCGCCCCATTTGGCGGCTTCGGCTTGGTCGCGGGCCAGCATGGCCATGGTGTTGGCCTCATGGTTACCCGCCATCGCGTGATAGGCCCGCACCAACTCT
>NZ_JCALCY010000019.1:0-66859 GCF_059812585.1 Mycobacterium sp. NGS48
GCCGAAGCGCGGGTCATCGAAGAATACCTGCCTACCCCGCTCACCGAGGGTGAGCTCGCCGACGTCGCCGACACCGCGATCGCCCAGGTGGCCGAGCAGCTCGGCGAGCGGCCCAGCATGAAACAGATGGGCATGGTGATGAAGGCTGCCACCGCAATCGCGGCCGGCAAGGCCGACGGAGCCCGGCTGTCGGCGGCGGTGAAGGACCGCCTTTAGTCCCGGGCAATCGTTTGCCCTGGCGGTGCTGGGGTACCCGTCTGGAATGACACGGTTCGGCTACACCCTGTTGACGGAACAGAATGGCCCGAAAGACCTTGTCCGATACGCGATTTCGGCTGAGCGTCGGGGTTTTGACTTCGAGGTCTGCAGTGACCACTTCTCGCCGTGGCTCTCGTCGCAAGGACACGCCCCCAACGCCTGGGCAGTACTGGGAGCGGTCGCACATGCCACCGAACGGGTGGATTTGTACTCGTATGTGACCTGTCCGACGATGCGATACCACCCGGCGGTCGTCGCGCAGCAGGCCGCGACCGTGCAGATCCTTGCCGACGGCCGGTTCACCCTCGGGCTGGGCAGCGGCGAGAACCTCAACGAACACGTCGTCGGCCAGGGCTGGCCGGCGCTCAAGCAGCGCCAGGACATGCTGGGCGAAGCGATCGAGATCATCCGCGCTTTGTTCGGCGGCGAGTTGGTCGATTGGCGTGGGGACTACTACCAGGTGGACTCGGCACGACTGTGGGATCTGCCTGATGATGCGATCGGCATCGCGGTGGCGATGACCGGCGAACGGTCGATCGGCAAGTTCGCCACCCTCGCCGACCACCTGATTGCGGTTCAGCCCAGCGGAGACCTGGTCCGTGACTGGCACTCCGCGCGCCAAGCCGTCGGAATCGCCGGCGGCGGCCGGGTCGTCGGGCAGATACCGGTGTGCTGGGACCCGGACCGCGACGCCGCGGTGGAGCGCGCCCACGAGCAATTCCGCTGGTTCGGCGGAGGCTGGCATGTCAACGCCAACCTGCCGACGACGGCCGGTTTCGCCGCCGCCACCCAGTTCGTCCGCCCCGAGGACGTCGCCGAGAGCATTCCCTGCGGGCCGGACCTCGACGCGATCGTCGACGCGGTGCGGGCCTATTGGGAATCCGGGTTTACCGACGTCGCATTGGTGCAAATCGGTGGCGAGGCACAGGACCTGTTCTTCAAAGAGGCCGCCGAGCCGTTGCTCGAGGCGCTGCGGGCAGCCGACAACCAAGGGGGCGGTGATGACTAATCCGTCTTTTGCGAACAGCACCGCTCTGCTGGTGAAAGGGCTCGGTGGAGCGAGTCTGGCCTTGGGTCTCAGTGAATTGCTGGCGCCGGCGCAGGTTGCCGCGGTGGCCGGGGTCGACGACACCGACCGAACGCGGTCGGTGATCCGGGCGCTGGGTTTGCGTGAATGCGGACACGGCGCCGCGCTGCTGTTCGGGCCGGAGCGGCTGGTATGGACCCGCGTCGCCGGCGACGTCCTGGACCTGGCGCTGCTGGGCGTCGGGGTGGCCAATCGGGGGCCGGGGCGGCGGAAGCGGGGTGCAATCGCGGCCGCCGCACTGGCCGGCATCGGTGCTGCCGACCTCTACGCGGCGCTGCGCACCACTCGCGACAGTGGTGGACGACACGCCAACGGGCCGCGCCACCAGACGTTGCGGGCGGCGGTCACGGTGCGGCGCCCGCCCGCGGATGTCTACCGGTTTTGGCACGACCTGGAGAACCTCCCGTCATTCATGTTTCACCTGAAGTCGGTGACCGCCGGATCCGACGGTCGTACGCATTGGGTAGCCAACGCGCCTATGGGCCAGTCGGTGGAGTGGGACGCGCAGATCACCGACGACGAGCCCGATACCCGCATCGCATGGCAGTCGCTGCCGGGCTCAGCCATCGAAAACGGTGGCAGCGTCGAGTTCACGCCCGCGCCCGGCGGCACCGACACCGAGGTACGGGTGACGATGAGCTATCGCCTGCCGGGCGGCGCGCTGGCCAAAGCGGCGGCAACCGTATTCGGCGAGTCGCCGGACCAACAAGTCAACGACGACCTTCGTCGCTTCAAGCAGATTTTGGAGACAGGGCAGGTCACGCGTTCGGACGGATCGCCAAAAGGTGCCGCTGCCCGCAGCCAAATGCATCAGCAGCCCGGGCAGCCGAAAGGAACGGACCGATGAAAGCCACGGTGTGGGCCGGGCGTAACAGCGTGGAGGTGCAGTCGGTTCCCGATCCGCAGATCCTCAACGAGCGCGACGCAATCGTGCGCGTCAGTTCGACGGCGATCTGCGGTTCCGACTTGCACATTTACGACGGCTACATCCCGACCGTCAAGCACGGCGACATCCTCGGGCACGAATTCATGGGCGAGGTCGTCGAAGTCGGCAAGGCAGTGACGAAACTGGCGGTGGGCGATCGGGTGGTAGTGCCATTCCCGATTGCCTGCGGTGCGTGCTCGGCGTGTGAGCGCGGCCTGTACTCGCTGTGCGAGAACTCGAACCCGAACGCGGGCATCGCCGAGAAGCTGATGGGCCACTCACCTGCCGGACTGTTCGGCTACTCGCACATGCTGGGCGGATTCGCCGGTGGGCAGGCCGAATACGCGCGGGTGCCGTTCGCAGACGTGGGCCCGCTGAAGATCGAGGATGACCTGACCGACGAACAGGTGCTGTTCTTGTCGGATATCTTTCCGACCGGCTACATGGGTGCCGAGATGTGCGACATCAAGCCCGGTGATGTGGTCGCCGTCTGGGGCGCCGGCCCGGTAGGGCTGTTCGCGATGGCGAGCGCATATCTGCTGGGCGCGTCGAAAGTCATTGCGATTGACCGGGTTCCGTATCGGTTGGAGTTGGCTGAGGAAATACGTGCGGTGCCGCTCAACTTCGCCGAGGCGTCGGTGCTCGAAGAGCTTCGCGACATGACCGCCGGGCGCGGTCCGGACCACTGCATCGATGCGGTCGGTTTGGAGGCCCGCAGCGGGACCACCGTGGTGGACGCCTACGACCGGGTGAAACAGGCCGCTCGGCTGGAAACCGAACGGCCCCATGCCTTGCGGGAAGCGGCGATGAGTTGCCGCAACGGCGGCACGATTTCGATCGTCGGGGTCTACGGCGGGCTGATGGACAAGTTCCCCATCGGGGCGATCATGAATCGATCGCTGACCATCAAAACCGGACAATGTCACGTGCAGCGGTATATGCGACAACTGCTCGAGCGAATCCGCAACGGCGAGGTCGATCCGACGTTTTTGATCACCCACCGGCTTTCGCTCGACGAGGCGCCGCACGGATACGAGATCTTCAAACACAAACGCGACAACTGCACCAAGGTCGTGCTCAAACCCTAAGACGGCGAAGGAGAACCGCTATGTCACATGATCAACTGCAAGGCAAGAAGGTCGCCTTCCTGGCGGCGGACGGCGTAGAAAAGGTCGAACTCGAACAGCCGCGCGCGGCTCTGGAAGATGCGGGCGCGCGGACCGAATTGCTGTCGCTGAAATCTGGCGAAATCGAAGCGCGGAACCACGATTTGGAGCCGGCTGGGACA
This sequence comes from Mycobacterium sp. NGS48, assembly GCF_059812585.1. Taxonomy (NCBI): domain Bacteria; kingdom Bacillati; phylum Actinomycetota; class Actinomycetes; order Mycobacteriales; family Mycobacteriaceae; genus Mycobacterium; species Mycobacterium sp. NGS48. The sequence continues at coordinate 3,559 of NZ_JCALCY010000019.1, forward strand.
TTTCCCGTCGACCGGGCGGTCAAGGATGTGTCGGTCGACGATTTCGACGCGCTGGTATTGCCCGGCGGCACCGTCAACCCGGACAAACTGCGGATGGACGATTCGGCGGTCTCGTTCGTGCGGGACTTCGTCACGTCGGGAAAGCCGGTCGCGGCAATCTGCCACGGCCCTTGGACGTTGGTGGAGGCCGGTGTGGCCAAGGGGCGCACGCTGACCTCGTATCAGAGCATTCGCACCGATCTGCGCAATGCCGGCGCCAATGTCGTCGACGAGGAGGTCGTCGTCGATGGAAATCTGATCACCAGCCGTTCGCCGTCCGATCTGTCGGCATTCTGTTCAACGATTGTCGAAAAATTCGCTCACGCACCCACGGGCGCCTGATCGGCTCTGGTTTCAACAACGTGGTTTACGGGCATAGTCACGCAAGCCGCGATCGACGTGGCAACGTGTCGAAAGGCCGCAGGTGACCACTTCCTACTTGGCGCCGCCCGTAACGGATTCGCTGGCCGCCGACGGCGTGTACCCGCCGCAACAGGACTCGCAACTGCTCGTCGACACGATGGAAGCCACTGCGCTCGTGCCGGGGCGCCGGGTACTGGATCTGTGTACCGGCAGCGGTTACATCGCGATCGCCGCTGCCGAATTGGGGGCGGCCAGTGTGACCGCATTCGACATTTGTCCGCACGCCGTGGCGTGTTCGCGAGGAAATGCGGTGCACGCCGGTGTCGATGTGGACGTGCGGGAAGGGTCCTGGGTGGGTGCGCTCAACTGCGCCCCCTTCGAGGTGATCATGTCCAATCCGCCGTATGTGGCGACCCCCCCGGCGGGCGACAGTGAGGTGATCCCGAAAAGCGCTGGCCCCGAATGGGCGTGGAACGCCGGAGTGGATGGGCGGCTGATACTGGATCCGCTGTGTGAGTCCGCATCGCGATTGCTCTGCGACGGCGGCTCCATGCTGCTCGTGCACTCCAGCTTGTCGGGTGTCGACCAGACGCTCGAGACATTGGGATCAACCGGCTTGAATGCCCGAGTCATTGCCTCCCAATGGATTCCGTTCGGACCGGTGATGTCGGCCCGGGCACGCTGGTTGGAAGAGACCGGCCGCATTCGGCGCGGTTGCTGTGTGGAGGAACTCGTGGTGATCCGGGCGGACAAGCCATGACCGGCTGCACGCGCGCCGGCGACGATGCAGAGCGAAGCGATGAGAAGGAGTGGCGCTGATGACTCGGGTGCAGGTGGTGCCCAACGGGCCGGTGCTGATAGCCGGGCCGGTGCGCATCGAGATGCCCGGGGGTGATGTCGTCGAGTCCGATCGGTTCATGGTGGCGGTCTGCACCTGTCGGCGCAGCAAGGACTATCCGCTGTGCGACACCAGCCATCGGCGCTGTCGCCGCACGCAGTCAGCGTCAGCCGAGCGGTCGTCGTAGCGAGCTCTGGCCGGCTTTCCACGCCGCCACCATCGCGTCACCGAGACGGTCTTCGACCTTCGCATGGGCGCGGATCCCGAACACCACGTCGCAGTCCAACTGCGGCTCCCGGCCGACCAGGTCGCCGACCACGTCGAGGCGCACCACCTGTTCGTGCACCGCGTCGGCCTCGACATGCTCGCTGTAGAACCGCACACACTCCGCGGGAGCCGCGAGTCGCTGCAGTGCCTCGACCAACCGGCGCGACCCCGGCGGAGAGGTGATCTCCGTCGACGCGAAATGCCCGATGGCCGCACCGCGCAACCGGCGGTGCAGACCGAACAGCGACATCAGGTTCACCACCGCCAGCGATTCGGCCGGAACCGCGTCCAGATAGGCCAGGTAGGCCGAGTCCAAACCCGCGGCGGTCAACAGGTCCGCGAACAGCTGTTGATGGACTCGCGGACCCTGCCCGGCGCCGTACTCGTCGAATTCGACCGCCACGAACGAGGCCTTGGCCTGGCCGGTGAGACGCGGGATCGCCCAGGCGTGCGGGTCGCCCTCTTTGAGGTGATACAGCGATCGATGCACAAAGTATTCGCACATCTGCGCCCAGGTTCCGTTGTCGCGCAGCCAGTATGACGGACCAGCGCCGTCGACGGATTCGACCGATAGAGCATCCATTTCGGCCGCCGCGGTGTGGCCGGGATCGATCGGACCAACATCTCGTTGCACGGCGGCCAGGAAAGTCCGCTCCAACTGGCCGCGCAGGTGCAGCAGCCCGGGATTCCACTCCCAGGTCGGGTCGACGCCGGCGAAGCCGCGGTAGTGCAGCTCGTAGCACATGTACAGCGCCAGCTGCAGGTCCAGACCGTAGGGATCCGATTCCCGCACCGAAGCTCCGATGCGGACCAACTGGTCCCGCGGCGCCGGTTCGGTGAGAGTACGCCGGACCGCCATCGACAGCGGTCCATGCGCTGCGGGCAGTCTGGGTTCGACCGTTGCTTCTGCCTGGGTCACGCCGGGGTTTACCCCGATTTGCGCACCGGCCAAACGACGCGGTCGCATAACAGGCGCCGGAACCCCTTCGTCGATCGCCGCGATAGAGGTCTAACGGCCGTCAAGTTCGCCCTCGTGGCACGGCCCGATTACGCGGGTTCCGGTAAAGCCGGTTCGTTTGTGCACTTTGTTGCCGCGGGACGGAGATATTCCCGAAGCAGGTCGAGGAAGGCCGTCGCGGCCGGAGAATGCGGGCGCTCGGCCGTCGTGACCACAACAAGTTCCCACGGGATGGCAGGTTCGGTGCGCACAGTGACGACACGATCGGAGCTCCGTGCTAACGATGGGGGCAGAAATGCGATGCCCAACCCGCTGCCGACAAGGTCGAGCAGGTCGCTGAGACTGTCAGTCTCGCAGCATATGTTGCGGTGGAGACCGACAGCGGCACAGCTGGCGTCGACGCGGGCGCGTATCGCAAATTCCGTTGGGCATCCTACGAAGTCGCGGCCTGCGAGGTCGCCGAGTGCGACGACCTGCTCAGCTGCGAGGGGGTCGTCGCGTGATACGGCGAGTACCAGGGATTCGGCCCCCAACGACAGTTCTTCAACACGACGTGGATCGAACGGGCGGTTGACGAAAGCCAGGTCCAGGCTGCCATCGACCGCGCCACGGACCAGGCCGTCCACGGTGCTGTGATGCAGAGTCAAGCTGATACCGGGATAGCGCTCGCGATACTGCGCGAGTAGTGAGGACAAATTGACGAGGCTGATTGCTTGAACGACGCCGATGGCCAGGCGCCCGCGCAGTAGGCCGCGCACCGCGTCAACGGCCGCGCGGGCATCTTCGGCGGCCGCCAACGCTCTCCGCGCGGCCGGCAGCAGTGCACGCCCCGCGGCCGTGAGTTCCACCCGGCGATTGTTGCGGATCAGCAGCGCGGTGCCGAGTTCGCGTTCGAGACAACCGATCGAGGCGGACAGCGTTGACTGGACGACGTGCACCCGCGCGGCGGCCCGGGTGAACTGCCGTTCCTCCGCGACGGCCACAAAATGCGTCAGCTGCCGCAGGTCCATGCATCGATAGTAATGATTGCGCCCATCGAAATTAACTGTCGAAAAGAGCGCCGCGGCAGTGGAGGCAGTGGCTGGCACTCGCTATCGTCGAGTCAGAACCTGCGAACCAGCGGGGCTTGTGTGCAAAAAAGTTCATGAACTGCTTTGTCGCCCAGCTACTTTGATGCTGTTGTGGTTGGCTGAGCGTCCCTTCGGCAAGTAAGGGCCGCTTCGATTGGCGCAGCAGTTGCGGATGGTTCGCATCATCGGTCTATCCGTTTTGCCAGGGAGATGCCCTCTTGCGATCACGCCTCGGGGCCGGCTCCGTAATTCCCGAGAGGCACGCCGTAGGGAACAGAGTGACTGAGAGTTTGCAACGCGGCGATGATTCGGCCGCCACCGGTCGTCCCGAATCACCGCTCTATCAGCGACGGAGCCGGCGAGTATTCGATCGTCGTATCAATCTCGGTTCCTGGGCAGGCGGATTACCGCAAGAAAAGGCTCGGGTGCCCGACGTTCGGATCGGTCGACGCTGGTACAGCACACTGTGGCTGATCCCGATCAGCGTAGCCGCGTTACTGATCCTGGTGGCGCTGGCCCAACAGCTGCGCCAGTACGACTGGATGAAGAATTTCATCGAGACCTATCCCGGCACATCGGCTACCTATGCGCCGGCTGTCACCACAGGATTCCCGGCATGGTTGCGCTGGCAGCATCTGTTCAACATCATCTTCATGATGTTTTTGATGCGGGCCGGAATACAGATCCTGGCCGATCATCCGAGGCTGTATCTCAACTCCGGCTGTAAGCCGGGCACCGCATGGCTGCGGATGCGCGATCCGGTCCCGGCGGACCGCATGGACGAAAACGATGCGGCTCGAATATGGACGGCAAAGGACGATTCGGTCGCCGTCCCGAAATGGTTGGGAATACCTGGCTTTCGGCACTCGATTGGGTTAGCGCGATGGTGGCACTTCAGCTTTGATCTATTGTGGCTGGTCAACGGACTGGTGTTTTATGTGCTGATGTTCGGCACCGGGCAATGGCAGCGCATCGTGCCGCGCTCCTGGGAGGTGCTTCCCAATGCATTGTCGACTGGAGTGCAGTACGCGTCGTTGGACTTCCCAACCAACGAAGGTTTCACCAACTACAACGGATTACAGATCGTCGCCTACTTCACCACGGTGCTGGTTGCTGCGCCGCTGGCGTTTGTCACCGGTCTGTTGCAGGCGCCCGCGATTGCCGCCCGGTTCGGATTGGGGCGCGGCGTTCTCAACCGTCAGGTCGCGCGCACCGTGCACTTCGCAATTCTGTTGTGGATGATATTTTTCATCGCAGTCCACCCGGTGATGGTTTTCATCACCGGGTTCGTAGGGAATCTGAATCACATTGTATTGGGGACGAACACCGAATCATATTGGGCGCTAGCCGTTTACCTCGCGGCGATGGCCGTTATCATCGGATTGTGGTTGGTTGCCTCGCCGATCACGATCCGTTATCCGGGTGTCGTTCAAGTCGTCGGTCGGTGGACCGTGGGATGGATCAAGGCGTTCATGGAATGGGCGCATCCGAAGGCCACCTACTCGGAAAAGGACATCTCACCGTACTTCTGGCCTAATGGTCACATACCCACCTCCGATCACTACAACTACTTGCTGTCCACTAACTGGTCGGAATGGTCGCTGCGCATCCATGGACTGGTGGAGAACCCGGTAGCGTTCTCTTACAGAGATATTCGGGCGCTGACGAAACATGAACAAATCACTCAGCATTACTGCATCCAGGGCTGGTCAGGAGTGGCTAAATGGGGTGGGGCGCGGATGTCCGACATCCTCGATATCGTCCGCCCCTTACCGTCGGCGCGCTGGGTGGTGTTTTACTCCATGGCGGACGCGGGCCCCGACCCCGAGGAAGGCAGATACTACGACTGCCACAAGATCGGGCACATGCGCGAGCCGACATGTCTGCTGGCGTACGAGATGAACGGTGACGCCCTCAACGAAACACACGGCGCGCCGCTTCGCTTGCGCAATGAGCGCGAGATCGGTTTCAAGCAAGTCAAATGGATCGACAGGATCGAGTTCGTGCAGAGTTTCGCGCATCTCGGATTGGGCCAAGGCGGGTCGCACGAGGACTACGAGTTCTTCGGCTATCGGATGCCGATCTGATCGCTTGTCGATGCCGGCCTGGTTGTCGCGCGCATCGGCCCCCTCAGAGAAATTGGACGAAAGGTGAACGAGTGCATATCGATTGGCGCCGACACTGCTTCGCGTGCGAGCGCTGTGCATCGACGCCATCAAGCGCGCAAACTCCGGGCACCCGCTCCCGGACTGGAGGCGTTGTCGCGTCCATTGCGGGGTATCACCTGTGACGAATAGTTGGTATTTAGTGGATAAGGAGCTGGTATGCGCGCATTGACCGTGCAACCGGGCCACAAGGGCTCGCTGAGCGTGTCCGACGTGCCCGACCCGACCCCGGCCGGCGGCGAATTGCTGGTCGACGGCATCGCGATGGGGGTCTGCGGCACCGACAAAGAGATCGTCTCCGGCGAGTACGGCTGGGCACCGCCGAACTCCTCGCGCCTGGTCCTCGGACACGAATCGCTCGGCCGGGTGCGTGAGGCACCGGCATCGAGCAGCTTCTCAGCCGGCGATCTGGTGGTCGGCGTAGTGCGCCGGCCCGACCCCGAGCCGTGCGGCGCGTGTGCGCACGGCGAGTTCGACATGTGCCGCAATGGCCGTTACCGCGAGCGGGGCATCAAGGAGCTGGACGGCTACGGCAGCCAAGCTTGGTGTGTGGAAACCGATTACGCCGTCCGGCTCGACCCGTCGCTGGAGCGTGTCGGCATGCTGCTGGAGCCGACGACAGTGGTGGCCAAGGCCTGGGAGCAGGTGGAGCGGATCGGCAGCCGCGGCTGGTTCGAACCGAAACGGGCACTGGTGACCGGCGCCGGACCGATCGGTTTATTGGCGGCGCTGATCGGTGTGCAACGCGGTTTGGACACGCACGTGCTGGACCGGGTGACCGACGGCCCGAAGCCGAAGCTGGTCAAATCGCTCGGCGCGACCTACCACCACGAAGACATCGAGTCGGTGGCCAAGCAATTGCGGCCCGACGTCGTCATCGAGGCCACCGGTGTGGGCAGCATCGTCTTCGGTGCGCTGATGAACACCGAAACCTACGGGATCACCTGCCTGACCGGTGTCTCGTCAGGTGGACACAACATTGACGTCGACGCCGGCCTGGTGAACCGTGACATCGTGTTGGAAAACGACGTGGTGGTCGGCTCGGTCAACGCCAACCTCCGCCACTACCAGCAGGGTGCTGACGTGCTGGCCCGCGCCGACAACGACTGGCTGGAAGGTCTGGTCACCCGACGCGTGCCGCTGGAGAAGGCTGCCGACGCATTCCAACCGGCCGACGGCGACGTGAAGGTGGTTATCGAACTCTGATGTCTCGAATTGAGGACTACGCCCTGCTCGGCGATCTGCACACCGCCGCCCTGCTGAGCCGTGAGGGCAGCATCGACTGGTTGTGCCTGCCGCGGTTCGACTCCGGTTCCTGCTTCGCGGCGCTCTTGCACGACGAGTCCGCCGGTCACTGGCGGTTGGCGCCGATCTCCGGCGGGCCCGCGACGCGACGCGCCTACCGCGACGACACGCTGATCATGGACACCGAGTGGGACACCGACGAGGGGTCGGTGCGAGTCACCGATTTCATGCCGCCGCGCGGTGAGGCCGCCGACGTGGTCCGAATTGTCGAAGGGCTGTCCGGACGCGTATCGATGCGGATGCACCTGGTGATCCGGTTCGATTACGGCAATGTGGTGCCCTGGATCCGGCGAAGCGAGGACGGTCTGGTCGCCATCGCCGGACCAGACACCTTGTGCCTGACCACGCCCGCCGACGTACGCGGCGACCACATGTCCACGGTTGCCGAATTCGAGGTGGCCGCCGGCGACAAGGTGCCGTTCGTACTGACCCACACGGCGTCGCACCGCCCGGATGCGGTGCGCGCGCAGGCCGATCAAGCCCTGCGTGACACCGAGGAGTTCTGGCGGGACTGGATCGGTCGGTGCAGCTACCGCGGTCCATACGAAGAGGCGGTGCGCCGCGCTCTGATCACGCTGAAAGCGCTCACCTATGACCCGACCGGGGGGATCCTCGCGGCCGCGACGACGTCGCTGCCCGAAGGTATTGGTGGAGTCCGTAATTGGGACTATCGCTACTGTTGGCTGCGCGACACTACGTTCACGTTGCAGGCGTTGCTGGGCACCGGGTACATCGACGAGGCCCAGGCGTGGCGGGACTGGTTGGTCCGAGCCGTGGCCGGTGACCCGGCCAAGCTGCAGATCATGTACAGCATCGACGGCACCCGCCGCATCCCGGAACTGACTCTTGACTGGCTGTCCGGGTACGAGAACTCGGCGCCGGTGCGTATCGGCAACGATGCCGCGGGACAGTTCCAGCTCGACGTGTGGGGTGAGGTGCTCGACGGGCTGCACCTCGCGCGTGAAACCGGGATGCAGGCGGTGGATTCGGCGTGGGACATCCAGCTGGCGCTGCTGGACTTTCTCGAAGGCAATTGGGACCAGCCGGATTCCAGCCTGTGGGAAGTGCGCGGCGACCGACGGCATTTCGTGCATTCGAAGGTGATGGCGTGGGCCGGCGTCGACCGTGCCGTGCATACGGTGGAAACGCAGGGCCTCGACGGCCCGCTGGATAAGTGGCGCGACTTGCGGGACCGCATCCATGCCGACGTCTGCGAGCACGGCTACGACCCTGAGCGGGAGACCTTCACGCAGTTCTACGGCTCCCAGGGGCTGGATGCCTCGTTGCTGCTGATTCCGCGCGTCGGCTTCTTGCCGTGGGATGATCCGCGGGTCGTCGGCACCGTCGATGCCGTGCAGCGCGAGTTGTCCAGCGAGGGATTCCTGATGCGTTATCGGCCGGACGCCGACGGCGGCGTCGACGGCTTGCCCGGCACCGAGGGCACGTTCCTGGCGTGCACGTTCTGGCTCGCTGATGCTTTGCACGGCATCGGCCGTGGTGACGAGGCCCGCGAGCTGTTCGAGAAGCTGCTCGAGCTGCGCAACGACGTCGGCCTGCTCAGCGAGGAGTACGACACCGGTGCGCAACGGCTGGTCGGGAACACCCCGCAGGCGTTCAGCATGGTCGGGCTGGTGAACACCGCGCGCCAGCTGAGCGGATCGTCGACGCAGACGGGCGGCAAGGGAGCGGGTGCCACCGCCCCGCGGCCCCAGCACTAGTGAATCGCGCCGGTGAGCGCTTTGCCGCGACCCGCTTCGAGCTCGGCCAAGGTGGTCGACACGATGATCGACGCGGGTAGCCCGTTGTGCTTGCCTAAATCACCGGAGGCCAACAGTGCGCGTCCGGCGGCGTTGAGCGCATCGTGGTTGCGCTGGCCGGTGCTGCGGGTGTCGCGCTCGATGGCCTCTTGAGAGGGGGTGCCGCCCAGGCAGGGGGTGGGGTTGTCGGGGTTGCACATGCCCGGGGCGGCCAATTTCGCCAGGACCGCGTCGATGGTGGCGCGCGCCTCGGGGGTCAAATATCCGGTGATCGGGCTCATGCCGTCGACGTCTTGTTTGCCGATGATCAGACTGCGGCGGCGGGCGCGGTCGTTGTCGGTGAAATCGCCGTCGGGGTTGAGGCAGTCGGTGAGTCTGTCGGCCAGCTTGGCCAGTTGGTCGGGCCGAAATTGGCTGCCTTGGCGGGCTAGCTGTGCTTCTGCCTGCTCCCTTCTCGATGTCAACTGCGTCGGGCAGCCGATGGTAGAAGTTGCGGATCACCCGCACGTGACCGTCGCCGATCTCACCGGCGCGCTGCGCTTCGGCAGTGCCCGGCAGCACCGGCGCCAGGGGCTCGCCGGTCATCGCGCGGCGCGGCCCCAAATCGGCAGCCTCGCCGATGCGCCGCGATGCTTCGGGCCGAGTAATACGCAACCGCTCGGCCAACGCAAACGCCAACTTGCCGCCCAACTCCGTCTCGTCGGCCTGTTCGGCGACTTTATTGATCAACGCGTGGTCAACCGCCGACATGCACCGACGGATTCGTTCCCAACGTTCCAGCAACGCCAAACACTCTGGGGTAGTCAACCCATCAAACGACAAGTCCACCGCGAGCCGCATATCGGCGTCGGCGGCATCGACGACCCCGACGATCTCCTCCCGGCTATTCGCTCGCATGTTCGAATAGTAGCGCCACCGACCGGCAAGCTAGGGCTCCAGCCGCCAAGTCTGTGGATGAACCGCCAACTGTGGACAGGCAGTTGAAACCGAAGTGGCACAAGTGGTTTCAGTTACCTATGCCAGCGTCGGTTAACTCACGCTATTTGCGTCGGCGCGGGATGAACTCCTGGGCCTTGACTTTGATGCCCTCCTTCATCATGCCGAATGCGTCCTCGTCGCCCTTGAGTACAGCGGTCGCGGCGGCCTTCATCTGGTCGAAGGTGGCATGCGGCGGTACGGGCGGGATGTTGGGGTCACAATGCACGTCGAGCACCGTCGGACGGTCAGCCCGCAGCGCCTGGTCCCACGCCGATGCGATCTGATCGGGATCGGTCAACGTTGCCGACGCCAGACCCAGACTGGCTGCGAAGCCGGCGTAGTCCACTGTCGGAAGGGTTTGTGACACCGGGAATTTCGGCGCTCCGGTCATTGCCCGCATCTCCCACGTCACCTGGTTCAGGTCGTTGTTGTGCAGAACCGCGACGATCAGCCGGGGATCTGCCCACTCCTCCCAGTAGTGCGCGATCGTGATCAGCTCGGCCATCCCGTTCATCTGCATTGCGCCGTCACCGGCGAACACAATCACGGGCCGGTCGGGGTTGGCGAACTTGCCGCCGATGCCGTAGGGCACGCCGGGGCCCATTGTGGCGAGGTTCCCCGATAGTGAGCCGCGCATGTTGCCGCGGAACTTCAGTTGGCGCGCATACCAGTTCGCGGATGACCCCGAGTCGGCGGTGACGATCGCGTTGTCGGGGAGTTTGGGCGACAACTCGGCGAAGAGACGCATGGCATTGATCGGATCGGCGGACACGTTGGCTTCCATCTCCATGGTTTCCCACCAACGCTGCACGTTCTTCTCGACTGTTTCACGCCAGGACCGATCGGACTTGCGCTGGATCAGCGGTATCAGCGCGCGCGCGGTCGCCGCCGCGTCGCCCACCAGGTTCACCTCATTGGGGTAGCGCATGCCGATCAATGCCGGGTCGATGTCGATCTGCACACCGCGCGCCTGGTCGTACCCCGGCAAAAATTGCGTGTAGGGAAAACTCGATCCGATTGTGAACAGCGTGTCGCAGTCGCGCATCAACTCCCAGCTCGGACGCGTGCCCAGCAACCCGATGGAGCCGGTCACCCAGGGCAGTTCGTCGGAGAGCACGTCCTTACCGAGCAGTGCCTTAGCAACACCGGCTCCGAGCAACTCGGCAAGTTCGGCGACCTCGTCGGCGGCGCCTTTGGCACCGTTCCCGACCAGCATCGCGACGCGTTCGCCCGCGTTGAGCACGTCGGCGGCCTGCTGCAGCCCGTCCTTGGAGGGCCCGACTTCGGGCCACTCGAATCCCAGACTGGACGGGACCATCTTGAATTCGTGGGTCGGCGGCGAATATTCGAGTTCCTGCACGTCGGCGGGGATGATGACGGCCGTCACGGTCCGCTTCGTGACTGCGGTGCGGATGGCCCGGTCCAGCACATTGGGCAGCTGCTCGGGCACGGTGACCATCTGGATGTACTCGCTGGCGACGTCCTTATACAGGCTCATCAGGTCGACTTCTTGCTGATAGGAGCCGCCCATCGCGCTGCGGTTGGTCTGCCCGACGATCGCCAGCACCGGCACCCGGTCGAGTTTGGCGTCGTAGAGGCCGTTGAGCAGATGGATGGCACCGGGGCCTGACGTCGCCGCGCACACCCCGAGGCGGCCGGAGAACTTCGCGTAGCCGACCGCCTCGAACGCAGCCATCTCCTCGTGGCGGGCCTGCACGAACTTCGGTTTGTTGTCGGCGCGACCCCAGGCCGCGAGCAGACCGTTGATCCCGTCGCCCGCGTAGGCGAAAACCTTGTCGATCTCCCAGTCGCGCAGTCGTTCCAGCACATAGTCGGCAACCAAAGCGCCTGCCATCGCACACCCCATTCCCGTTTTAGGCAGCAGGTAACGGGAAGGTGATTACCCAGGAGGCAGTCGACTTAGACCCACATGAGTCGGGGTGGCGGGATTCGAACCCACGACCTCTTCGTCCCGAACGAAGCACGCTACCAAGCTGCGCCACACCCCGCATGAAGCCACGACAGCGTATCGCACCGGCGCGGCGGCTCGTCAAAGTGGATTGGGCGCGGCAAACGACGGGTATCCGATGGAGGTCCGATCCCGGTGCAGTCGACAGCACTGGACGGATGTGACGGGTTGGTGATGCGCAGGTCACATCACGACTCGCAAGCGACGTGCCACACAGGATGCGGTGGAATACGCATTCCTGTCAGTAACGTTAAGCAAACTAATCAGCGCACGATTCGGTCCAACGGAAGCGAGAGAATCATGACGGTGTTAGGCGCCGTGGTGTTCGGCGGACTCTTGGCCCTTGGCGTTCTGTGGCTGCTTGTGACCGCTCCAGCGAACGAAGCTCAAGAAGCGTGGGATGATTCCCAGCGACAGGTACGTTCGAACTCGGCCAGCACCCCAGCGAATGCGGTCGGATCGAGTTCTTGGCTGTTGACCCATTCATCGCAGAAGTAGGTGTCCGCGTAACGGTCTCCGCTGTCAGCAAGCAGCGTGACCACCGAGCCCGACCGACCGTCGGCGACCATCTCGGCCAGTAACCCGAACGCTCCCCACAAGTTGGTTCCGGTCGAGGCGCCCACCCGTCGCCCAAGTACTGCGCTGGCATGACGCGCCGCCGCAATCGACGCGGCATCGGGCACCGCCACCATTCGGTCGACCACTCCGGGCAGAAACGACGGTTCGACGCGTGGCCGGCCGATCCCCTCGATGCGGGACGACGCGTTGATGACGACGTCGTAATGGTCTTCGGCGTAGGCCGGATAGAACGCGGAGTTCTCCGGGTCGACCACACAAAGCCGGGTGGCATGCCGGCGGTAGCGGATGTACCGGCCGATCGTCGCGCTGGTCCCGCCGGTGCCCGCCCCGACCACGATCCAATCCGGAATCGGATGCTTCTCGTCGCGCATCTGGACATAAATCGACTCGGCGATGTTGTTGTTGCCGCGCCAGTCGGTAGCCCGTTCGGCGTTGGTGAATTGATCCAGATAGTGCCCGCCGGTCTCTCGGGCCACCCGCTCGGCCTCGGCGTACACCTGACTTGATCGCTGCACGAAATGGCAACGCCCACCTTGTGATTCGATCAACGCGATTTTGGAGGCGCTAGTCGACTCGGGCATGACCGCGACGAACGGCAGGCCCAGCAGCGCCGCGAAATAGGCCTCTGACACCGCCGTCGATCCCGAGGATGCCTCCACCACCGTGGTGTCCTCACCGATCCAGCCATTGCACAGGGCGTAGAGGAACAGCGACCGCGCTAGCCGATGCTTGAGGCTGCCGGTGATATGCGTCGTCTCGTCCTTGAGATAAAGCGCGACGTCGGCGTCGTCGCACCACGCCGACGGGAGGGGATAGCGCAGCAGGTGAGTGTCGGCGCTGCGTCGCGCGTCGGCCTCGATCAGCCGGATCGCGTTGTCGGTCCAGCCGCGTGGTCGGCTGTGAGCCGCGACCCGCGCCGGTTGGCTCAACGCACCGAATAGCTGGGCTGCGACCGGCCCCGGTCGCTATGCGAGTTGTGGCCACCGGTCGGTGCCGCGATCAGCGTCAGCAGGGTTGCCTCGGGGCGGCAGCAGAACCGCACCGGCGCAAACGGCGACGTGCCGATCCCGGCCGAGACGTGCAATCGCATGGTCGCGCCCCAGCGCGACGCCCCCTTGGCGCGGGACCGGTCCAGACCCGAATTGGTCACCAGCGCACCATAGAAAGGCAGGCACAGTTGCCCGCCGTGGGTGTGGCCGGCCATCACCAGCTGGTAACCGTCGGCGGCGAAGCGGTCCAGTACGCGGGGCTCGGGCGAATGGGCCAGCCCCAGCCGCAGGTTGGCCGCCGGGCTGGCCGGACCGGCAATCGTCTCGTAGCGGTCGCGGCCGATATGGGGGTCGTCCACGCCGGCCGCCGCGATGTGCAGCCCGGCCACCTCGAATTCCCGACGGGTGTGGGTGAGGTCCAACCAGCCGCGCTCGGTGAACGCCGCCCGCAGATCCTGCCAGGGCAGCGGTTGACCGTGCACGCGATGGCCCGGGTTCGTCAGATAGTTCATCGGATTCTTCGGACGCGGCCCGAAGTAGTCGTTGCTGCCGAAGACGAACACCCCGGGCAGGCTCAGCAGATCACCCAGGCTTTGCACCACCGCGGGCACCGCCTTGGGGTGGGCAAGGTTGTCGCCGGTGTTGACGACCAGGTCAGGCTCCCAGGCGGCCAGCTCGCGCAGCCATGCCTGCTTGCGGCGCTGGCTCGGCCGCATGTGCAGATCGCTGATGTGCAGCACTCGCAGCGGCGACGAGCCGGGCGTCAACACCGGCATGGTCAGCTCGCGCAGGACGAACGCGTTGCGCTCGATCAGCGAGGCATAACCGATCCCGGCGACGGCCGATCCGAGCGCGACAGCGCCTGTGGTTTTCAAGAGAGGCGAAACAGCAGGCATGCCGGAAGCCTACTGCGGGTGGGCAAGTTGGTGGTGACCCACGGCTACGGTGGCGGCGGCGGTGGCTCACCCGGCGGCGGCGCCAGCAGCGGAATGGTGATCGGCGGCAATCCCGGTATCTCGATGACCTGTGAGCCGATCGGCACCGGCGCACCTTCGGGTGGTGGCGGGGGCGCCGGCGGGACGCCGTTGCTGGTCTGGATGGTGACCACCGCGCCCGGGATGGTCTGGCCGTTCGGCGAGGTCCCGACCACCTCCCCGTACTTGGCCGTGCTGTTGACCGACGTGGGTTGATCGGCGACCTGGAAACCGGCTTCCTTCAATCGCTGTCGCGCCCCATCGACGTCCAGACCCACGACGCTGGGAACGCGTGAGCCGGGACCGCCGTCCACATACCGCGGATCGGTCGGTGGCAGCTTCACGTCGCCGAAATTGGTGGCGATCGGTTTCATTGCGGTGAACCAGGTGCGGGCGGGCTCGTTGCCGCCGTACAAGTTGCCGTCGCCGCAGCGCCGGAGCGGAGACGAGCACAGGTCGGACGGCGAGGTCGAGTCGTCGTAGATGTAGTTGGCCGCCGCGTACTGGTTGGTGAAGCCCAAAAAGCCCGACGACCGGTGCGCCTCGGTGGTGCCGGTCTTGCCCGACATCGGCAGCGTCCAGCCCGCGGCGCCCGCCGATCCCGACGCGGTGCCGCCGGCCTGCGAGTCCTTGCTCAATGCATTGGCAAGCGTGTTGGCCAGGCCCTCGGGAACCACCTGCTCGCAGGCTTCGGTGGTGACGGCGACCTCGTTGCCATCGCGGTCGATCAGCTTGTCGATGGGGTTCGCCGGGCACCACTTGCCGCTGGAGGCGAGCGTCGCCGCGACATTCGACAATTCGAGGGCGTTCAGCTCGAAGGGGCCCAGGGTGAACGACCCGATGTTCTGCCGCTTGATGAAATCGGCCAGGCTCTCGTTGCTGTCCGGGTCGTAGTCGCGAGCGGTACCGGGATCGGCGTAGGAACGCAGCCCGAGTTTGACCGCCATATCCACCGTGCGCGGCACTCCCACCAGCTGGATCAGCTTGGCGAACGCGGTGTTCGGCGAGGTAGCCAGCGCATCGGTCACGTTCATCGAACCTCGGTAGTTACCGGCGTTGACCACGCACCAGGTTTCCTTGGGGCAGCCCTTGGCGCCGCCGCTGCCCATGCCCTTGGCCTGAAAGCTGCCCGGCACCTCCAGTTGCATGTTGATGCCCATGCCCATTTCGAGTGCCGCAGCAGTGGTGAAAATCTTGAAGATCGACCCGGCGCCGTCGCCGACGAGGGAAAAGGGCTGCGGTCGCATGGTCTCCCCGGCGTCGGTGTCCAGCCCGTATCTGCGGTTGCTGCCCATCGCCAGCACCCGGTGGGAGTCCTTGCCCGGCTTGACCACGCTCATCACGCTGGCGATCCCGTTGAGGTCCGGACTGGCGGACGCGTCGATCCCCTGCTTGACCGAGGCCTGCACGTCGGGGTCCAGGGTGGTGCGGATCAGATAACCGCCCCGGGCCACCTGTTCCTTGCTGATCCCGGCTCGGGCCAGATACGCCTGCACATAGTCGCAGAAGAACGCTCGATCGCCCGCGGCGATGCAGCCGCGCGGTAGCTCGTTGGGTTGCGGCAAGATTCCCAACGGCTCTGCCTTGGCCGCGCGCAAGGCGTCAGCTTCTTTGGGCAGGTTCTCGATCATGGTGTCCAACACCAAGTTCCGTCGGGCCAGCGCGCCATCGGGATTGGTATACGGATTGAGCGTGCTGGTGGATTGCACCAATCCGGCCAACAGCGCAGCTTGTTGCCAGTTCAGCTCTGAGGCGTTCACCCCGAAATAGGTTTGGGCCGCGTCCTGCACGCCGAACGCGTTGTTCCCGAAGGACACCAGGTTCAGGTAGCGGGTCAAGATCTCCGACTTGGTGAAGGTCTTGTCCAGCGTGAGCGCCATCCTGATTTCGCGCAGCTTGCGCGCCGGCGTCGTCTCGACAGCAGCGCGCTTCTCTGCGTCGGTCTGCGCGACCACCAGCAGTTGATAGTTCTTCACATACTGTTGCTCGATCGTCGAACCGCCGCGAGTGTCGAGGTCGCCCGATGCGTAGCCGGCCAGCCCGGTCAGCGTGCCCTGCCAGTCCACGCCGTTGTGCTCGGCAAACCGCTTGTCCTCGATCGAGACGATTGCCAGCTTCATGGTGTTGGCGATCTTGTCGCTGGGTACTTCGAAGCGGCGTTGCGAATACAGCCAGGCGATGGTGTTGCCTTTGACGTCGACCATCGTGGTCACCGCGGGGACGTCGCCCTCGAGCAGTTGGGCCGACCCGTTGGCAACGACCTCCGAGGCCCGATTGGACGCCAATCCGACCCCGCCGACCAGTGGAAATAGTAGTGCTGCGACGAGGACCCCGGCCAGCAGACAGCACCCCGCGAGCTTGGCGACCGTTATCGCGGTCGTGGGTCGCTCGGGCTCCGGCATGGCTACTAGACTAGCGGCGCCGCGACGCGTGTCATCTGGAGTGGTCTATGCGAAAAGTTGCGCCGGCGTAACAGTTCAGCCCGCTATTAGGCCGCTCTCAGCAGTCCCTCAGGGTCCATCGACCAGCACAAATCGGCTTTTCATGATCGGACGGCACACTTGTGCCAAAAAAGCCGGTATCAGACTGTTGCGCAATTGGTACCTGACCACCTAACTTATACGAACAGTGAGATACAGGTAACACTGACGGACTTGGTGTGGCGTAGGTCGCAGGGCGATCTGTATCAGGAGCGGGGGCCGTCGTCGTGGCGGTCGGCGAGAAGGGGAACGCTGGTGTCAGACACACGGACGACGGTGCGCAGGACGAGCGCGGTACCGACTCAACCGTCGCTCTATCGGGCGGATTCCGAGGCGCGGATCGCGTGGGTTTCCAAGGCTCTGTGCCGGGCGGCCGACCCGGACGAGCTTTTCGTCCGCGGCGCGGCGCAGCGCAAAGCCGCAGTGATCTGTCGGCATTGCCCCGTCATGCTGGAATGCGGCGCAGATGCCTTGGATAACCGGGTCGAGTTCGGCGTCTGGGGCGGGATGACCGAACGCCAGCGGCGGGCGCTCCTCAAGCAGCACCCGGACGTCGTGTCGTGGGCGGACTTCTTCGCTGCGCAACGCAAGCATCGCAGCGCTGGCTAAGTCCGGATATTGGACGTCCAGATTATGGACGGCGAACCAGCGCGTCAACTGGCTGCCGCCGTCATCTGATCGGCGATGGCGCGCAGCGCCTCCAGATCCGAAACGTCAAACGGCAGTGACGGCACGCCGACGATCGCAACGTGGGGGTTGGCACCGGTAAATCGCGACAACAAACGGATTTCCCGCTTGGAGATCGACGCGCGGTCGGCGTGGATGCGCAATACCGCTGTGGCGAGGGCAACGTCGTTACCCTCTGGTGCGCTCTCGAGTGTCTCGGCGCCGTCGATGGCCCGCTCCACCGGCAACGAACACAACATCGGATGCGTCCGGTTCAAGATGAGGCCGGCCAGCGGCATGCGCTCCTCGGACAGCCGATCGACGAAGAACGATGCTTCGCGCAGCGCATCCGGTTCGGCCGCCGAGACCACCACGAACTGGGTGCCGCGCCGCTTCAGCAGCGCATAGGTACGGTCCGCCTTCTCCCGGAAGCCACCGAAGGTGGCGTCCAGCGACTGCACGAAACTCGCGGCATCGGAAAGCATCTGAGAGCCCAGGACGGTCGACAGCGCCTTCATCGCCAGGCCGACGGCACCGGTGACCAATCGCCCGATACCGCGCCCGGGGCCGAGTAGCAACCGCCACAGCCGGCTATCCATGAAGCTGCCTAACCGTTTCGGTGCGTCCAAGAAGTCCAACGCATTGCGCGACGGCGGGGTGTCGACCACGACCAGGTCCCAGCGGTCCTGGCTCAACAACTGGCCGAGCTTTTCCATCGCCATGTACTCCTGGGTACCGGCCAGCGAAGTAGCGACTGTCTGGTAGAACTGATTGTCCAGAATCGCTTGCGCCCGTTCGGGTCCGGAGTACTGGAGCACCATTTCGTCGAAGGTGCGGCGCATGTCGAGCATCATGGCGTAGAGCTGCCCGGGCACCTCGGGCGCCAGCGGTACGCGTTGCGGCGAGTTGCCGAGGTCATTGATCCCCAATGCCTGGGCCAGTCTTTTGGCCGGGTCGATGGTCAGCACCACCACCGTGCGGCCGTACTCGGCGGCGCGCAGCGCCATCGCCGCGGCGGTGGTGGTCTTGCCGACTCCGCCGGCCCCGCAGCACACCACCACCCGATTGGCGGTGTCGGCCAGGATCGTGGCCATATCCAAAGTCGGTGGTGTGGTACTCATCGAACTCCTTGCTCGGCAAGTATCTCGGAGAGCTCGTAAAGACTGCCGAGGTCGACGCCGTCGGCGATCGTCGGGAGCTCCAGTCGCGGCACCTGCAGCTCGTCGAGTTGCTCGGCGGCCGCGGCGCGAGCGGTGATCCGGGTGGCGTGTTGGATGGTCTCAGTCAGCAGGCCGGCGAAGTCGCCGTCGCTGAGTTTGATTCCGGCCGTGGCCAATCCGGATCGCACTGCGTCGGCGTCGATGTCGCCTTCGGCCGCCTTGGCCAAGTCGTCGGGCTGAAGGTAGGCCGCGATGTTTCGGTTGACGATCACACTGCCGATCGGCAGCTGCAACTCCTGTAGTTCGTCTATCGCTTCCATCGTTTCCTGCATCGGTAGTGCCTCCAGCAGCGTCACAAGGTGGATCGCGGTCTGGTCGGAATGCAGCAGCCGGACCACGCCATCGGCCTGCGAGTGCACCGGTCCGCCCCTGGCCAGATCGGACACCGCCTTGGTGACGTCCAGGAAGCGCGCGATACGACCAGTCGGCGGTGCGTCGACGACGATCGCGTCATATACCGGGTTCTTGGTGCCCTTGTTCATGCGGATCACCGACTCCTTAATCTTGCCGGTCAGCAGCACGTCACGCAGGCCCGGTGCGATCGTCGTCGCGAACTCGACGGCGCCGATGCGTCGCATTGCCCGTCCGGCGATCCCGAGGTTGTAGAACATGTCCAGGTATTCCAGGAATGCCGCCTCGATATCTATCGCCAGCGCATTGACCTGACCGCCGTGCTCGGCGGTCGCGATCTTGAGTTCCTTGTAGGGCAGCGGAGGAACGTCGAAGAGTTGCGCAATCCCTTGGCGCCCTTCGACTTCGACAAGCAACACCTTGCGCCCGCCAGAAGCCAGAGTCAGCGCTAGCGCGGCGGCGATTGTCGACTTGCCGGTGCCGCCTTTGCCGGTCACGAAATGCAGCCGGGCCTTCTCCAGGCGCGATGGCCAGCCGATGGAAGTCCCGCCGCTCGGTGTGGTCGCCACCAAAGCATGCTAACCAACAGGCGTTGTCACCCGACCGATAAGCTCGGGCTATGACCCAACCGACCGCCTGGGAGTACGCGACCGTCCCGCTGCTGACGCACGCCACCAAACAAATCCTGGACCAGTGGGGCGCCGACGGCTGGGAGCTGGTGTCGGTGCTGCCCGGGCCGACCGGTGAGCAACACGTCGCATACCTGAAACGCCCGAAGTGAGCGCTTCGGCCCGGCTCGGGCAATTGGGTATCGAGCTGCCCGAAGTGGTGAAGCCGCTGGCCTCCTATGTTCCCGCGGTGCGAACCGGCAACCTGGTCTACACCTCAGGCCAGCTGCCCATGCAGGCCGGCAAGCTGACGCAGACCGGCAAGGTCGGCGCCGAGGTCAGCCCGGAGGAGGGCAAGGCGCTGGCGCGGGTATGCGCACTCAACGCGTTGGCCGCGGTGGATTCACTGGTGGGTATCGACTCGGTGGCTCAGGTCGTCAAGGTGGTCGGCTTCGTCGCCTCCGCGCCGGGGTTCAACGGCCAGCCCGGCGTCGTCAACGGCGCGTCGGATCTGCTTGGCGAAGTGTTCGAGGACCGCGGCGCGCATGCCCGGTCGGCGGTCGGGGTCTCCGAGTTGCCGTTGAATGCGCCGGTGGAAGTCGAGTTGGTGGTGCAGGTCGGGTAGCGACTTGTTGACCCACCCCGCATACGGACAACTGCGGCCGGTCACCGACACCGCGTCGGTGCTGTTGGCCGATAACTCCGGCAAGATGACGCTGGAGGGCACCAACACCTGGGTGCTGCGTGGACCGCGCAGCGACGAGGTCGTGGTCATCGATCCAGGACCCGACGACGACGAGCACATCGGCCGGGTCGCGGGACTCGGCCAGATTGCGCTGGTCCTGATCAGCCACCGGCACGGCGACCACACCGACGGCATCGACAAGCTGGTCGAAGCGACGGGTGCGACGGTGCGCTCAGTCGGCAGCGGGTTCCTGCGCGGCCTTGGTGGTCACCTGACCGACGGCGAGGTCATCGAGGCTGCCGGTGTGACGATCAAGGTATTGGCAACGCCGGGGCACACCGCCGACTCGGTGTCGTTTGTCCTCGAGGACGCGGTGCTCACCGCGGACACCGTGCTGGGCCGCGGCACCGCCGTCATCGACAAGGAAGACGGCAACCTAGCCGACTACCTCGACTCGCTGCGGCGGCTACAAGGCCTGGGCGCCCGCACCGTGCTACCCGGCCACGGGCCGGATCTGCCTGACCTGGCGGCGGTCGCCGAAGAGTATCTCGCCCACCGAGAGCAGCGGCTGGCTCAAATACGCGCGGCGCTGCGCGATCTCGGCGACGACGCGACCCTGCGTCAGGTCGTCGAACACGTCTACGTCGACGTCGACCAGGAACTCTGGGACGTCGCCGAATGGTCCGTACAGGCGCAGCTCGACTATCTACGGCGTTGAGATTGCGTGTAGGGCTGTGAATCCGCCGAGGTCACGACCCTGGATGCAATCTCAACGTCAGCGCGCGCGCCTGGCCAATCGCTCCGAGTCGGAGATCAGCACGCTCTTGCCCTCCAGGCGAATCCAGCCCCGGTGGGCGAAATCGGCCAGCGCCTTGTTGACCGTCTCCCGCGACGCGCCGACCAGCTGGGCGATTTCCTCCTGAGTCAGATCGTGGGTGACCCGCATTGCGCCACCTTCCTGGGTGCCGAAACGCTGAGCGAGCTGCAGCAGCTGCTTGGCGACCCGGCCCGGCACGTCGGTGAAGATGAGGTCAGCGAGGTTGTTGTTGGTGCGGCGCAACCGACGGGCCAGTACCCGCAGCAACTGCTCGGCGATTTCGGGACGATCGGCGATCCAGGCCCGCAGCGCGTCGCGGTCCATCGACACCGCCCGCACCTCGGTGATCGTCGTCGCGCTGGAGGTCCGCGGCCCCGGGTCGAAGATCGAAAGCTCTCCGAACATGTCGGACGGACCCATGATGGTCAGCAGGTTCTCCCTGCCGTCGGGGGACCGGCGGCCGATCTTGACCTTCCCGCCAACGATGATGTACAGCCGGTCGCCCGGCTCCCCTTCCGCGAAAACGGTGTGTCCGCGGGGGAAGTCGACGGGCTGCAATTGCTTGGTCAGCGCTGCGACGGCGCTGGGTTCGACCCCCTGGAAGATTCCGGCCCTCGCCAGGATCTCGTCCACGTTGCCCCTTAGCTGTTCGAATTACTGTGTTACGCGCAAGCGCCCGACTCGCACCTTGGCGCCGTACCAACTTATGCGGTTAGTGACATGAGTCTAGAGGCCAGCCGTTAACTCGACGTGCCAACGCTACACACGATTGGCATGTCGGGGCGGCTCAAATTGCCGATTCGCCCGGGAATGCCGATGGCGGCCGGGGTTTGCGGACGGGTCGAGGGCATAGCGAGCGCCGCTGTGCCCGCGCCCCGGATCGTCGATGCGCTCACCGCGCCGGCGGTGCAGGCCGTCGAGCGCCTCGGGCATGCCTTCGCGGGCCAGGGTGCCCATATCGGCGGCGTCGGCCTGCTCGAGAAACTCCGCGACGTCACGGGCGGTGAGTGTGTCGTCGACCAAGCCCGATTCCAGGCGTTGCAAGCCGAACGTCGCCAACATCAGCAACCCCGGGATGAAGGCCACTAGCAACCACGACACAAGGAGCAAGTAAACACGGCAAAGGTCTCATCGGGATCACAAAATTCAGTGGATATTCACCCAAGTACGCTGTCGGACGTGACAGTGGGCAAGCCCGCACGCGGCGCTGCGCCGGCCGCCGCCGGCCCGGACCGGCGGCAGGCCGCGGAAACCCGCCTGGGTTTGGTTCGACGCGCCCGCCGAATGAACCGCAAACTGGCCCAAGCCTTTCCGCATGTCTACTGCGAGCTGGACTTCACTACGCCGCTGGAACTGACGGTGGCCACCATTCTCTCGGCGCAGAGCACCGACAAGCGGGTCAACCTGACCACGCCGGCGTTGTTCGCCCGGTACAGGACCGCGCTCGATTACGCCCGGGCCGACCGCACCGAACTTGAAGAGCTGATTCGCCCGACAGGCTTCTACCGCAACAAGACTTCGTCGTTGATCGGACTGGGGCAGGCGCTGGTTGAGCGGTTCGACGGCGAGGTGCCGGCCACGATGGCCGAGCTGGTCACCCTGCCCGGGGTGGGACGCAAAACCGCGAACGTCATCCTCGGCAACGCTTTCGATATCCCCGGCATCACCGTCGACACACACTTCAAGCGGCTGGTCGGGCGGTGGCGGTGGACCGCTGAGGAAGACCCGGTGAAGATCGAGCACGCCGTCGGCGAACTGATAGAACGCGACGAGTGGACGCTGCTCAGCCACCGGGTGATCTTCCACGGCCGCCGGGTGTGCCACGCCCGCAAACCGGCCTGCGGTGTGTGCGTGCTGGCCAAGGACTGCCCCTCGTTCGGGACCGGTCCGACCGACCCGCTGATCGCAGCCCCCTTGGTCCAGGGCCCGGAAACCGAGCATCTGCTGGCACTGGCCGGCTTGTAGCCCCGCCACACCATCACGCCGTCATGACCGCCCGGACCCGCTGGACCGTCGCGATTCTGGTCGTGGTCGCGGCGCTGCTGGCCGCGCTGGTCGCCGAACTGCGTGATCACCGCGATACCTCGCCCGCGCCCTCGGCGAGCGGCCCGAGCCGCGAACACCGCGACGCCGACACCCCCGCGGCGCTGGCCGGACCGCGGCAACGCGCCGATCTGCCCCCGTGTCCGGCCGCCGGTGACGACGCGGGTCCGCCGGCGCTGCGCGATGTCACCGTGGAGTGCGCAGCCGACGGCTCGGCCGTTGATGTCGGCCGCGCGCTGGCCGGACGCCGGGTGGTGCTGAATCTGTGGGCGTATTGGTGTGAGCCGTGTAAAGCCGAGCTGCCCGCGATGGCTGAGTATCAGCGACGGGTCGGGTCGGCCGTAACGGTCGTGACCGTGCACCAGGACGAGAACGAGACGGCGGCCCTGCTGCGGCTGGCCCAGTTGGGAGTGCGGTTGCCGACTCTGCAGGACGGTCGCCGGCGGATCGCGGCCGCATTGCGGGTGCCGAACGTGATGCCCGCGACGGTGGTGCTGGCCGTGGACGGTAGCGTTGCCCAGAGCTTGCCGCGGGCTTTCGCCACCGCCGACGAGATCGCGGCTGCGGTCGGAGATCATGCATGATGAGCCAGGCTGGCGCCCTGAGGCGGGGATCCCCCCGCTTGCGGGGGCGAGCCGGGCAATTGGACCACACCAGGGAGGCGCCGGTGAGCGCTGCGGTTCCGCTCACACCCGAGCTCGGGCCGCCGTGGCTGCGCCCCCTTGTCGACAACGTGGGCGAGGTGCCGGAGGCCTTCCGACGCCGACTGCCCGCCGACGTACTTGCGCTGGTCACCGCGGCGAAGGCGACGGCGGCGTTGCGCGGTGACGGGCGCGAAGCCGCGGTGCTGGTGCTGTTCTCCGGCCCGGAATCCGGGCCGGCCGGCAGGTTTCCCGACGAAGCCGACCTGTTGGTCACCGTGCGGGCCTCGACATTGCGTCACCATGCGGGTCAAGCGGCGTTTCCCGGCGGCGCCGCCGATCCCGGAGACGACGGACCGGTGGCCACCGCCCTGCGAGAAGCTCACGAGGAAACCGGAATCGACCTCGGCCGATTGCATCCACTGGCCACGCTGGAACGAACGTTTATCGCGCCGTCGGGTTTTCACGTCGTCCCAGTGCTGGCATATTCTCCCGACCCCGGCCGGGTGGCAGTGGTCGACGAGGCCGAAACCGCAATCGTTGCGCGAGTCCCGGTGCGCGCTTTCGTCAATCCGGCCAACCGGCTGATGGTGTATCGCAGCGCGTTGCACCGGCGCTTCGCCGGCCCTGCATTCTTGTTGAACGAAATGCTGGTGTGGGGCTTCACTGGCCAGGTGATCTCAGCGATGTTGGATGTCGCCGGCTGGGCGCAGCCCTGGGACACCAGCGATGTCCGCGAACTCGACGAGGCGATGGCCCTGGTCGGCGATGAGGGTGGTGCATGATGACCCCGTCACAGTGGATCGACATCGCCGTACTCGCAATCGCCTTCGTCGCGGCCATCTCGGGTTGGCGCTCAGGCGCTTTGGGTTCACTGCTGTCGTTCGTAGGAGTGATGCTCGGCGCAGTCGCCGGAGTACTGCTGGCGCCGCACATCGTCAGCTACATCATGGCTCCGCGCGCCAAACTGTTCGCTGCGCTGTGCCTGATCCTCGGGCTGGTTGTCATCGGTGAGGTCGCAGGTGTAGTGCTGGGCCGGGCGGTGCGGGGGGCGATCCGCAGCCGCATCATCCGCTTTTTCGACTCGATCATCGGCGTGGCGGTGCAGCTGGTTGTGGTGCTCGTCGCAGCCTGGCTGCTGGCGACTCCGCTGACGTCGTCGTCGGGGCTGCCCAGTCTCGCTGCGGCGGTGCGTGGTTCGCGGGTACTGGCCGAAGTCGACCAGGTTGCGCCGCCCTGGCTGCAGACGGTGCCCAAGCGGCTGTCGTCGCTGCTGGACACTTCCGGTCTTCCACAAGTGCTTGGGCCGTTCGGCCGAACCCCGGTTGTCGCGGTCCCGACGCCCGATGCGGGACTGGCCGGCAACCCGGTGGTGGCCGCAACCGAGCCCAGTGTGGTCAAGATCCGCGCGATCGCGCCCAGCTGCCAGAAGGTGTTGGAGGGCAGTGGATTCGTGCTCTCGCCAGATCGTGTCATGACCAATGCCCACGTGGTGGCCGGCGCGAACAACGTCACAGTGGAGGTCAGCGGCAACCCGTACGATGCCACGGTGGTGTCCTACGACCCCACCATCGACATCGCAATTCTGGCGGTCCCGAACCTGCCACCGGGGCCGCTGGCCTTTGCCAGTGCCCCAGCCAAGGGCGGCACCGACGCCGTGGTTATGGGCTACCCCGGCGGGGGCGGTTTCGTGGCGACTCCGGCCCGGATCCGCGAGATCATCGAGCTGTCCGGCCCGGACATCTACCGAGACGCCACCGTCAACCGTGAGGTGTACACGATCAGAGCCACTGTGGAGCAAGGCAATTCGGGCGGTCCATTGATCGACATGAACGGCAAAGTGCTCGGGGTCGTCTTCGGGGCGGCAGTCGACGACAACGACACCGGATTCGTGCTGACAGCCAAAGAGGTGAGCAGTCAGCTCGCCCAGATCGGCGACACCGCCCCGGTCGCCACCGGCTCCTGCGTCAGCTGAGTCCGCTGCCGTACACCTGCTCCAGAAACCTCATCAGGTGACCGTTGACTTCCTGCGGCGCCTCTTCATGGCTGAAATGCCCTGCCCCGGCGATAGTTACGTAACCACCGTGGGGGGCATAGCGCCGGGTCCGCTCGACCGGATCGGCCAGCACGTAGGGATCGGTACCGCCGCGAATGTGCAACAGCGGAACGTTGGTGCCTCTGCTCATCGACCTCATGAATCGCCGGCCCTCGTCGCGTAGCTGGCTGCGTACCGCCCAGCGCTGATACTCCAGCGCGGAGTGCGCCGCCGACGGGATCTGGATCGCCTGCCGCAGGTGGCCAATCGTTTCGGAAAAGTCTTCGGATGCAGACCATTTGGCGCTGGCACGGCTACGCACCAAATGTTCGATCTCGGCGGCGTCGTGCCGGGTCAGCGATCGCTCCGGCCACATCGGCACCTGGTAACGCAGCAGCGACGGCAGCAGCGCCCGAGCCTGTTCTCTGCAGGTCAGCGCCGAGGCGCGTAACGCCGCGGGGTGGGGGGAGCTGATCACCGCGATCGCCCGGACCAGCCGGGAGTGCAGCACCGAGGTGGCCCAGCAGACCAGTCCGCCGTCGGCGTGGCCGACCAGGGTGGCCGACGCATGCCCGAGCGCGCGGATCAACCCGGCCGTGTCACCGGCAAGCGTCCAACCGTCGTAGCCCCGGGGCGGCTTGTCGCTGCCGCCATAGCCCCGCAGATCCACGGCGACGGCGCGCACGCCGGTCAAGGCGCGCAATTGATGGCGCCAGGACAGCCAGAACGAACCGAAGCCGTGCAACATGATCACCAGCGGCCGCGCCGTCTGCGGTGTGGTCGCATCGCGCTCGGCCGGGATTGCCTCGACGACGTGGAAGCGGATCCCGTTGGCGTGCACGTCCAGATGGCGCCATGGCCCGTCGATACGGGTTACCGACGGATCCGGTGCTGCCATTTACCAGCCCGAGGGGTCGGCAGGGGTGCCGCCCGGCGCGAGCTGCGCCGTCGCGCCGTCAGCCTTGTCGTGACCCGGGGTGAAGGCGGCGCGGGTCTCCTTGACCGATTCGATGGTCTGCTGCGGTCCGCGGATGCGACGGACCTTCAGATAACCGAACAGCGCCAGCAGCGCGGTGAACACAACCATGATGCCGAACACGATCAGGAACGCGACCCAGCGCCATAGCCAGGTGTCGAGCAGTTCGGCGAGGAAGAAGAAGAAAAAGAAGGTCGAGTAGAACAGCACCACCAGCGCCGAGATGAAGAAGACGCTGCCGGTCAGGCCTTTCTTGACGTCGCGGGTGATCTCGGCGCGGGCCAGTTCGACTTCGGCGCGCACCAGCGTCGACATCTGGGTTGTCGCGTCTTTGACCAGCTCACCGATTGACGGTTCGACGGGCAGCGCGTGCGGGTCGGTCAACGGAATCGTGGTGAGGGTGTTGGGCACCCCGTCCTTGCCGCCGTTACCACCGGCCTTCTTGCGGTCTGGCTTGCTCACGGACGGTCCCTCCCGGTTCGCTGTTGTCGCGGTTCATGTTGCCATGCGGTCCGGTGCCAGACGAGCGCAACCGAGATGGTCAGGACAGGACAGGCGCTGGACGGCCCCGACCACGTAGACTGACGCAGCCCTTCCGGATTCGCGACAGGAGTAGCCCTTTGCAGACAACGCATTGTCGGCTACTTCGTCTGGGGACGGTAATTGCGGTTGCAGCGTTGCTGTGCCTCGCCGGTCTAGGCGCCACCAGCGCGGTGGCCGACGACAGGGTGCCGATCGGCGGCGGCGCCGGCATCGTCATCGACGGCGACGCGCTGTGCACGCTGACCAGCATCGGCAACGACAACACCGGCGCACTGATCGGTTTCACCTCCGCGCACTGTGGTGGTCCGGGTGCCCAAGTGGCCGCCGAGGCGGCGCAGAATCGCGGCACGTTGGGCACCATGGTGGCCGGCAACGACATCCTCGATTACGCCGTCATCCGGTTCGATCCGGCCAAGGTGATCCCCGTCGCCGACTTCGGCGGGTTCGCGATCAACGGCATCGGCCCCGATCCAGCCGCCGGTCAGATCGCCTGCAAGCAGGGCCGCACCACCGGTAACTCCTGCGGCGTCGTCTTCGGGCCGGGCCAAGACCCAGGCACCCTGGTCATGCAGGTGTGCGGACAGCCGGGCGACTCGGGCGCACCGGTCGTCGTCGACAACCTGCTGGTCGGGATGATTCACGGCGCATTCAGCGAAGCCCTGCCGACCTGCGTCATCAAATACATTCCGCTGCACACCCCCGCGACGGTGGTGTCGATCAACGCCGTGCTGGCCGACCTCGCCGCCAAGAGCCGCCCGGGCGCCGGATTCGTCCCCGTCTCAGCCAGCCCGGCCGCTTAACGGCTACTTAGCCGCCCGGATCGCGTCGAACACGTCCGGGTCGAGCAGCGTCGAGGTGTCGCCGAGTTCCCGGTTCTCGGCGATGTCGCGCAGCAACCGGCGCATGATCTTGCCGCTGCGGGTTTTCGGCAACTCGGGCACCACGTGAAGTTCGCGCGGCCGGGCGATCGGCGAGATCGTCCGGGCCACCTCGCCGCGCAGCTCCTCGACGATCTTTTCGTCGACGGTTTCGGGTTGATCGGCCTGTAGTACGACGAAAGCGCAAATCGCTTGCCCGGTGGTGTCGTCGGAGGCCCCGACCACCGCGGCCTCGGCGACTCCGGAGTGGCCGACCAACGCGGACTCCACCTCGGCGGTGGAGATCCGGTGCCCGGACACATTCATCACGTCGTCGATGCGACCCACTACCCAGATGGCACCCTCTGGGTCGTAGCGGGCGCTGTCACCCGCGAAGTACCAGCCCTGTTTGGCGAACTTGGACCAATAGGTTTCACGGTAGCGGTCCGGGTCGCCCCAGATGCCGCGCAGCATGCCCGGCCACGGCTGGTCCATCACCAAATAGCCGGTGACATGCTCGCCTTCATCTGTGGACGGCGGCGTGAGCGTATTGCCGTCGTCGTCGACGATCTTGGCCGAGATGCCCGGCAGTGGTGTCATCGCCGAACCCGGTTTGGCCGCGGCCACACCGGGTAACGGCGAGATCATCGAGGCGCCGGTCTCGGTCTGCCACCAGGTGTCCACCACCGGGGTGCGATCGGCGCCGATGACGGTGCGGTACCACCGCCAGGCTTCCGGGTTGATCGGCTCGCCGACCGTTCCCAACAGCCGCAGGGTGGACAGGTCGTGCGCGTCGGGGATCTCGCGGCCCCACTTCATGAAGGTGCGGATCAACGTGGGGGCGGCGTAATAGATGGTGACGCCGAGCTTTTCGATGACCTCGAAGTGGCGGTGCTGGCTGGGTGTGTCGGGGGTGCCTTCGTAGATGACTTGGCTGACACCGTTGGACAACGGACCGTAGACGCTGTAGGTGTGCCCGGTGACCCAGCCGATGTCGGCGGTGCACCAGAACACGTCGGTGTCGGCTTTGATGTCGAAGATGCTGTGGTGGGTGTACGACGTCTGCGTGAGGAACCCTCCGCTGGTGTGCATGATGCCCTTGGGCTTACCGGTGGTGCCCGAGGTGTACAGCAAAAACAGCGGATGTTCGGCGTCGAAAGCTTCCGGAGTATGTTCGGCTGCCGCCGAGTCGACGACGTCATGCCACCAGAGATCCCGACCCTCGGTCCACGGCACGTCGATTCCGGTGCGCCGGACCACCAGCACATGCTCGACGGGGCTGTCGGCGTCGATCGCTTCGTCGGCCGCCTCCTTCAGCGGTGCCGGCTTGCCGCGCCGGAACTGGCCGTCGGCGGTGATCAGCAGTTTGGCCTCGGCGTCGGCGATCCGGGCCCCCAGCGCCTTGGCAGTGAAACCGGCGAACACGACGCTGTGCATGACGCCCAGCCGTGCGCAGGCCAGCATCGCGATGACCGCCTCGGGGATCATCGGCAGGTAGATCGCGACGCGGTCGCCGGCGACCAGGCCCAACTTGCTCAGTGCGTTCGCGGCCTTGCAGACCTGCGCGTGTAGCTCTGCGTAAGTGAGTTCGCGGCTCTCGTCGACCGGCTCGCCTTCCCAGTAGATGGCGGTCCGGTCGCCGTGACCGGCGTCGACGTGGCGGTCCAGGCAGTTGTAGGCGACGTTGAGCCGGCCGCCGACGAACCACTTGGCGAACGGCGCTTCTGACCAGTCCAGCACCTGCTCGAACGGCGTGGCCCAGGACAGCCGGTTGGCCTGCTTGGCCCAGAACGCCAGCCGGTCCTGCTCAGCCTCGCGGTAGATGTCGTCCCCGACGTTCGCGTGTGCCGCGAACTCGTCCGGCGGCGGGTATGACGACGGCGCCTCGGCATGCGTTTCGGTCACTCCTGAGAGCCTAATCGCGCTGGCGTCGCACCCGCAGGCTCTAGGGTCGGCGTCATGGTTCGTGCGGCGACGGCGGTCTTCATTGCCATCGCCGCACTGGCGGCGCTCACCGGCTGCGGCGGGCCCGCGGTGCGCACCGACGTGGTGATGGTCAACGCCGGCGAGCCGCAGAACCCGCTGATCCCCACCAACACCAACGACAGCAACGGCGGGCGCATCATCGACCGGTTGTTTGCCGGCCTGATGTCTTACGACGCCCAGGGCACACCGTCATTGGAGGTGGCTCAGTCGGTCGACACCACCGACAATGTCAACTACCGCATCACGCTCAAACCGGGGTGGAGCTTCACCGACGGGTCCGCGGTGACAGCGCACTCCTTCGTCGACGCCTGGAACTACGGCGCGCTGACCACCAACGCACAGCTGCAGCAGAGTTTCTTCAGCCCGATCGCAGGTTTCGACGAAGTCGCCGCCGCCACGCCGACCACGACCACGATGTCCGGCCTGCACGTGGTCAACGACCACGAATTCACCGTCCGGCTCAAGAGTCCGACCATCGACTTCACACTGCGGCTCGGGTTTTCACCGTTTTACCCGCTACCGCACGCGGCGTTCGAGGACATGGCGGCCTTTGGGCAGCATCCCGTCGGCAACGGCCCGTACCGGCTTGTCGACGGATACGCCTGGCAGCACAACGTGAAACTCGACCTGGTGCCCAACCCCGGCTACCACGGCAACCGCGTACCGCAGAACAAGGGGCTGCGTTTCGTTTTCTACGCGAATCTGGACACCGCCTACGCCGATCTATTGTCGGCCAATCTCGATGTGCTGGACACCATTCCGCCGAGTGTGCTGCCGGTCTATCGCAAAGACCTCGGCGATCGCGCGGTCAGCGCGCCGGCGGCAAGCAACCGGGCTCTCGACACGCCGCTACGGTTGGCTCATTTCGGCGGAGAGGAGGGCCGGCTGCGCCGGCTCGCACTGTCTGCGGCGATCAACCGCCCGCAGATCTGCCGGCAGTTCTTCGCCGGAACATGCTCGCCCGCGCGCGAATTCACGGCCAGTTCGCTGCCTGGATTCGATCCGAACATCGACGGCAGCAACGCATTGGACTTCGATCCGGACCGGGCGCGACGGCTGTGGTCACAGGCCGACGCCATCTCGACATGGACCGGTCAGTACGCGATCGCCTACAACGCCGACGGCGGTCACCAGGAGTGGGTGGACGCGGTGGCCAACGGCATCAAGAACGTGCTGGGGATCGACGCCGCCGGCGCGCCGCAGCCAACCTTCGCGGGGTTTCGCACCCAGGTCACCCGTCGCACTATCACCACCGCCTTCCGCGCCGGCTGGCAAGGGGATTACCCGTCGATGCTGCAGTTCCTCGAGCCACTGTTCGTCACCGCAGCCGGATCCAACGACGTGGGTTATTCCAACCCCGTATTCGACACAGCGCTGGCCGACGCCGAAGCCGCGCCGACCGTGCCGCAATCCCATGCACTGACCAACGCGGCGCAGCGAATCCTGTTGCGCGACATGCCCACCGTACCGTTGTGGTATACCATCGCCGTCGCGGGCAGGTCACCGGCGGTCAGTGACGTCGCGCTCACCTGGAACGGTCTGCCCGACTACGAACGCATCGTCAAGGCCTGACATGGGTTGGTACATCGCCCGACGCATCGCCGTCATGATCCCGGTTTTCCTCGGCGCGACGCTGATGATCTACGGGATGGTTTTCCTGCTGCCCGGTGATCCACTGGCGGCGTTAGGCGGGGACCGGCCGTTGAGCCCCGCGGTGGCCGCGCAGCTGCGTGCCCAATACCATCTCGACGACCCGTTCGTGCTGCAGTACCTGCATTACCTGGGCGGCATCCTGCGCGGCGACTTGGGCCGCGCTTACTCCGGGCTGCCGGTCAGCACGGTTCTGGCACAAGCGTTTCCGGTAACCATTCGGCTCGCGCTGATCGCACTGGCTGTCGAGGCGGTGCTGGGTATCGGGTTCGGGGTGATCGCCGGGCTGCGCCGAGGCGGGGTTTTCGACGCCGGCGTGCTGATTGCCAGCTTGGTGATCGTCGCGGTCCCGATTTTCGTGCTGGGTTTTTTGGCGCAGTTCGTGTTCGGCGTTCGGTTGGGCATCGCGTCTGTGACCGTGGGTGATCAGGCGGCGTTGGGCCGGCTGCTGCTGCCCGGAATCGTGTTGGGTTCGGTGTCGTTCGCCTACGTGGTGCGGTTGACCCGTTCGGCGGTGGCCGCCAACGCGCACGCCGATTATGTGCGCACCGCCACCGCCAAGGGGTTGTCCCGGCCGCGGGTGGTGACGGTGCACATCCTGCGCAATTCACTGATCCCGGTGGTGACATTCCTCGGCGCCGATCTTGGCGCGCTGATGGGCGGCGCGATCGTCACCGAGGGCATCTTCAACATCCACGGTGTCGGCGGTGTGCTCTATCAGGCGGTCACCCGCCAGGAAGCGCCGACCGTGGTGTCGATCGTGACGGTGCTGGTGGTCATCTATCTGATCACCAATCTGTTGGTGGATCTGCTCTACGCCGCGTTGGACCCCCGGATCCGCTATGGCTGATCGTGAAGACGTTGGGACAAGCGGCTTCTGGCGCGACACCTGGCGAGAACTGCGCGGCCGGCCCAAGTTTCTCGTCGCCGCTGCGCTGATCCTGCTCGTCGGTGTCATGGCGGCGTTTCCGGCGTTGTTCACCGCCGCCGATCCCGGCTATGCCGATCCGAACCAGAGCCTGCTGACGCCGTCCGCGGCGCATTGGTTCGGCACCGATCTGCAGGGCCACGACATCTACGCCCGCACCGTCTATGGCGCGCGCGCATCGATCACCGTTGGGTTGGGCGCCACCGCGGCGGTGTTCGTCATCGGCGGGGCGCTGGGGGCGCTGGCCGGCTTTTACGGTCGTTGGCTCGACGCGGTGGTCTCTCGGGTGGCCGACGTCTTCTTCGGAATCCCGTTGCTGCTGGCCGCCATCGTGCTGATGCAGGTGATGCATCACCGCACGGTGTGGAGCGTGATCGCGATCCTCGCTCTGTTCGGCTGGCCGCAGGTGGCCCGGATCGCCCGCGGTGCGGTGATCGCCGTGCGCAACAGCGACTACATCGTGGCCGCAGAAGCATTGGGGCTGGGCAGGTTTGCAACCCTGGTGCGCCACGCGCTGCCCAACGCCATCGGCCCGGTTATCGCGGTCGCCACCATCGCGTTGGGAATGTTCATTGTCACCGAGGCCACGCTGTCCTACCTGGGAGTCGGGCTGCCGCCCTCGGTGGTGTCCTGGGGCGGCGACATCAATATCGACCAGACCCGGCTGCGGGCCGGCTCGCCGATCCTGTTCTATCCCGCGGGCGCGCTCGCGATCACGGTGTTGGCGTTCATGATGATGGGCGATGTCCTGCGGGATGCCCTCGACCCGGGCTCACGGTCATGGCGACCGTAACCGCACCGCCGCTGCTGAGCGTGCAGGGCCTGGAAGTCAGGTTTGACGACGACCCTCCGGCGGTCCGAGAGGTGGATCTGGCCGTGCACCGCGGCCAGACTGTCGCCATCGTCGGCGAGTCCGGATCGGGGAAATCCACCACCGCCGCAGCCATTCTGGGGCTACTGCCCGGAGGAGGACGGATCACCGCAGGCCGCATCGTCTTCGACGGGCTCGACATCACCGCCGCCGACCGTCGCCGCGTCCGTGCGATCCGCGGCAGCGGCATCGGATATGTGCCGCAGGACCCGATGACCAACCTGAACCCGGTATGGAA
Source organism: Mycobacterium sp. NGS48 (assembly GCF_059812585.1). NCBI lineage: Bacteria > Bacillati > Actinomycetota > Actinomycetes > Mycobacteriales > Mycobacteriaceae > Mycobacterium > Mycobacterium sp. NGS48. The sequence continues at coordinate 37,405 of NZ_JCALCY010000019.1, forward strand.
GGTGGGCTTTCAGATCCGGGAGGCGCTGCGCGCCAACGACGTCGACGACACCGATGCCGTACAGCTGCTCGAAGCGGTGGGTATGCCGGATCCGGTGACGCAGGCCAGGAGTTATCCGCATCAGCTGTCTGGCGGCATGTGCCAGCGCGCGCTGATCGCGATCGGGCTGGCCGGCCGCCCACAACTGCTGATCGCCGACGAGCCGACCTCGGCGCTGGACGTCACCGTGCAGCGCCGGCTGCTCGACCATCTGCAACGTCTCACCGGTGAACTGGGCACCGCGGTGCTGCTGATCACCCACGATTTAGCGCTGGCCGCCGAACGCGCCGATCACCTGATCGTCATGCACCGCGGCCTCGTCGTCGAAGCCGGCGCGGCGCAGACGGTCCTGCAAACTCCGCAGCACGACTACACCCGACGACTGGTGGCCGCGGCCCCGTCGATGCACCGGCCAGCCGAGCACACCCCCGTAGGAAGCGACGATGTGGTCGTGGTCCAGGGGCTGACCAAAGTCTTCCGGCAGTCGCACGGCGCCCCGTGGCGCAGGACGGAATTCCGCGCCGTCGACGATGTGTCGTTTCGGCTGCGACGGGGGTCCACGCTGGCAATCGCCGGCGAATCGGGATCGGGGAAATCCACGCTGGCCCGGATGATGCTCGGGCTGCTGCAACCCACGTCGGGCATGGTGACTTTCGACGGTCAAGACATCACCGCACTGGACCGTCGTGCGACCTTGGCGTTCCGCCGGCGGGTCCAGCCGGTGTTCCAGAACCCCTACAGCAGTCTGGATCCGATGTACTCGGTGTTCCGCGCCATCGAGGAACCGCTGCGGATTCACCGGATCGGCGATCGTCGCGGCCGCCGCACTGCGGTGCATGAGCTCGCCGACCAGGTGGCGTTGCCGTCCTCGCTGTTGAACCGGCGACCACGCGAGTTGTCCGGCGGCCAGCGCCAGCGGGTCGCGATCGCCCGGGCGCTGGCGCTGCACCCTGAGGTGCTGGTCTGCGACGAGGCGGTATCCGCGCTCGACGTCGTCGTGCAGTCGCAGATCCTGGATCTGCTCACCGAGCTGCAGGCCGAGCTCGATCTGAGCTACGTGTTCATCAGCCACGATTTGGCGGTGATCCGGCAGGTCGCCGACGAGGTCGTGGTGATGCGCGCCGGGCGGGTGGTCGAGCACGCGCCCACCGAAGAATTGTTCACCCGTCCGCGGCATGACTACACCCGCGAGCTGCTGGCGGCGATCCCCGGCGCTTAAGGTGACTGGTCGTGACTGACCCGCTGGCACCACTGATGGAGCTGCCCGGCATTGCCGTCGCCGCCGAGCAGGCACGCGATGCACTCGGACAGGCGCACCGGCATCAGGCCAACAGGCGGGGCTGGCCGGTAAGCGCCGCCGAGGCGGCGTTGCGGGCAGCGCGGGCCTCGTCGGTCTTGGATGGCGGGCCCATACAGCTTGACGAGTCCGCGACCAGCGACCCAGTGTTCGGCGGCGCGCTGCGGGTGGCGCAGGCGCTCGAAGGCGGCGAGACCAACCTGGTGGCCGTGTGGCGGCGGGCGCCGCTGCAGGCGTTGGCGCGGCTGCATATGTTGGCCGCCGCCGATCAGGTCGACGAAAAACGGTTGGGCCGGCCGCGGGCCGACGCTGACGTCGGGCCGCGTCTGGAGTTGTTGGCAGAGGTGGTGAGCGGCGGCACCCGGGCGCCGGCACCAGTGGTCGCCGCAGTCGCGCACGGCGAGCTGCTGGCGCTGGCACCGTTCGGCAGTGCGGACGGCGTGGTGGCCCGCGCGGTGTCGCGGCTGATCGCCATCGCCACCGGGCTGGATCCGCACGGGCTGGGCGTGCCGGAGGTGACGTGGATGCGTCGCGCCGCCGATTATCGCGACGCCGCGCGCGGCTTCGCCGGGGGCACCGCCGAGGGGATGGCGGCCTGGCTGAAGTTGTGTTGCCGGGCCATGCAAGACGGTGGGCGGGAGGCCTTGTCGATCGCCGAAACACTTGCCAACTAGATTGCCAGCGGTCGGCGCCGGGAATGGTCGGACATGCGAAGCGGGCGGCGATCCGAAAAGTTCGGCTCACCGCCCGCTAGCACGGCACTCGGTTACCAAGCGTGCATCCTCGGGGTTGCGTGGGTGGCCTCGGCGATCTTGCGAGGCGCCCGGTTGCGGCCCTACCCAAAGGGCCGTCGAACCCGTCCGCTTCTCGCAATTACGCAGGCCCGCAACACTTCTGCCATTATCGCGGCTATGACTCCGCGTGGGTGCCGAGAACCGTGCTGGGGGCCCGGATTGGGAGATCGAACCTTCTCTTCCGGATCGACCTTGGCCTCACCGGGCTTCCGTGACTCCTTTGTACTACGTGACCCGTATCACAGCAAGGGTCAATTGGGTAAAGCTTTGAAACAACTTGAAATAGCAATCGCAATCAGTTTGCTGGCGGGCTACCAAGCGAAACGCCGCAGCAACGAATAGGTCACTGCTCCGGCGGCCAGCGCGCTGACCCCCACCGCGGCCGTCGTGGCGACCGCGGCCCCCGACGGTGCCGGGATGCGATCGCGCAGCGACACCGGACGGGAGAAACTGAGCACCGGCCATCCGCGGGCCGTCGCCTCCTTGCGCAGAGCGCGGTCGGGATTGACCACACTCGGATGCCCGACGACCTCCAACATCGGTATGTCGGTGATCGAGTCCGAGTAGGCATAGCAGTGGTCGAGCACGTACCCCTCGCGGGCGGCCAACTCACGAATAGCTTGAACCTTGCCGTCGCCGTAGCAGTAGAAGCCGATCTCTCCGCTGTACTTGCCGTCTTCGACGACCATGCGCGTGGCCATCGCGTGGGTGGCTCCCAGCGCGCGGGCGATCGGCGCCACCAACTCATCGCCCGATGCCGACACCACCACGACGTCCCGCCCGCACAACTTGTGGGCGGCGATCAGGTCGGCGGCTTCGGCGAACACCAGCGGCGTCACGATGTCGTGCAGGGTTTCGTTGACTATCGACTTGACCTGCTCGACGTCCCACCCCGTGCACATGTTGGTCAGGTGGATGCGCATCCGATCCATCTGATCGTGGTCGGCGCCGGACAACAGGTATAGGAACTGGGCGTAGCTGGATTTGAGCACCGCGCGGCGGTTGATCAGGCCCTGATTGAAGAACGGTTTACTGAAGGCCAGGGTGCTCGATTTGGCGATGATGGTCTTGTCGAGGTCGAAGAAAGCAGCGGTGCGCGCGGGCGGAACGGCGGTGTCCCGCACCTCCGGTGAAGTTTGCTGATCGGCGGCCGGGTCGGGGACGGTCACCGGCTCAGCATAGGGCGGCGTCCGCCTGCTCCGCGAGAACTGCGGATAAAACACCGGCTCAACCGCGGTGCGATCGCCGGTCACAACCGGCCAGAGTTCCCGGCGCCTAGTTCGAAGTCCTGCTTCCTTTTGCAAGCGGATCTTGCGCTCAGGAGGCCTGTCGTGTGTATAGTAAGCGGTACTCGGCTTTGTGCCGAGGGTGCATCAGCCCGACCCCCCGGGGCTGATACACGACGACCCTCGCCTCCTCCCCCCCTGGCGGGGGTCGTCCCTTTTGCCGGGTTAGCCGCTTTCAAAATTGGCCGCCGACCGTTTGCGCACAGATCCGACTTTGTCCACAGATTGTGGTTTGCCGATGGCGCTCTGCGGTCGCGCCCCGGCACGGTGAGCGGGTGACTGCGACAACTGGTGTCACCGGTGTGCTGGCGCTGTTGGCTGCCCCTACTTTGCGCGACGAAGTGGACCGTGTCGGCGCCGCGGTCGGCGTGCGGGTGGTACATGCGCGCGACGGCGCGCCGGTGAGCCGCAAAGCGTGGGCGGCCGCCGCGGCGGTCGTGCTGGACGCTGCGGCAGCGCGGCGTTGCGTGCGCAGTGCACTGCCGCGGCGCGCCCACGTCGTCTTGCTGACCGACAGCGAACCGGCTCCGGAGACCTGGGCGGCTGCGGTCCAGGTCGGCGCCCAGCACGTTCTGATGCTGCCCGGGCACGAGGATGAGCTGGTCTGCGAGCTCGCCGACGCTGGCGAATCGGTACGCGGCGGCCAGGCTCACGGCCGGGTTGTCGCGGTCATTGGTGGCTGCGGCGGTGCCGGCGCCTCGCTGTTCGCCGCCGCGCTGGCCTACACCGCCGCGGAGCCGCTGCTGCTCGATCTCGATCCGTGGAGCGGAGGCATCGATCTGCTGCTCGGCGGTGAGAACACCGCCGGGTTGCGCTGGCCGGACGTGACGTTGCAAAGCGGGCGGCTGAATTGGGCATCGGTGCGCGAAGCGCTGCCGCGACACCGCGGGATCAGCATGCTCTCGGGCACCCGGCGCGACCACGATGTGGAGGCCGGGGCGGTCAACGCCGTCATCGACGCCGGCCGACGCGGCGGTGCGACCGTCGTCTGCGACCTGCCCCGGCGGTTGACCGACGCCGCCCAAACCGCGCTGGATGCCGCCGATCTCGTCGTCGTGGTCAGCCCCTGCGATGTCCGGGCGTGTGCGGCGACCGCGACGATCGCTCCGGTACTCGCCGGCATCAATCCCAACATCGGACTGGTGGTACGGGGTCCGTCACCGGGCGGGCTGCGGGCCGGCGAGATCGCCGACATCGCCGGGGTGCCGCTGCTGGCGTCGATGCGCGCCCAGCCGCTGCTCGCCGCGCAACTCGAACACGGCGGCCTGCCGCTGCGTCCGCGATCTGCTCTGGCGACGGCGTCCCGCCGAGTTCTTGCGGTGCTAACGGCGGCTGACAGCGAAGCCCGGGCGGCATGACCGGTTCGCTGATCGACCGGGTGCGCGAGCGGCTGGCCGCCGAGTCCGTTCCGCTGCGGCCCACTGCGGTGGCCGAGGCGATCCGCGCCGAGTCGGGCGGCGTGCTCGGCGACACCGAGGTGCTGAGCAACCTTCGCAGGTTGCAGACCGAGTTGACCGGTGCCGGCATCCTCGAGCCGCTGTTGTGCGCCGACGGCACTACCGACGTCCTGGTCACCGCGCCAGACGCGGTCTGGGTCGACGACGGCAACGGAGTGCGGCGCAGCGCGGTCCGGTTCGCCGACGACGCGGAGGTGCGACGTTTGGCGCAACGGCTGGCCTTGGCCGCCGGCCGCCGGCTCGATGACGCGCAACCGTGGGTGGACGGCCAACTGAGCGGCGTGGGCGCCGCGGGCATTGCGGTGCGACTGCACGCCGTCTTGCCGCCGATCGCTGACGGAGGCACCTGCCTGTCGCTGCGAGTGTTGCGCCCCGCCACTCAGGACCTGGCGGCGCTGACCGCCGCGGGCGCCATCGCGCCGCAAGCCGCCACGCTGCTCGGTGAAGTCATTGCCGCCCGGCTGGCGTTTCTGGTGACCGGCGGCACCGGAGCCGGCAAGACCACGCTGTTGGCGGCGATGCTCGGCGCGGTGTCGGACCGTGAGCGCATCGTGTGCGTCGAGGATGCGGCCGAGCTGGCACCTGCGCACCCGCACCTGGTCAAGCTGGTCGCGCGGTGCGCCAACGTCGAAGGCGTCGGCGAGGTGACGCTGCGTCAGCTGGTCCGGCAGGCGCTGCGGATGCGTCCGGACCGCATCGTGGTCGGAGAGGTCCGAGGCGCCGAGGTGGTCGATCTGCTGGCCGCGCTCAACACCGGCCATGACGGCGGCGCCGGCACCGTGCATGCCAACAGCCCGGGCGAGGTGCCGGCCCGGTTGGAGGCATTGGGCGCGCTCGGTGGCCTGGACCGCGGAGCGCTGCACAGCCAACTCGCCGCGGCAGTCCAGGTCCTGGTCCATGTGGCTCGCGGTGGTGCCGCAGGCCGGCGGCTCAGCGAAATCGCGGTGCTGCGCCGAACCGACGGGCAGGTTCGCGCGGTCACCGTCTGGCACGTCGATCGCGGGTTCACCGACGCGGCCACCGACCTGCGTCGGCTGCTGCAGAGCAGGGCGGTGGCGTGACCGGCCCGGTACTGGCCGCGCTGGGTTTGTCGCTGGCGGTCTCGGTGACGCCGTCGTCGCCGCGGCGGCGGCTCGCGCCGCCGCATCCACGCCCACGCAAGTCGCGAGCGGTGGTCGCGGGGTCTGGGGTGTGTGCGGCGGCTGCCGTCGCCTTGGTGCTGGCGCCGACTACGGTTCTCGCCGCCGCGGTGCTGGCCGCGACGCTGGGCCTGCGCTACCGGCGTCGCCGCCGCAGCCACGTCGGCTTGCGGGAGAGGCGGGCACTGGACACGGCGATCGATGTCTTGGTCGGCGAGCTGCGGGTCGGTGCCCACCCGGTTCGGGCGTTCGCCGTGGCGGCCGACGAAACCGGCGGGACGGTCGCGGCCTGCTGTCGCTCGGTGGCGGCTCGCGCCCGGCTGGGCGCCGACGTGGTAGCCGGCCTGCGCAGCGTGGCGGCGACCTCGGCACTGCCTGCGCAGTGGGAGCGGATAGCGGCCTGTTGGCAGCTGGCCACTGATCACGGCCTGGCCATGTCCACCCTGATGCGCGCCGCTCAACGTGACATCGCCGAACGGCAGCGGTTCTCGGCGCAAGTCACCGCGGCGATGGCCGGCGCTCGCGCCACCTCGGCCATCCTGGCCGGCTTGCCGCTGCTTTCGGTACTGCTCGGCCAGCTGATCGGAGCGCAGCCGGTGAAGTTTTTGCTGGGCGGCCATGCAGGCGGCCGGCTGCTGGTGGTCGGGGTGACGCTGGCGTGTGTCGGCCTGCTGTGGTCAGACCACATCACCGATCGGGTGACGCGATGACTACGCCCGCGATTCTTTTGGCGGCGGCGCTGCTGTGTGGTGCCGCGCCGTCAACGGTCCGGGCGCGGGCCGGGACGGCGAACTGCACCCGCCGCGTCGCGCGGTTGTCGCCGCGCCGAACCGACCCACTGGCGGTCCCATCGAGCTTGGATGTGCTGGCGGTGTGTCTGGTCTCGGGCATGGCGGTCTCCACCGCCGCGGCGATCACCGCGCCGTCCGCGCCGCCGGCGCTGGCCCAGGTGTTGCGGCGCGCCGCCGACCTGCTCACGTTGGGCGCCGACCCGGCCGTCGCATGGTCGGCACCGCCGGACATGCCGGTCGGATCGATCGGCGCACAGACCGACGCGCTGTTGCGGTTGGCGCGGAGGTCGGCATCCTCGGGTGCGGCGCTCGCCGAGGGCGTCGCCGACCTGGCCACCCAGTGCCGCCAGGAGGCTGCGCACACCGCGACCGCTGCCGCCGAGCGTGCGGCGGTGCTGATCGCCGGCCCGCTCGGAATGTGCTTTCTGCCCGCATTCGTATGCCTGGGCATCGTCCCGGTGGTGGCCGGACTGGCCGGTGACGTCCTGCAGTCAGGCCTGCTGTGACCGCAAACAGCCACACCGAGGGCGGCGGAGAAGAAACAGATGGAGGGAGTCAACATGTTTCGGCGACTACAAGTGCGGTTGATGCTCTTGGCGACCGACGACTCAGGTATGTCCACCGTGGAGTACGCCATCGGGACGATCGCGGCGGCGGCATTCGGTGCGATCCTGTACACCGTCGTCACCGGCGATTCCATCGTCGCCGCGCTCACCAACATCATCGGGCGGGCCTTGAATACCAAGGCATAGTCAGTCGTGCCCGCGCAACTGCCGGCGCCAGCACCGTCGAGGCGGCGCTGGCCCTCGCCACGCTGGTCGCGGTGCTGCTGCTCTGCGTTGCCGGTGTCACCGCGGTGTCGATGCAGGTGCGCTGCGTGGACGCTGCTCGGGAGGCTGCCCGGCTCGCCGCGCGCGGCGACGAGCGCTCGGCGATCGATGTCGCGCGGCATCTCGCGCCCGGCGGCGCGGTGGTGCAGGTGCACCGCGACGGCGAGTTCATCGTCGCGACGGTCTCCGCCCACTCACGCCTGCTACCGGCGCTGGCCATCGGCGCCACTGGCATCTCGGCGGTGGAGCAGCGATGAGCGCGGCTCGGCCACCGTCGCCGCCGCCGCGATGATCGCGGTGCTGCTGAGTATCACGTGCGGGGGCGCCTATCTGGGTTCGGCCGTGGTGGCGCGGCATCGTGCCCAGGCCGCGGCGGATCTGGCCGCACTGGCCGCCGCCGCGCGGCTACCCGCCGGTGCAGACACGGCGTGCGGGCGTGCCAGGGCGGTGGCCCATGAGTTGCGGATCAGCGGCATCGACTGCACAGTGCACGGCCTGGACGTCGTCGTCACGGTCGAGCTTGCCGTCCCGCTCGGCGGATGGAGCAGGGCGCGCGCCGCCGCACGCGCCGGCCCGGACTAGCCGGTGTCGGCCGCGGACAGGCCCGCTTCGGCGAGCTCGGCATCGGTGGGTAACCGCAGCGAGATGAGTCCGGCGAAGGCCTTCTCATCGAGCTCGACCTGGGTGCAGGTGACGTGTACCGGCACCCAGGTGTCGCCGAAGCCGGGCATCCGCAGCACCATGGTCGCGGCGCCGTCAGCAAATTTGGCGGTCATCGCCGTCAACTTCGGCTCGTCGGCGGGATGGACCCGCGGCGCATTTCGCGCGCTGCGTCGCCAGTCGTAGAACGGGCACGGCTCGTCGAGCCATTTGAGTAGCGTCCAGTTGTTGAGATCGACCAACGCCCGGTGAACTCCCGGCTGAGCCAGTCCACGCAGAATCCGTTGTGCCAGGCGGTCGGGTGGATCCACCGGAGCGGCCGGGTCGGCGCGCCAATTCATGCCGCGCCCGATCAGATGGTCGCGGCCGTCCGGTCCGGGCTCTAGTGCGCTGCGCGCGACGAAACTCACCCTGATCGGGTTGCCTTGCCAGTCGGTGCCGTCCCAGGTGGACCAAAGCGTCTGGTTGGGTTCGGCTTTGATGGCAAGCGCGAGCACCTTGCTTTCGTTGTGTTTGATGCTGCGCGATGGCCAGTTCTCGGCGAACGCGCGGCCCTCCGTTTCCTCGACGTCCGGGTTTTTGCCGCTGTTAAGCAGCGACTCACGCGTGTCGACGGCCACGCCGATGGTCAGGTCCCACTTCATCGGACCCGGGAGCGGCCGCTCGGGTGGTTCGACGGTAGCCGGTCCACTCCAGACATGCACGCCATGCATCCGGCCGTCCGACATCAACACCGGCTCGGTCCGGATTACCCTGTCGCTCTTGGGTGTAACGCTGACCAGGCTTTGGCCGGTCTTCATCGACTCGGCGATCGCCGACCGGATTGCGGCAAGATGGGGATTGCGTCGCAGAAACGCAGTGACCGGGACGAGATTGCGCTGCTGACGGCCGAGCGCTACCACGGCTGGTTCTTTGCCTAGCGTCTCCACCAGGAGCCAGTCATGGGCCATAACCACACTTTACCGACGAGTAATGACGCGTTTCGCTCGTTCTGGCGTGGCCGGTGTCGTCGTGACTTGACTTCTGTCAAAACGCATGCGGGCTCGCCGTGTTGGTCCGACTTGCACGCGAGTGAGCAGTCGGGTTATTTTGCTGCTGCGCCCCTCGGGCATGAGAACGGCTCGCGTAGTCCGGCCGTTCGTCACGATTCGGCACGCCCGTCTTCTTCAGCAGCGAGGAAGTGCTTTCGCGCCACGATGTGTGGTGGTCGACCGTCGAGGGGTCGGTCGTCAGCCATACCTCAGGATGAACCGTTAGCCACCTCAGCAAGCACCAAGCGCAACACCCGCACAGCACCCGCCTTGTCCAGCGGTTGGTTACCGCTGCCGCATTTCGGCGACTGCACGCACGACGGGCATCCCCGCGTGCATTCGCAGGACTCGATAGCCGCGGCGGTGGCGCCCAGCCAGGCGCTGGCCTGGCGGAATCCACGCTCGGCGAACCCGGCCCCGCCGGGGTAGCCGTCGTAGACGAATACGCTGGGCAGCTGGTCGGACTCGGGGCCCACCGCGGTTGACAGACCGCCGATATCACCGCGATCGCAGCTGGCCACCAGTGGCAGCAACCCGATTGCCGCGTGCTCAGCGGCATGCAGCGATCCGGGGAGCTGTAACGCGTCGATCCCGTTGCGATCCAACGCGTCCGGTGTGATCGTGTACATCGCGGCAGTAGTGCTCAAAGTTTGTGTCGGCATTTCCAGTTCGACGAAATCGATTACCTCCCCGGACAGTCGGCGGCGCAGATAGCCGACGACCCGGCTGGTAACCGTGACCGGGACCAGCCCTAGCGTGACCGGTCCGAATGCCGCCCGTTCGCCCGTCCCCGTCACGGCGATGTCGGTGAGTTCCCGTGCGAATGTGGTGTATCCGGGATCGGCGGCATGGACGAATGCGATGCCCTCCTCGAAGTCGAGCGAATCGACCAGGTACGTCTCGCCCTGGTGGAGGTATACCGCCCCCGGGTGTACCGAGGCGGCGGCTTGGCCGGCACCCGCGGTGCCCAGCAACCGTCCGGTGTCGGCCTCGACGATCACGATCTGGCCGCCCGTCGGTCCGCGGATGTCCACGGCCGGATGCGGGTCGACGCCCGGCGCCGGATAGTACTTTCCGGACCGTCGTCGCAGCAGCCCGTCGTCGGCCAACTTGCCGGCGAGCGCCTCGGCGCCCAGCGCCCGGATCTCGGCATCCTCGAGTGGCAACTCGGTTGCCGCACAGAGTAGTTGAGGCCCCAGAAGGTACGGGTTGGCCGGATCGATCACGACGCGTTCGATCGGCTTGTCCAATAGCGCGGCGGGGTGGTGGACCAGATAGGTGTCCAGTGGATCGTCGCGGGCGACCAGCACGATCAGCGCGCCCTGGCCGCGTCGTCCGGACCTGCCGGCCTGCTGCCAAAACGAGGTGACCGTCCCCGGGAAGCCGGCCAGCACCACAGCGTCCAGCCCGGCGATATCTACGCCCAACTCCAGTGCATTGGTGGTAGCCAGGCCGCGCAGTTGCCCGTCGGCCAGCGCGTGCTCCAGCGCGCTACGGTCCTCGGGCAGATAACCCGCGCGGTAGGACGCCACCTTCTCGGCCAGTTCGGGAGCGACGTCATCCAGCCGTGCGCGGGCGGCCATCGCCGTCAGTTCCGCGCCGCGGCGTGACCGAACAAAAGTCAGGGTGCGAGCCCCTTCAGCGATCAGATCGGCCATCAATCGCGCCGCCTCCGCGCCGGCGGACCGCCGCACCGGGGCGCCGTTCTCACCGACGAGATCGGTGCGCAGGGCCGGCTCCCACAACGCCACCGTGCGTGCGCCCTGCGGCGAGCCGTCTTCGGTGACTTCGGCCACCGGCCGGCCGATGAGCTCAGCGGCCGTCGTGCCGGGCGACGCCGTCGTCGCGCTGGCGAAAATCACGGTCGGCGCACCCGAATAGCGCTCGCACAGCCGCAACAGCCGGCGCAGCACCATCGCCACATTTGAACCGAAAACGCCTCGGTAGTAATGACATTCGTCGACCACCAGATAGCGAAGCCGACGCAGGAAAACCGCCCAGCGAGCATGGTTGCGCAGCATCGACAGGTGCACCATGTCCGGGTTGGAGAACAACCATCGAGAACGCTCCCGCGCGAAGCGCCGCACCTCGACGGGGCTGTCGCCGTCATATGCCGTGGGCGCCACGTCGTGCAGCCGCGGGATGGCCGCGGTGAAGGCATGCGCGGTGCGCAACTGATCGTGCCCCAGCGCTTTGGTCGGCGACAGGTACAGCACCCGGGCATGTCGGTCGGTTGCCAGCGCGTCCAGAATCGGAAGTTGATAGGCCAGTGATTTTCCCGACGCGGTGCCGGTGCTGATTACAACGTGGCGACCGGCGTGGGCCAACTCGGCGGCCTCGAATTGGTGTGACCACGGCACGCTGATGCCGCGGTCGGTGAACGCGCGCACCACTTCCGGTTCGGTCCACTGCGGCCAGGCGTACGGCCGGCCTTCGCGCGGCGGCAGTTCGGCGACATGCCGCAGCGGGTTCTCGCCCGGCTCGGCGCCGGCCACCGCAACGGCAAGCAATTCACTGCCGAATGTCACCACTGCGCACCTCTTCAAGCCGGTTTCCTTCTGGATTGTTCACCGACTTGTTGCTCAATTGATCACCGGAGGCTGTCGCGGACGCGATGAACGTGATTGACTAATGCACGGTCGCAGCTTCTGTGTTCGTGTCAAACTTTCGCAGGATCGACGTTGCGGCCGCGGTTCCTGCGAGGTTTTAGCTCGGGTGAAGTTCCGGCAACTCCGCGAGGTATGGCGGTCACAGCGGGCCCGGGGCGCCGGAAGGCGGTGCACCGCACCCGAGTAGTAAAGGAAAGATCGAGAAATGCCACAGGGAACTGTGAAGTGGTTCAACGCGGAGAAGGGGTTTGGCTTCATCGCCCCCGAGGACGGTTCGGCCGACGTGTTTGTCCACTACACGGAGATTCAGGGTTCGGGCTTCCGCACCCTTGAAGAAAACCAGCGAGTCGAGTTCGAGGTTGGCCAGAGCCCCAAGGGTCCCCAGGCCACCGGCGTCCGCTCCATCTGAGCAACTCCTGACCAAACCCCCCGCGCTCGTCCCTCAACGGGGCCGGCCGGGGGGTTTCGGTTGTCTAGGGTGGCGGCGCCCGAACGTGACGTGAGCGCCACGCTCGTCGTATGCAGGACGAACATCGCCGGGCGTGACCTACTGTCGGTGACGTGAGCCAGCTGTCCTTCTTTTCGGCTGAGTCGGTGCCGCCCGCGGTCACCGATCTCACTGGGATGTTGGCAGCGCCCGGACAGATAGTGGGCGTCGGGAGCGGCGCCCGGCTGTCGGTGGTCGTGGATGACCTTTGGCGCGCCGAGGCGCTGGCCGAGATGATCGACGACGCCGGCCTGACGTCGCAGCTCACCCGGACCGACGAGGACACCCCGCTGGTCCGCACGGCGGTGGACGCGCGACTGCGGGCGATCGCTGCGGAATGGACACGCGGCGCGGTCAAAACGGTGCCTCCGCTGTGGCTGCCCGGACCGCGGGAGCTGCGAGCCTGGACGCTGGCGGCGGGCAGCCCGGAGGCCGATCGTTATCTGCTGGGACTCGACCCGCATGCCCCGGACACACATTCGCCGCTGGCATCGGCGTTGATGCGGGTCGGGATCGCGCCCACCTTGATCGGTACGCGGGGCAACCGCCCGGCCCTGCGGATCAGCGGCCGACGCCGGCTGTCGCGCCTGGTAGAAAATGTGGGAGAACCACCCGATGCTGTCGAGGCCAAGGCGAGCTGGCCGCGGGTTTAGCGGCGACCGGGAGGGCTATTTACGGGGGGTCAGTTTGCGTCGGCTCGTTCCGGGTGTCACATTGTCAGTTGTCCACAGGCTCGGGGGAGACCGGCGACGACGCCGGTATCGGCCGATTTAAGGGCGGAGCCGGATCGGGAGCGGAAAAGGCCCAGGGCCAAAAAGAGAGTGAGCGTAAGCGCAGTTGGCTAACGGCGACAGCGGCACCCCGTTAAACAGGGGGAATGGCAGCGCGCGGCGACTCGTCATCGTCGAGTCGCCGACTAAGGCGCGCAAATTGGCCGGCTACCTGGGCTCCAACTACGTCGTCGAGTCGTCGCGAGGGCACATCCGCGACCTGCCGCGCAATGCCGCCGACGTCCCCGCGAAATACAAATCGGAGCCGTGGGCCCGGCTCGGGGTCAACGTCGACGCCGATTTCGAACCGCTCTACATCATCAGCCCCGAGAAGAAGAGCACGGTCAGCGAGCTCAAAGGGCTGCTCAAGGACGTCGACGAACTCTATCTGGCCACTGATGGTGACCGTGAAGGCGAAGCCATCGCGTGGCACCTGCTGGAGACTCTGAAACCCAACATCCCGGTCAAGCGGATGGTTTTCCACGAGATCACCGAGCCGGCGATCCGTGCCGCCGCCGAACACCCCCGCGACCTGGACATCGATCTCGTCGACGCCCAGGAGACCCGGCGCATTCTGGACCGGCTGTACGGGTATGAAGTCAGCCCGGTGTTGTGGAAGAAGGTCGCACCGAAACTGTCCGCGGGCCGGGTGCAGTCGGTGGCCACCCGCATCATCGTGGCGCGCGAACGCGAGCGGATGGCGTTTCGCAGCGCCGCCTATTGGGACGTAGTCGCCGAACTGGACGCCAGCGTCTCGGACCCCAAAGCCTCTCCGCCAACCTTCACCGCCCGGCTGACCAGTGTCGACGGCCTGCGGGTGGCCACCGGCCGGGACTTCGACTCGCTGGGTGCGGTGCGCAAGCCCGACGAGGTCGTGGTGCTAGACGAAGCCCGCGCCGGTGTGCTGGCCGCTGGGTTGCGCGGCGCGCAGTTGTCCGTGGCGTCGGTGGAGGAAAAGCCCTACACCCGCAAGCCGTACCCACCGTTCATGACGTCGACGCTGCAGCAGGAGGCTGGGCGCAAGCTGCGGTTCTCCTCGGAACGCACGATGCGCATCGCGCAGCGACTCTACGAGAACGGCTACATCACTTATATGCGCACCGACTCCACGACGCTCTCGGAGTCGGCGATCAACGCCGCGCGCACTCAGGCCCGTCAGCTCTACGGCGAGGAGTACGTCTACCCCTCGCCGCGCCAGTACACCCGCAAGGTGAAAAACGCCCAGGAAGCCCACGAGGCGATCCGGCCGGCCGGTGAGACGTTCGCGACGCCGGACGCGGTGCGTCGTGACGGCGTCGGTGATGATGAGTTCCGGCTCTACGAGCTGATCTGGCAGCGCACGGTCGCCTCGCAGATGGCCGACGCCCGCGGCACCACGCTGAGCCTGCGGATCGCCGGTGCCTCGGGTGAGCAGCAGGTGGTGTTCTCGGCCAGCGGACGCACTCTGACCTTCCCGGGCTTCCTCAAGGCCTATGTGGAAACCGTCGACGAGCTGGCCGGTGGTGAGGCCGACGACGCCGAGCGCCGGCTGCCGCAGCTGAGCGAGGGGCAACGGGTAGACGCCACCGAGCTGACCCCCGATGGACACGCCACCAATCCGCCGGCCCGGTACACCGAGGCGTCACTGGTCAAGGCGCTCGAAGAGCTGGGCATCGGCCGTCCCTCGACGTACTCGTCGATCATCAAAACCATCCAGGATCGCGGCTACGTGTATAAGAAGGGCAGCGCCCTGGTGCCGTCGTGGGTGGCGTTCGCTGTGATCGGTTTGTTGGAACAGCATTTCGGCCGGCTGGTCGATTACGGTTTCACCGCGGCGATGGAAGACGAGCTCGACGCGATTGCATCCGGCAACGAGAGTCGCACCACCTGGCTCAGCCACTTCTACTTTGGTGGTGACCACGGTGTGCCCGACTCGGTGGCCCGCTCTGGCGGCTTGAAGAAGCTTGTCGGTGTCAACTTGGAGGGCATCGATGCCCGAGAAGTCAACTCCATCAAGGTGTTCGATGATGCACAGGGACGCCCCATCTACGTGCGGGTCGGCAAGAACGGGCCCTATCTGGAGCGCATGGTGGCCGGTGACGACGGCGAACTCGCTCCGCAGCGGGCCAACCTCAACGACACGCTGACACCCGACGAGTTGACTCTGGAAGTGGCCGAAGAGCTTTACGCCACACCGCAAGAGGGCCGGGCACTTGGGGTGGATCCGGAAACGGGTCACGAGATCGTCGCCAAAGACGGTCGCTACGGGCCCTACGTCACCGAGATTCTTCCCCCACCACCGGATGACGACGATGGCACACCGGCCAAGAAGGGCAAAAAGCCGACCGGTCCCAAGCCTCGCACCGGTTCGCTGCTGCGCAGCATGAATTTGCAGACCGTCACGCTCGACGATGCGCTGAAGCTGTTGTCGCTGCCCCGGGTAGTCGGTGCGGACCCCCAATCCGGTGAGGAGATCACCGCGCAGAACGGACGCTATGGTCCATATCTGAAGCGCGGCACCGATTCTCGCTCGCTGGCCACCGAGGACCAGATCTTCGAGATCACGCTCGACGAAGCGCTGAAGATCTACGCCGAACCCAAGCGCCGCGGCCGCCAAGGCGCTGCCGCGCCGCCGCTGCGTGAGCTGGGCACCGATCCGGCGTCCGGCAAGCCGATGGTCATCAAGGACGGCCGGTTCGGGCCGTACGTCACCGACGGCGAGACCAACGCGAGTCTGCGCAAAGGCGACGACGTGTTGTCGATCACCGACGACCGGGCCGCCGAACTGCTGGCCGACCGGCGAGCGCGCGGCCCGGTCAAGCGGACCGCCAAGCGAAGTGCCCGCAAGGCGCCGGCAAAGAAAACCGCCAAGCGCGGCTAGCTGCGGACCTCACTGGAAACCTCCTCGGGTGCAGCCAGATTCAACGGACGGGCCAGCTGAGTGGGCGCGGAGCGGCCGCGCAGCGAGACAACTTCGCCGACGTCCCAGCACAGGGCTTCTGCGTCGAGGGCGCCGCTGACCGCGATCGCCGAGGCCAGCACGTGGCCCTCCTCGAGCTTGGCCAACTCGGTCAACCGCGCGGCCTCGTTGACCGGGTCGCCGATCACTGTGTATTCGAACCTCGCCTGCGCGCCGATATGGCCGGCGATGGCACGGCCGGCCGACACGCCGATGCCGAACTCCCAAGTGTCCAGCACCGGCAGGAGTTCGTCGTGCAGCTCACGCGCGGCCGCCAGCGCGCCACCCGACGAGTCCGGGTGCTCGATGGGCGCGCCGAAGATCGCCAGCGCGGCGTCGCCCTGGAACTTGTTGACGAAACCGCCGTGCCGGCCCACGGTGTCGACCACCACCCGGAAGAACTCGTTGAGCAGGCTGACCACCTCGGCGGGCGGCCGCGTCGCCGCGAGCTGAGTCGAGCCGACCATGTCCACGAACAACACCGCGACATCGCGTTCCTGGCCGCCTAATTCGGTGCCGCGCTCCAGGGCACGCCGTGCCACGTCTTCGCCCACATAGCGGCCGAACAGGTCGCGCAGTCGTTGCCGTTCAGCCAGGTCGCGCACCATGTCGTTGAAGCCGGCCTGCAGCAGGCCCAGCTCGCTGGCGTCGTAGATCTGCATGTGCGCGTTGTAGTTACCGCGCTGCACCTCGCCGAGCGCCCAGCGCAGTTGACGTAGCGGGTCGGCGATCGACATGGCGACCAGCAGCGTGCCGAATAACCCGATCCCCAGCGCCGCCAACGCCAGCAACAGAATCGGGTTGAACAGCTTCTCCGGCGGCGCGTGCAGAAACGACGCTTTGTCGGCTACCACCGCCAGCACGATCGCCAGGAGCGGCACCGCGGTGGACAGTGTCCAGGCCAGCATCTGTCGTCCGATGACACCCGATGCCCGGATGTTTTCCGGCAGCCCGCCGCGCAATGCGGCGACCGCCACCGGTCGCAGTACCCGCTCGGACTGCAGGTAGCCGATGATCGCGGTGGCCGCGGCGCCCAGTGCCACGGCGACACCCACCACCGGTGCCAGGTGACTGGTCTCGCGCCAGCTGGCGATGATGAAGACCGTACCGCCGATCGACCAGTAGCCCAGGGTGATCAGCGTGCGGTAGAACGGCATCCGCAGTGCCCGGCTGCGGGCCACCTTGGTGGCAGCGGGGTCGGTGTCGGCGAGCAGGCCGTCGCGGCGCTGCCAGCGGAACACTGGCACCAGCAGCCGGAAGCTCAGCATTGAGCCGCAGCCGAACAACACCACCAGCGCCGCCGCGAAAGACGCGAGGTTGACCCCCGGCAGGTCCTGCAGTTGGATGCGGTCTTCGGGCGGCAATCCGTAGCGCAGGAAGCCGAACACGAGCAAAGCGCCGATGATGTCGGCCTGCAGAACGCTCAGTAAGAACACCGGCCACGGGGTGCGCACCACCCACTGGAGGAATCCACTGATCCGCCCAGGCAGTGCGGTCGCGGTGCTCACCAGCCCACCGTATCGGTCGGCGGGGACCAAAAAATAGCGAAAAACGCCGGTGTGCGGCCGTCGGCAGGATCACTGTGTCAGCACTGACCACTACTGTTGCCGGTGATGTCCGGGGTATTTGCGCGGCTGGTGGGCCAGGAGTCGGTGGAAGCGGAGCTGGTGGCCGCTGCGCAAGCGGCCCGCGGTGATTCGGCTCACAGCGCCGCTTTTGAAGGCGCGATGACACACGCCTGGCTGATCACCGGTCCACCCGGCTCTGGTCGCTCGGTCGCGGCGCTGTGTTTCGCCGCGGCGTTGCAGTGCACCTCTGCGGAGTTACCCGGCTGCGGGCAGTGTCGTGCCTGCACGACGACGATGGCAGGGACCCACGCCGACGTGCGCCGGGTAATCCCCGAAGGGTTGTCCATCGGTGTGGACGACATGCGGGCCATCGTGCAGGTTGCCTCGCGGCGGCCCAGCACCGGGCGCTGGCAGATCGTGTTGATCGAGGACGCCGACCGGCTCACCGAAGGCGCGGCCAACGCGCTGCTCAAGGTTGTCGAGGAACCACCGCCGTCGACGGTGTTCGTGTTGTGCGCGCCGTCGGTGGACCCCGAGGACATCGCGGTCACGCTGCGGTCGCGCTGCCGGCATATCGCGCTGGTGACTCCCTCGGCGGCTGCGATCGCCCAGGTGCTGGTCGACAGCGACGGGCTGGCGTCGGACACGGCGGGCTGGGCGGCGTCGGTCAGCGGCGGACACGTCGGTCGGGCGCGGCGGCTGGCCATCGACCCCGACGCGCGTGAGCGACGGCAGCGGGCGCTGAGTTTGGCCCGGGACGCGGCCACGCCGTCGCGGGCTTACGCCGCCGCGGAGGAGTTGGTGGCCGCGGCCGAGGCCGAAGCAAAGGTGCTGACCGCCGAACGTGACGAGGCTGAAACCGAAGAACTCCGCACCGCGCTGGGCGCCGGCGGCACCGGCAAAGGGACCGCTGGTGCGCTGCGTGGAGCAACTGGCGCGATCAAAGACCTTGAGCGACGGCAGAAGTCGCGGCAGACCCGGGCGTCGCGGGATGCGCTGGACCGGGCGCTGATCGACCTGGCGACCTACTTCCGCGATGCACTGTTGGTGGCCGCGGGGGCCGGCGGAGTGCGGGCCAACCACCCGGACATGGCAGAGCGGGTGACCGCGATGGCCGCGCACGCCCCGTCCGAGCAGCTGCTGCGCTGCATCGAAGCGGTGCTGGAGTGCCGCGAAGCGCTCGCGATCAACGTCAAGCCAAAATTCGCCGTCGACGCCATGGTCGCGACCATCGGCCAGGCCCTGCGCTGACTTGGGCAGGCCAGCCGGCCTGCCGTAGACTCGTGCCGCCCGGCAGGGCACGCCACCTTAGCTCAGTCGGCAGAGCGGCTCACTCGTAATGAGCAGGTCAGGAGTTCGATTCTCCTAGGTGGCTCCGCATTTTCGCCGAACGTGCGTGTCCCCGGCCGACACGCCGCGGTAGTCCTCGGGACTGCGCACGCTCGCGAGCCAAAGTATTACCGCGGCACCACATACCCCACTGGCCCGGCCGCGATGCACACCGCAAGGGCGGCGGTGTCGGCCCGCACAGCGATCGCATTGCCGGCGCCCGGCAACCGTACGTAGACGCGGTTGAGCCCGGGACGCACCGGAACCTTGACGTGCGACCCTTCCGACAGCGACATCGTCATCGAGCCGTCGCTGTTGGCCAGGTAGTTGATCTCAGCGGTCCAGTCCGCCGGCAACAGCGGGCCGTCGAGCGGAAGCGTTACCGGGTGGTCGGGCTGCACGAAGTACCCGCACTGCGGCGCTGGACCCGGTGCGATCGTGCGGATCCAGGCCACCCGCGCGTCGACCATTCGGCCGGAGCTATCTAATGCTCGCAGTTGTGTTGTGGCCGTGGCGAATTCCGGTCGATCCGACAGCAGGGCGAACATATGACTGGCCAGGTTCTCCGGCCAGGCCACCCGTTGCAGCACCAGCGGGTCGACTTCCTGGTCCAGCAGCGGCGCAGCCGACGAAGCATGGGCGGCCGCCAAACCCCGGCGCGCGTTCTGCAGGTAGGGCTGTGCGGGGTTGTCTCGCCACGAGGTCAGAAACGTCGCGGTCGAATACCAGCTGCTGGCAACGAAAAGCACGGCCAACCCCGTCGTCACCAGGGTGCGGGGCGTCGAGGCGTCCAGCCACCGCGATGGCGTGCGGTTGGGCGCGCAGAACCCGACCGCGGCCAGCAGCGCCAGCACGACGACCAGGTCGGGGAAATACCGCAACGTCTGGGCCAATTCCAGCGCGGTGAACCGCGACGAGCGCATGAGATAGATCGGCACCTGGCAGGCCACGACGTATCCGGTCGCGGTCAGCCACACCGGTGTGATGTGGCGTTTGCGGATCAGCGTGATCGCCAGCGCCGCAGCCAGCACCAACCAGCCGAGTATTCGCACAGCCGGCGGCGGAACGGCCCACGGCGAGGCCGGCGCCCAGCGGTCCCAGGCCCACGGCCCGCCGGCCAGCCCCGGCACGATGCCGTGCGACACCGAGCGACGCAACAAGTCCCACGTCATCGCCAGGTCGGTGCTCCACCGCTGCTGGTCCACCACGATCAGGTAGACCACGATCCAGGCGGCGGTCAGCGCCAACGACGCGGTCCACAACCGAAGGCCGGCGCGCCACACTGTGCCCAGCGCGCCTCGATTACCCTGCACATGGCATAGCAGCGCGGTGACCGCGAACGCGACGAACGGGATTACTGCGGCCTTCTCGAAGAACAGCAGGCCGCCAAGGTAAACCAGCGCACCGGTCACCGCGTAGCGCTGGTTGCCGGTGCGGACCAGCAAGATCGCGTCGCCGCACACCCAGGCCAGCGCGGCCAGCATCGGCAGCGAATTCAGCGCAGCCGCCCACCAGGCGAAACCCGGCACACCCAGCGGCGCGAACAGCGCGAACGTCAGCGGGATCAGCAGCACCGGCCGCCACCCCAGGATCACGTGCAGCGCCCGCAACAACGCCAGCGACGCCAGCAGTTGCAGCACCACCAGGCTGATCGCGGGGCCGGTCCAATTCAGCGGCGCCAGCGTGGTGACGGCGCCGGCCACCAGATAGGCGGCGGGCATGACGTGGCCGTCGTGGTCGTCGAACAGGTACGCCACCGACAGCACGTTGTGGGTGCCGGCCCGGCCGACCAGGATCAGGTCGTCCCAGTAGAAGTAGCCCCGAAACGCCAGCACGCCCCGTATCACCAGCTGCACCGCGACCAGCGCGACGGCGACCGCGGCGACCCGGGAAGCCCGTCGGTATGGTGGGCCGGTGCACGCACTGGTCACCGGGGCAGCCGGTTTCATCGGGTCGACGCTAGTCGACCGTTTGATCGCCGATCAGCACACAGTGGCGGGCCTGGACAACTTCGCCAGCGGTCGCGCGACCAACCTCGAGCATCTGGCCGACGAGCCCGGGTTCGTCTTCGTCGAGGCGGATATCGTCACCGCGGACCTGCACGCGATTCTCGAGGAGCACCGACCGGAGGTGGTGTTTCATCTGGCCGCCCAGATCGACGTGCGGCACTCGGTGGCCGACCCGCAGTTCGACACCGAAGTCAATGTCGTCGGCACCGTCCGGCTGGCCGAGGCGGCGCGCTGTGCGGGGGTGCGCAAGATCGTGCATACCTCGTCGGGCGGCTCCATCTACGGAATCCCGCCGACGTATCCGACCGCTGAGACGGTCCCGACCGATCCGGCGTCGCCGTATGCCGCGGGCAAGGTGGCCGGCGAGATCTACCTCAATACATTCCGGCATCTCTACGGCCTGGAGTGCTCGCATATCGCACCCGCCAATGTCTATGGGCCACGCCAGGATCCGCACGGCGAGGCCGGCGTGGTGGCGATCTTCGCGCAGGCGCTGCTGGCGGGGAAGCCCACCAAGGTATTCGGCGACGGCACCAACACCCGTGACTACGTGTACGTCGACGACGTCGTGGAGGCGTTCGTCAGGGCCGCCGGTCCCGCAGGCGGTGGGCAGCGGTTCAACATCGGCACCGGTGTGGAAACCTCGGACCGCCAACTACATTCAGCGGTGGCGGCCGCCGTCGGCGCACCCGACGATCCAGAGTTTCATCCACCTCGACTGGGTGACCTCAAGCGCTCGTGCCTCAATATTGGTTTGGCAACACGCGTTTTCGACTGGCGCCCGCAGGTGGCATTGGACGACGGTGTGCGCCGCACCGTGGAGTACTTCCGGAGTCTGCACACCGGCTAGCGCTGGTCGGGTAGCTGTGCGCCCTCCAGCGCGATGGCGCGAGCCAATCGGGTGTAGCGCAGTTCGAGGTCCTTGAACCGCAGATAAGCGCTCAGCGTCGTGAAAACGAAGGCGATGATCAACCCGTACAGCATCAGGTCGGCACCGCGGGCCACCCCCAGCCAGTGCGCCACCACCGTCGTGTCGTTGGGCCGCAAAATCGCGTAGCCGGCGGCGAACACGAACAGTACGTAGCCCACCTTGACCCAGGCCCGCGATTGCGCGCTGCGCCGGGAGCGCAACAGATAGATCAGTAAGGCAATGATCGAAAAGATCAGCAGCATCTGCATCCAGTTCACCGCGGCGTCCTTCCTCGCAGAAATCCGTCGAAGATGATGTTCACGCCGTTCAGCAGCGGCTGCCCCTTGGACTTGGAGTAATCGGTGTAGAGCACCTCGACCGGCTCTTCGGTTACCCGCCAATGGTTTTCACTGATCAACATGACGAACTCGGTGGCGTGACTCATTCCGCTCATCGTGATGTCCAGGCCGTCGGCAACGGTCTTGTTGAACACCCGAAGGCCGTTGTTGGTGTCGGTCAGGCCCAGACGCCGGCCGCGCGGGCTCAGCCACGCGGCGGTCCGCAGCACGATGCGCTTGAGCAACGGTGGTCGGCTGACCCCGAGCCCGAACCGGGTTCCGATCACGATGTCGACGTCGCCGCGGCCCAGTCTCTCGACCATCGTCACGACGTCTTTGATGCGATGCTGACCATCGCCGTCGAAGGTCACGAAGACCTGCGCGCCGGCTTGACCGCGGGCGTACTCGACGCCGGTCTGGATTGCCGCGCCCTGGCCCAGGTTTACCGGGTGACGCACCAGGTGAGCCCCGGCCCGCAACGCTTTCTCACCGGTGCCGTCATGGCTGCCGTCGTCCACGCAGACGACGTGATCGAAGACCGAGCGGACATCGGCGACGACCTGGCCGATGACGGTGGCTTCGTTGAAGGCGGGAACGACGATCCACACATCGGGATAACCCATTTCGAGTCCACAAGTTACCGCAGATCAGCCGACGGGACGCGCTAGCGCGGCCAGATGCACCCCGATGCCCACCAGCGGCCCGCACATCAGGCCCACAATGGTGCGGGTCTCCAGCGGCAGCGGCAACAGCAGTAACAACGTCGCCGCCAGCGTCGCGCCCACCCAACCCAGCGCATACGCGCGATGCAGCGCCGCGGCGACGGCGGCCGCGCCGGTGAGCGTCAGCAGGGCGATCGCGACCGCCGCGGCCGTCAACCACGCCAGGAGCGCGCTGCCGGCGTCGTAATCGGGTCCGAACGCTGCCCGCAGGATCCATGGTCCGACCAGACCCGCAGCCAGCACACCGATTGCGCCGATTCCACCGATCAGCGTCGCCGGCGCGATCAGTGCCCGCAGCCGCTGGGTGCGCTCATCGACGAAATGCGCGATCAAGTTGCCCTGCATCGCGTTGAGCGGCACCAGCAGCGGCGCGCGGGTCAGCGTGACGGCCAGGATCACCACGCCACCCGCAGCGCCCAGCTCGGTGGAGGTGGCCTTGAGTAGCACCGGAAAACCCATCACCAGAATCGCGCTGGCGCCCGCCGCGGTGATCGAGTGGGCGGCGCCGCGCAGAAACGTCGCAGCACCCCCGCGGGTCAGCAGCCGCGCCGCGGCCCGGGTTGTCGGCGAGACGATCAGCATGATCAGCCACGCCGCCGCGCCCGCGACGGTGGCCCACAAATACCCCACCAGGCCCCAGCTGACCACGAAGGTGACCACCGCGACCGCCACCCGAATCACGGCATCGGTCACCATCAACGCCCCGTATTGGGTCCAACGGTCAGCGCCGGCGAGCGTGCCCAGCAGCGTGGCATGCAGGCAGAACCCGGCCAGCCCGACGCTGAGCAGCGCCACCGAAAGCCAGCGGGCGTCGACGAACACCTGTGAGCTCCACAGCGGTGAACTGCCGGCGATGGCCGCCGCCGCGACCGCCCCGACCAGCGCCGCCACCCGAAGTGGATGGGTGTCGGTGCCCCGCGGCATGGCGATGGGACCGGCATAGCGGGCTGAGCGCACCTCGCGGGTGGCTTCCTGTAGCAGACCATTGGCGGCCCCGCTGACCAGCCCGAACGCACCCCAGAACACGGCGAAGACCGAGAAGCCGGCCGGAGCCAGGTCGCGGGCCGCCAGGTAGATCACCGCATAACCGCACAGAGCGGTCAGTGCAGTCGCGGCGCCGACCCGGGCGACGCTGCTGCGCGCGACCGGCCCGGTGGCCGCTGCGGTGCCGCCGACCTCGGTCACAACGACGGCAGTCGTCGGGCGCGGACCTCCGGTGAGAGCACGGTTCGAAAATACCTACGGCCGATCATGCTCTGGACATCAGTTCGCAACCGTGAGCTGACAGACTGAAGACAAAAGGAGTTTCCTTTGCCGCGGTGCCACCATCACGTCGTTCGGCAACCGACGACCTGAGCCGCGGACCACTGCTGCTGACCGGAGTTCTCATTGCACGTCTCCGCGCTCGAATGGATCGTCACCCTCGGCGTGACGATGGCCGTCCTGTTGTTCGACGTCGTGGTGATCGCCCGCCGGCCCCATGAACCGACGACGCGCGAATGCACGATCGCGCTGTCGATCTACATCGGGCTGGCGGCAATCTTTGGAGCCTGGGTGTGGTGGGCTCACGGCGGAGAGCGCGGGCTGGAGTTTTTTGCCGGATGGCTCACCGAGTACAGCCTCTCGATCGACAATCTGTTCATTTTCATGGTCATCATGGCGAGCTTCAACGTGCCCAAGATGTATCAGCAAGAAGCCCTGTTTGTCGGAATCGTGATTGCGCTGCTCTTTCGCGGCGTCTTCATTGCGCTTGGCGCAGTTGCCATTCAGCAATTTTCATGGGTGTTCTATCTGTTCGGCGCATTCCTGGTGTACACCGGCTTCAAGCTGGCTCGCGGCTTCGACAACGACAGCGATGTGGACAATGTCGTTGTTCGCTTTGCCCGCAGTCACTTGCAGACCACCGACAGCTGGGATGGTCTCAAGCTCTATGTCAAAGACGGCTCGACGCGTTTGATGACCCCGATGTTTCTGGTGATCCTGGCGCTCGGTACCACCGACCTGATCTTCGCCCTCGACTCCATCCCCGCCATCTACGGGCTCACCCGCCAGCCCTATTTGGTGTTGGCCGCTAACATTTTTGCGTTGATGGGCCTGCGACAGTTGTACTTCCTGCTCGGTGGTCTGTTGGAACGGCTGGTCTACCTCTCGCGAGGTCTTTCCCTCATCCTGCTGTTCATCGGGGTCAAGCTGGTGTGGCATGCGTTGCGGAAAAACGAGGTGCCGTTCATCAACGGGGGTCAACATGTCAATTTGCCGGCGATCCCGGCCTTGGTCAGCCTGGCGGTCATCGTCTTCACGCTCGTCGTCACCGCGGTGGCCAGCCTCTACAAGACCCGCGTCGTCGGTGTAGCCAGCAATCCCAGCGGGTAGTCCACCCTTCGCCGCTATTCAGGAGGGTTGCGTAGCCATGGGAAATTTCGGCGACTACCAATACCAGTTCTACAAAGCCGATCTTGCTCAGCTCGCCGTCGAGCGGCTCGACTGACGCTCAGTACTGTTTGACGACGGCGCGCGGCGCGGTTCGCCACATCCGATCCCCGTTCGACTGCCGGCGCGGCGGCTCCAGCAGTAGCACGGCCCGGCCGTCGAGCAGCACCGGGCGCACCCAGTCGCCCAACTCGATGACCTCACCCGATTCGGGTTGGCGGTGCATGCCGTCGCGGGCGAGATCGATGGGGGCAAGCGATTGCACCGCGTCGATGGTGGCTTGGTGCGGCAACTCTTCGATTCCGGGCAAGGTGATGAACAACCCGTCGTTGCCGGACAGGTGCAATCCAACCGCCGCCAGCGCGCCGAGCACTCCGTCCCGGGTGCCGCCGTGGCCAGATAAGTGCACGCCGGTGGCGGCGGCCAGATCGCGAGCTTGGCTGGGGCACAACACCTCTCGTTTGGCCCGTTGCCCGAATTCCACCAGCTGCGATGCCGTGTCGGGGAGCTTGCCCGGAATTGCCACCGCCAGCCCCGGGTCGGCGTCGGGTGGGCAGACCCGTTCCAGGAACCGTGCGGCGAGTTCGATGACTTCGGTTCGCACCGCGTCCGGGTCGCCGTCGGGGCTGCGCCACGCCAGGCAGGCGCTGGAGTTGTGGGAGGTGTAGGGGATTCGGTCATCGACAAGGAGCTGGTGCCGGGTCGCGCCTGCCGCAGTGCCGAGCCCTGCCGATGCCAGGTCGCGCAGCAGGGCCCGGGCCCGGCGACCTGTGCCCGGACTCCAGTCGTTGTCGGTGTCGTCGATGCCGACGAGTAGATCCACGCCGGCCAGCGCGGTTGCTGGCATCACGGGTTGACCACCAGGCTGGTGACGTCGCGGACCCACCGGCTGCGATCAAGCTGGGCGCCGGTGAGCTTCAGGGTGCCGCGTTTGGTGACGTTCAAGATGACTTCTCCGGTGAGCTCGGCGGCGGTCAGTGTCTGGGCCGGGTCGCGGCCTTCGACGCGCACGGTAATGACGTCGGCGGCGCGGGCCGCCTGCAGGATCGACCGCACCGCGGGGCCTGTCTGGGTCTGCGCGCCGTGTGACTGCGGCGTCGTGATCTCGATCTGCGGGAAGCCGTTCAACTGCGGCAGCGTGAAGCGGGCGAGAATTCGGCTTTGTTCTTGTACGACGAGCGCATCGCCGCTTGCGGACCTGCCGCATGCACCGAGCCCGGTACCTAAGACCACCGCCGTTAGGGCCGCCGCGGACAGGCGCGCGGTGAAGGACCGCATGTTCTCACCCTATGAGGCTCGATACGGCGTATTCAAGGACCGTATTCCAGGTAGTATCCGCACGTGCGGTTGTATGCGGGTGCCGGCTCGGCCTCTCGTGCGCTGATCGGTGTGGTAGGGCAATCCGCTCACAGCCTGATACTGGCCCGGGAGGTCGCATTTCCTCTGCTTGCCGTCGCTCTGATCGTTGCCTACCGCGACGTCCGGATGCCGCTGGGACTGCCCGGGCACCGCGGCCTGGTCTGGCTGACCCTGCTGGTCATGGTTGCCCTGGTGACCAGTAGCCGTGAGACGGTCATCGCGGTCGGGGCGGCTTCGACGTTGGCGACGTCGATCATGGATGCGCCGGGGGGTCCATGGCATGGCGGACGGTATGTCGCCGCCGCGGTCCTGTTGTATGTCGTGGCCAGTGTGCCCGCCGTGCGTCGACAGCGGTGGTTATTGGCGCTGAGCGCCGCCCCGATTCACCTGGTAGCGCTGGCCGGTTCGGTCTTCGCACTGCTCGGTCGCGGACAGCTATTCGCGTTCGGCACGGTCGGGATGGCCGAACGGGCGGCGTTTCATCTGATTTTCGGGCTGATAGCCGGGGTGCTGGCGTTGGCCATGGTGTTTGGCATGGAGATGGCGGGCGGGATCCGTCGGAAGGAGTATGTGTCGTGACGTTGCGAGTTGTTCCCGAGGGGCTGGCCGCGACAAGTGCTGCGGTTGAGGCGATCACCGCACAGTTGGCGGCTGCGCACGCGGGCGCGGGCCCGGTGGTGTCGATGGTGGTACCGCCGGCAGTTGATCCGGTGTCGCTGCAGGCCGCGGCGGTTTTCAGTGCGCAGGGCAGCCAACATACCGCGGCAGCGGCCAAAGGTGTCGAGGTGTTGGGCCGTGCCGGGACGGGTGTGGGCCTCGCCGGCACCAACTACGCAGTCGGCGACGCGGCGGCGGCCTCGACGTATCTCGGTGCGGGCAGCTGAGGATGACCGCGCCGGTGTGGATGGCATTACCGCCCGAGGTGCATTCGACCCTGCTGAGTAGCGGTCCCGGGCCGGGGCCACTACTCGCGGCGGCGGGCACCTGGACGGCGTTGAGCACCGAATATCAGGCCGCGGCAACGGAGTTGACGGCGGTACTGACCGGTGCGCAGGCGGTGTGGGAGGGTCCGACGGCCGAGCAGTACGTGGCCGCGCACATGCCGTATCTGGCGTGGTTGGGCTTGGCGAGCACGCTGAGTGCCGAGGCTGCCGCCCAGCACGAGACGGTTGCGGGCGCCTACACGGCGGCGTTGGCCGCGATGCCGACCCTGCCGGAACTGGCCGCCAACCATGCCATTCACGGGGTGTTGGTGGCGACGAATTTCTTTGGGATCAATACGATTCCGATCGCGCTCAACGAAGCCGACTATGCGCGCATGTGGACTCAGGCGGCCACCACGATGAGCACCTATCAGGCCACCACCCAAGCAGTCCAAGGCTCCAAGGGCGCGGGCAGCGGTGCTGGTGCTGGCGCGGGTAGCGGTGCTGGGGCCGGTAGCGGTGCCGGCGCTGGTGCGGGTAGTGGTGCTGGGGCCGGTAGCGGTGCTGGGGCCGGTAGCGGTGCCGGCGCGGGAAGCGGTGCTGGGGCCGGTAGTGGGGCTGGTGCTGGGAGCGGCGCAGGAGCCGGCGGTGGCGGTGGCGGCGGTGGCGGTGGCGGTGGCGGTGGCGGCACCGGGTCGTTTCAACTGCCCACGCCTGGCGAGATTTGGCAGATGCTCTTCGGCCCGGACGGGGAGCAAATCCCCGGCCAGGGGCAGCCCAACTGGACCCCGATGCAGTATTTGCAGAACATCGGCAACTTTTTCAACGGCAACCTGAAAGCTATTCAGTACCTTCTGGACCCGACGAATTGGGCCAGGCCGGATTTCATTAGTTACTTCATCGCGTGGCAGGTCTATCGGATCGTCAACTGGACGCTGCGCACGTTGCGGTTCCTGATTCAGGAACTGCCGCTGTTGGTGACGGTGGGTATGAGCATGGCGATCACCAACTTGGGCTCGGTGGGGAGTCTGGTCGGGCTCGGGGCCCTGGCCGGCCTGGCGCAGGCCCCGGTATCCGCCGCCGCGCCGCTGCCGCAACCTGCAGCGTTAGCTCTCCCCACGCCGGCGGCGGTGCCCATGACCGGGGCGCCGTCCGCAGCGGTTCCGACGAGCTCGGTGGCGCCGGCGACTCCGACGACAACGGCGCCGGCCACGGCTACCGTCGCCGCGGCGCCGGCGGCTCCGCCCGTCCCACCCATCCCGGTGACGGGTGCGGAGGGTTTCGGCTACATGGTGGGCCTGGCCGGTCTCAAGCGTGAAGCCACGCTGTCCAGCCAGTCCAAGGCCAAGGAGCCGACAGCTCAGGGCGCCGCGGCTGTGGCAGCCGCGACGGCGGACCGCGGGCAGCAGGAGCGGGCGCGCCGACGGCGCGGGTCGGTCATCGACCGCGGGCACCGCTACGAATACCTCGACGCCGACGACAGTGTCGCTGAGCCTGTCACACCGCCGACGGATCGGCCGGTGCCCTCGGATCGAAGTAGCGGGCCACTCGGGTTCACCGGAACGCTGCCGAAGTCGGGCGCGCAGGCAGCGGGGCTGGCCACGTTGGCCGATGACGAGTTCGGTGGCGGTCCCAGTGTGCCGATGCTGCCGGAAAGCTGGGGCGAGGACCTCGGAGGGGAGACACCCTGGAACAACTAAGCGCTGTGTCGGGAATCGATAGTCAGAGAAAGGAAAGAC